>JBJTNB010000001.1:0-7400 GCA_046073845.1 Micrococcales bacterium
ATGATGGCCTACTACCAGGATGTCTACGACCACATCATGCGCGCCGCGGATTGGACCGACTCACTTCGCGACTTGGTCACCTCGTTGCTCGAGACCAACCTAACCATTCAGGGCAATCGCATGAACCTAGTCATGAAGAAGGTGACATCGTGGGCTGCAATCATCGCTGTGCCGACTGCGATCACCGGTTTCTATGGGCAAAACGTGCCGTATCCGGGTTATGGCTCGGTCGAAGGTTTTTACGCGTCAACCGCGATCATCCTGGTTGGAAGTGCGGTGCTCTACTTCGTTTTCAAGAAGCGCGACTGGCTCTAAAAGCCTTTTGGCCGCTGGACCTCGCGACTTAGGCTTAGTTAGCAGAACTGCAGATAACAAAAGGACAACGTGGGATCGCTCGAGCTCTACAGCCAAGCCGCTAGGCACAGCGCCCGCACTGTCATTGCCGACTATTCGACCTCGTTCGGGCTGGCCACGAATCTACTTAGGGCTGGCGTGCGCAGCCACATCAAGGATGTCTATGCCCTAGTTCGTGTGGCCGACGAGATTGTCGATGGGGCCGCCGCCGAAGCCGTTGGCAAGAAAAGGGTCAACCCGCGAAACGAGTTGGACTTGCTCGAGGCCGAGGTCTATCGCGCCATGGAGACCGGCTTCTCGACCAACCTGGTGGTGCACGCTTTCGCGCTGACCGCGAATGAAGTCGAAATCACTCGCGCCGAGATTGCACCTTTCTTTGAGTCGATGCGAATGGACCTAACCAAGAAAAATCACACACCTGCCTCGTTCAAAAAGTATGTTTACGGTTCGGCCGAAGTTGTTGGCTTGATGTGCTTGCGCGCGTTCTTGGCCGGTCGCAAATCGAACTACACGCCGATGCAACTCGAGTCGCTCGAGCTTGGTGCTTTGGCACTCGGTGCAGCATTTCAGAAGATCAACTTCTTGCGCGACCTGCACGCAGACTTTGCCGAGCTTGGTCGCTCGTACTTTCCGGGTGTGACCGTTGAGACTTTCAACGAAGAGCAAAAACAGTTCTTGGTCGATGACATCGCGGCCGATCTAATAGTTGCCGCGAACTCGATCCCACTTTTGCCGCGCGATGTTCGCCCTGCTGTTTCGGCCGCGCAATTTTTGTTTGGGGATCTCACCGCGAAAGTGGCCGCGACACCAGCTGAGGTTTTGATAAGTACGCGCATCCGTGTTTCGAACCCACGCAAACTTTGGTTGCTTGCGAAGGCACTGTTAGGAGCAACTCCACGATGAAAGTTGTAGTTATCGGCGGAGGCATTTCGGGCCTGGCAACCGCGGCCCTGCTTGCGAAGGCTGGCTGCGAAGTCGACCTGTTTGAGGCGCGCGAACGCGTTGGGGGCCGCGCCTACACAATCAAAGACAAGAAGTTCACCTTCGAGACCGGCCCGAGCTGGTACCTGATGCCAGATGCCTTCGACCAGTTCTTTCGCCTGATGGGCACGACCACCGCCGAGCAGCTCGAATTGGTGCAGCTTGAGCCGGCATACAAGACCTACTTCGAGGCGGCACCCGGGCAAGCGGCCAGCGAGCCACTGCTGATTCACGACTTACTTGGCAAAAACATGGATGTCTTCGAGTCGGTCGAGGCCGGTGCCGGCGAGGCTCTGGGTCGCTATGTGGCCAGCGCCCAAGAGGTCTACGACCTGGCCATGAAGTACTTCTTATATACAAACTTCGACTCGGTAAAACCGTTTCTGAATCGCGAACTTCTCGGCAAGGCTGGAATGTTCTTGGGTCACCTGTTCAAATCGCTCGATGGGTTTGCCGGTCAACACGTGCGCGACGAACGCCTGCGCAAGATTCTCGATTTTCCTGCGGTGTTCCTCGGGGCTTCGCCTTACAACACACCGAGCATGTATCACTTGATGACTCACGTCGACATGAATGTTGGGGTCTTCTACCCGCAGGGTGGTTTCTACAAGATCATCGAGGCAGTGCAGAAGGTCGCGATTGAAGCTGGCGTGCGCATTCACACCTCATCGCCGGTTTCGAAAATTCTTGTCACGGATGGCCGTGCATCAGGTGTTCGCGTTGGCGACGAAGTTGTGGCAGCCGATGTTGTAGTTGGCACAGCCGATTTGGAATTCGTTGAGACCAAGTTGCTCGAACCGAAGTGGCAGACCTATCGCCCTTCTTATTGGGCGAAGAAACAACCGGGGCCATCGGCGTTGTTGGTGATGCTGGGAGTCAAGGGCAAACTGCCGCAGCTCGAACACCACACGTTGTTGTATTCGAACAACTGGAAGAAGAACTTCGACAAGGTTTTCAAAAAGGCCGATGGCAAGTCTCAAATTGCCGACCCGGCATCGCTCTACATTTGCAAGCCGACTGCAACCGACAAGTCGGTCGCACCGCGGGGTCACGAAAACATTTTCGTGCTGGTTCCCGCTGCGCCAGATGTTGCTCTCGGTGGCGCTGGCGACCCAGCTCTCGAGGCGGCTGCCGACCGCGTGATTGATCAGATTGCCGACTGGGCAGGCATTGAAGATTTGAAGTCGCGAATCGTGACCCGTCACGTTATGGGCCCGGCCGATTTCGCGAATGACCTGAACGCTTGGTCAGGCACTGCGCTAGGCATGGCTCACACCCTTGGCCAGAGTGCATTCTTTAGGCCGCGCAACCGCAGCCGCAAGGTAAAGGGTCTGTATTACGCCGGCCACAACACCTTGCCTGGCATCGGCCTGCCGATGTGCCTGATTGGTGCAGAGCTGGTCTACAAACACCTGGCCGGCGACCGCTCGACCACCCCGACCGACGAGATCAGGCCGCTGTAATGCCGGGCATCTACCTGGCTCTTCTGCTGATTTCGCTGGCCGGCCTGGCTCACATCGACAATCGCCAACGCTTCGTCTTTTACAAAACCGGCACCCCGCGCTTTCGAGTTGAGTGGCAGCCGGTGGTCGTCACTGCACTTGCGGTTGGCATTTTCTCACTCTGGGACACCCTTGGCATTACCCTGCACATCTTCTTCGAGGGTCAGCAAAATTGGCTGCTGGGTTTCGACCTGATGCCGAACTACCCAATCGAAGAGCTTTTCTTTTTGACCCTGTTCGTTTACTCGGCACAAATAGCGATGGCTGGATGGTTGCGGTTCAGCAAACGAGCGAAACGTGAAGAGGCGGGCAAATGACTTACCTGAACCTCAACGCCTTCTTTGTCGCACCTATTTTCATCGCCTACTTCTTGCGCTACCGAACCACACGACTCTGTCGCGATCGCATGCCAGTTGCGATCATCGTTTTGGCAACCGTGGTTTTCGACAACTTGATTGTGGGTAGCGGCATCGTTGCGTATGACGAGTCGCACCTGAGCGGCATCCGTGTGTTGTTCGCACCGATTGAAGATTTCGGTTACGCAATTGCAGTGGTGCCACTGCTGGTATTGCTTCGCGATGTCGTCGCGGCGGCTGCAAGAAAGTTGGGCAAAAAATGAGTGGCAAGCAGCGTTCGGTTTTGGCCCACCTGTTTTGGTCTTCGCGCCCAATCTCTTGGATCAACACCGCGTTTCCTTTCGCGGCCACCTACGTTTACCTAACCCACCGCGTCGACCTCACGCTCGTGGTCGGCACTCTGTTTTTCTTGGTGCCATACAACTTGGCGATGTACGGCATCAACGACGTGTTCGATTACGAGAGCGACTTGCGCAACCCACGCAAGGGCGGCATCGAGGGCGAGCTTCTGCCACCAAGGATGCACCGCATCACGCTGATTGCCTCAGCGGTCGCCTGCCTGCCATTTCTGATTTACCTCTACCTTGTTGGCGGGGCCGGTTCGAACCCGATGGCTACAAATGGCATGCTCACCTTTGCGATGTTCACCGTGGTCGCCTATTCGGCCAAGGGCTTGCGCTTCAAAGAAAAGCCGGTGCTCGACTCGTTCACCTCGGCAAGCCACTTCGTAAACCCAATGCTCTACGCGGTGGTCTTGACCGGTCACTGGTTCGACGAGCCTGTGCTGTTGCAGAGCTGGCTGGCTTTTGTTTGCTGGGGTGCAGCCTCGCACGCCTTCGGTGCCGTGCAAGACGTTCGGGCCGATCGAGAAGCCGGCATCGGCTCAATCGCCACCGCTCTTGGCGCTCGCCTGACCACTCGCCTGGCCTTCGCGGCTTACGCTCTGGCTGGGTTGTTGATGCTCTCGGCTGGTTGGCCGGCGGGGCTCGCTGCCGTTGCGGCGGCGCCATACCTGGCGATTCTCGCGCCTCATCTGAACATCACCGACGAGACGTGCGAGACGGCCAATCGTGGTTGGCGCAGGTTTATCTGGCTGAACTACTTCGCCGGCTTCGTGATCACGATGTTGTTGATCGTTTCGTCCATCTGATTAGGTTTCGCGTGCTGAAGCCTTTGCCGCAAATTGTGCAAGACACCATCTGGGCAGGCTTGCGGTAGCGAAAGTGCAGATGCCCGCGCGGGCAAGTTCCAACCCAAGGTGCAGTCTTCTCGGCGATCTCTTTGCCGGTGAACTTTTCGTTTCGGTAGCCAATCGACTTGGCGACTTTGATCCACGCCTTGGAGTGCGCGGCCTCGTGCCCGGCCATGGCGTGCGCGATTTCGTGCAGCGTCACCTGCAGGCTCTCGTCGACGGTGTGAATCTCGACCAGGTATTTGCTCAGCTGAATCTTCTGCTCGTCGTAGTTGCACAATCCGGCACGACGTTTGCCGTTATCGAACTCGAATTTCCAATTTTCTAAATCGAGATGCTCGGCCATCTTGCGCTCAGCAAGCGCCTTCACAAAATCGGCCTTGGTCAGGTGCATGACTTTGTAAACAAAGCCGCGTTCTTTGCGAGTGCGCTTGGCAACAAAGCCGAACTTCTCGTATGTCGAAATCGCGCGCGGGTTTTCAACCCAAACTTCGAGCTCAATTCGCTTTAGCTTCAACTGATCAAACGCAAAAGTCATCACGGCTTCGATGGCGTCTGAGCCGAAACCGCGATTGAAATACGTCGGCCCGCGCAAGGCAATACGCATGCCCATCTGCTGACGTTTCAACTCAAATTCGTTGAGCACAATCTCGCCGACGAACTCGCCGTTGCGTGCATCCAAGATGGCCCAGTCGAGGCGACCCTCAGCCAATGGTCGAGTGTTTAGCCAGTCGACAATCTTTTCGCGCGTGAAGGTTTGAGTTGTCGTAGTCAGGCGCATCGACTCGGGGTCGGCGAGCATCTCGAGATACGGCTCGAGAAAGCGCTCGTCGAGGGCCTCGAGATCGACCGAGCCCCTGTGAAGATAAGGGGCTCGGCGGGCTAGCCAGTCAGCCACGGATGCTCCCTTCAATTTCAACTACTTCAATATTGAGCCCTACCTCGCCAGCCTGAACGTTGGCTTTTGGTCACCTGAAAGTCGGGTAAATTTTCACGCATGGCTAACACAACCTCAGGCTCTGCCAAGAAGGCAACCTCAATCGAAACAAACGATATTGCTCCGATCTCCGCAGGTGAACGTCACGGTAAAGCGTGGCATTTGTTTACGGTTTGGTCGTCACCTAACCTCGAGTTCGCAACCGTTTATGTAGGCGCCCTTGGCGTTCTATTCTTCGGCTTGAACCTAACTCAGGCAATCCTCGCTGTGGTGCTCGGTAACGCACTCGCAGCTATTACTCACGGACTATTCAGCACCTTCGGCCCTGGTGCCGGATTGCCTCAGATGGTTCTCGGCCGCACCGCATTCGGAAAGCTCGGAAACCTAATCCCTGCTGGAATGTCGACACTCGTCGCGGGTATCGGTTGGTTCGCAGTGAACTCGGTATCAGGTGCACTTGCGCTTAACGCACTAACCAATCTTCCGGTCGCAGCTTCGCTTGCGATTGTTGTGTTGGTTCAGATCGGTATCGCATTTGTTGGCCACAACTTGATTCAGGTCTGGGAGCGTTACAGCTCGTACGGTCTAGCAGTCATCTGGGTCATCGTGACCGTGCTAGTTCTTACTGGCGGACACGCACACGCTGCAGACGCACCATTCAACATCGGTGGCTTCACCCTTGCAGCAGGTGCTGCATACGGTTACACCGCAGGTTGGACCCCATTCGCTTCTGACTACACCCGCTACCTACCTGCAAACACCAACAAGCGTGCGCTTGGTTTGGCTGCCGGTTTGGGTAACTTCTTCAGCACCTCGGTTTTGATGGTCGTTGGAGCAGTTGCGTTCTCGGCTATCGGAATCACCGACAACCCAACCAAGGGTTTCACCGGCCTGATCGGTAACGACTACCTAGCAGCTCTAACCCTTTTGGCCATCGCTGTTGGTTCGGTCTCAGCTAACGTTCTAAACGTCTACTCAGGCGCAATGTCGTTCTTGTCGATGGGCTTCAAGCTCGGCTTCAACACTCGTCGTGCAATCATGGTTGCTCTCGCGGGTATCGTCGGCGGTCTGGTTGCGTTTGACGCAGCTGTTCTAGACCCAACCGGTCTCGGTAAGAGCCTTGAGAGCTTCTTGCTCGTCGTTTCGTACTGGGTCGCACCTTGGGTGGCAATCATCCTTGTTGACTGGTTCCTACGTCGTGGCCAGAACCTTGGCGAAGTTGCTCTCAGTGGCAAGGAAAACCTCGCAGGCCCAATCGCCTTCGTCGTTGCAACCGTCACCTCGATCTACTTCTTCGCTAACCAGTACCCTGCCTACATCGCGCCACTCGCAACCTCGGGTGCGTTCGCAGACAACTTCTACATGGCTGATGGCGTAAAGATCATCACCGGTGGAGACGCAACTGCGATTGTCGGCTTCGTTATCGCTGGTGTCTTGTACTACGTGCTTGCAAAGGCACTCAAGACCACCAAGAAGTAAAGAACCAAAGGAACCCGGCGATGGCTAGCTATCCAGAGAACTTCGAAAAAGGTCAGGTCTTCGCGACCGACGAAGAGAAGCTTTCTGTAGCCATCGCCGAGGCTCACCTCGGACTCAAAGAGGGCGGCATCCCTATCGGTGCTGCCCTCTTTGATGAAGAGGGTCGGCTGCTTGGCAGCGGCCACAATCTGCGCGTTCAAGAGGGCGACGCATCGATGCACGGCGAAACAAGCGCGTTTCGTAATGCCGGTCGCCAGCGCAGTTACCGCAAGGTCACCCTTGCCACCAGCCTTTCGCCTTGCTGGTATTGCAGCGGCCTGATTCGCCAATTCGGCATCGGTCGAGTGCTCGTAGGCGATGACAAAAACTTTATGGGCGGCCAGGATTGGGTCGCCGAACACGGTGCAGAGTTGCACGTGATGAACGACCCAGGCCTGATCAAACTGATGGCAGACTTCATAGAGCAGAACCCGACTCTATGGAATGAAGACATTGGCGAGGACTAGACGCAAACGCGAAGCCACCAAATTTGAGCTTTGGCTCGAGCGCTTCGAATTACCCAACTGGGTTTTCAAATTCATTCTCAAACCTTTGGTTTG
>JBJTNB010000002.1:0-7122 GCA_046073845.1 Micrococcales bacterium
GCCGACTCTACCCAACGGCGAAGTTCACTATTGCCGCGCGTCGGCGCGAACCTTTGGCAAAGCTTCGAAATTTCGCCCTACATGCTTTCAAAATCGAAACCCAAACCACGCAGAACATCGTTACTGCGATGTCTCGTGCTGACTTAGTCGTTTCAACCCTTCCCGCTGGTGCGCTCGACGAATACGCTCAGAAACTCTCGAAGAGCCTTTTTCGCAAACCAAGGGGCGTTCTGTTCGATGTTGCCTATGAGCCTTGGCCCTCGAAGGCGGCTTCGGTCTGGTCAGCCAAAGGCCTACCAGTGATTTCGGGAATCGAAATGCTGCTATGGCAGGCAATCGCGCAGATTCGACTTTTCTCGGGGCAAGATTCTGCAGACGAGTTGTTTAACGAAGCTGCGGTCTTGCACGCGATGAGAGATTCAGTCGGACTGCTCTAGGCTTCAAACTGACCTTCGTGGCAGAATAGACAAATGCTTCGTTGGATTACCGCAGGTGAATCGCATGGCCCAGAATTGGTTGCCGTGCTTGAGGGCTTGCCTGCTGGCGTCGAAGTAACCACAAGCGATATCCAACGCGCCTTGGCTCGACGTCGCCTCGGTTATGGCCGTGGTGCCCGAATGAAGTTCGAAGAGGACCAGGTGTCGTTCTCGGGCGGTGTGCGTCACGGTTTGACGATGGGTGGCCCGGTAGCGCTGACCGTTGCCAACACTGAGTGGCCAAAATGGCAAGAAGTCATGTCAGCCGACCCGATCGAGCATGAACTAACTGGAGCTCGCGCCGAAGCACTTACCCGCCCGCGCCCTGGCCATGCAGATTTCACCGGAATGCAGAAGTATGGCTTTCTCGACAGTCGCCCTGTGCTTGAGCGCGCCAGCGCGCGCGAAACGGCGGCCAGAGTGGCCCTTGGCGAAGTTGCCAGCCGGTTTCTTGAATCATTCGGAATTCGCCTGATCACCCACACTGTGGCTATTGGCTCGGTTGAACAGGGTCGCGACTATGAACTGCCAAAACCGGGTGACATTAGTGCGATTGATGCAGACCCGCTACGCGCCTTTGATGCCGAACTTTCTGCTCGAATGGTTGCCGAGGTCGACGACGCTCACAAAGACGGCGACACCCTAGGTGGCGTCACCGAGACTCTCGTTTACGGTTGCCCACCAGGTTTGGGCAGTTTTGTTCACTGGGACCGCCGCTTAGACGCGCAGTTGTCAGCCGCCATCATGGGCATCCAGGCAATCAAGGGTGTTGAAATCGGAGACGGTTTCGAAACCGCTCGTCGCCGCGGCAGCATGGCCCACGACGAGATCGTGTCAGACGGCCCAGAAGTAGCGCGCACATCTGATCGCGCAGGCGGTATCGAAGGTGGCATGTCGAACGGCGAGGTAATCCGCGTTCGCGCAGCTATGAAGCCGATCAGCACGGTGCCAAAGGCACTTCGCACCATCGATGTGTCAACCGGCGAAGCAACGACTGCTCACCACCAGCGCAGCGACGTTTGCGCAGTACCAGCCGCAGGCGTGGTTGCCGAAGCAATGGTCGCTCTGGTGATTGCCAACTCTGTGCTCGAGAAGTTCGGTGGCGACTCTGTCTCTGAGACCAAGCGCAACATCGAAAGCTACTTGGCGAGCATCCCTGCAGTGTTGAAATCGCACATCGCAAAAGGCGAGTAGCTGTGATCGGCTCTAACGTAATCGTTTTGATTGGGCCCATGGGTGTTGGCAAAACCACAATCGGCAAGAAATTGGCTGCCAATCTCAATGTTCCGTTTCGTGACACAGATGCGATGTTCGTGAAGCGTTTCGGTGAAATCACGGCTTACTTTGCATCACACGGCGAAGAAGCATTTCGAGCTCACGAAGAAGACATTATTGCCGAAGCGATTGCCGAACCAGGTGTTGTGGCTACCGGTGGCGGCGCGATCCTGAGTGCAGCCACTCAACAGCGCCTGAAGGCCGTATCGGTGGTTTACCTGTCGACCGACGGAACTCACATGGGCAAGCGCATTAGTCAAGGCAATAGACCGCTGCTGAAGGACGGCCTAAATGACTGGCGCGCCATCTACGAAAAGCGCAAGCCAATTTACGAGGCCAACTGCGATTTTCAAATCGACTGTTCTGGAACACCAATCAAAGACTCGGTCGCAGAGATAAAGACAAGGCTCAAACTGAATGACTAACACGACAATCTCAGTGGCAGGCGCTGGCGGCTACGACATCGTTGTTGGCCGAGGCCTGCTCGGCGACTTGCCGGCGGCCTTAGGTTCCAATGTGCAAAAGGTTATGGTGATCTACCCGCAGGGCTTTGAAACCAGCGCTGACGCAATTCGCGAGTCGCTTCTGAGCGCCGGCTATCAGGCTTACCAAATCGAAGTGCCAACGGGCGAAGACGCCAAGCGAATTGAAGTTGCAGCGTTCGCCTGGGCACAGCTAGGGCAACTCGATTTCACTCGCTCAGATGCAATCATCGGATTCGGCGGCGGAGCCGTAACAGACGTTGCAGGTTTCATTGCAGGCACTTGGTTACGCGGCGTGAAGTACGTTGTTGTTCCAACCACGCTGCTCGGCATGGTCGATGCAGCTATCGGAGGGAAGACTGCCGTCAACACTGCAGAGGGCAAGAACTTGGTTGGCGTGTTTCATGCCCCTGCGAAGGTGCTAGTCGACCTCGACACCCTCGCCACTTTGCCGCGCAATGAGTTACTTGCAGGTTTTGGCGAAGTTGTGAAATACGGGTTCATCGCCGATGAACGCATCCTAGAAATTATCGAAGCAAACCTCGAAGCGGCTACAAACACGAATTCGCCGGAATTTCGCGAGATTGTTGAGCGTTGCGTCGCGATCAAGGCACGAGTCGTCGGCGAAGATTTCAAAGAGGCGGGGCTCCGCGAGATCTTGAACTACGGGCACACGCTTGGTCACGCGATTGAACTCAACGAGCGCTACCAATGGCGACACGGCGCGGCCATTTCGATTGGAATGGTATTTGTCGCCGAACTTGCGCGTCTCGCTGGCCGACTCTCTGATGCCGTGGTTGATCGTCACCGCAGCGTATTGCAGAGCCTTGGGCTACCGACGACTTATCGAGCCAGTGAATTTTCGAAGCTCATGGGTGCCATGCAGCGCGACAAGAAATCACGCGGTGGGTCAATGCGATTTGTGGTGCTCGACGACTTGGCGAAACCAACCATCATGAATGCACCAACCAACGAGATGCTGTTCGCGGCCTATCAAGAGATCGCCGAGTAATCTGGTAGCCATGTCGAAGGTATTAGTACTAAATGGTCCGAACTTAGGTCGCTTGGGTTCGCGCGAGCCAGAAATCTATGGCACGGCTGATTTCAACGAGCTCACCAAGGCCGTCGAGACTAAAGCAACTTCACTCGGCTTAAGCGCCGAAGTGCGTCAGACCGACAGCGAGGCAGAGCTAATCAAATGGCTGCACGAGGCTGTCGATACCAAAACCAACGTAGTTCTCAACCCAGCCGCCTTCACTCACTACTCATATGCAACCCGCGATGCGGCATCCTTGGTTACCAAGGCTGGGCTAAAGCTGATCGAAGTGCACCTCTCAAACCCTCATAGCCGCGAAGAGTTCCGACACAATTCAGTTATTTCTGGCATCGCGACCGGCGTTATCGCGGGTTTTGGCGTAGGTTCATACCTAGCGGCCCTCGATTTACTGGGCTAGTCGTTTAGAATTAGTGCAGACTTCACTCAATCCCCAAGAAACGAGTTAATTTCGCATGGCAACTTCAAATGACCTCAAGAACGGCATGGTTCTGAACATCGAAGGGCAGCTTTGGGCTGTAATCGAGTTCCAGCACGTAAAGCCGGGCAAAGGCCCAGCTTTCGTTCGCACCAAACTCAAGAACGTCCTCAGCGGCAAGGTTGTCGACAAGACCTTCAACGCCGGCGTCAAGGTCGAGACCGCTAACGTTGACAAGCGCAACATGACCTTCTTGTACAACGATGGAACTGGCTTTGTCTTCATGGACATCGACAACTACGACCAGTTCACCGTTGCAGCAGAAACGGTGGGCGATGCAGCCGGGTACATGCTTGAGAATCAAGAGGCAGTAGTAGCCCTGCACGAAGGCAACCCTATTTACATCGAACTTCCTGCTTCGGTCGTTCTAGAGATCACCTACACCGAGCCAGGCCTTCAGGGCGACCGCTCAACTGGTGGCAACAAGCCAGCAACTCTTGAGACTGGTCTTCAGATCAACGTTCCGTTGTTCGTAGAACAGGGCACCAAGGTCAAGGTCGACACTCGCACCGGCGACTACCTCGGTCGCATCAGCGAATAACCCTTGAGCGCACGCACTAAAGCCCGAAAGCGGGCAATCGACGCTCTGTTTTCGGCCGACCTGCGCGGCACTTCAGCCGATGAAATGATCTCGACCGCTTTCGAACATAGCGAAGACCCCGCTGCCCAGGCAGCAAGCTTCGATTACGCAAAACAAATTGTTGCCGGAGTCACTCAGCACCAGGCTGAGATCGATGAAACCCTAGAGACATACGCACATGGATGGTCGATTGGCCGCATGCCGAACCTCGACAGAGCAATCTTGCGCGCTGCCGTCTGGGAGATTCTTTTCAACGATGATGTGCCCGACGCAGTAGCAGTCGACGAAGCGGTGGAGCTGGCCAAAGAATTCTCGACCGAGGACTCTTCGGGCTTTATAAACGGACTTTTGAACAAAATTTCGGCCACCAGGGCCTAGTAGTATCTAGTAAGTACCAATCCTTTAAAGGCGTCCAGAGAGGCGCAGAAGGAGGTGGCGCGTGAATTCACGCACCGTCCTATCTAGCGATGACATCAGTCGGGCTCTTACCCGCATCTCGCACGAAATTCTCGAAGCCAATCACGGCACCGAAAACCTAGTCATTCTCGGCATTCCAACTCGTGGCGTTATTCTGGCCGAACGCATCGCAGAGATCATTCGTCGCAATGGCAACGCACTGCCCGCAGACTTTCTTGGCCGCCTCGACATCACGATGTTTCGCGATGATCTTGATCGCAAACCAACCCGGGAGGTCACCCACACAAACATCCCAGCTGGTGGTCTTGACGACAAAGTCGTGGTGCTGGTTGACGATGTTTTGAATAGTGGGCGCACGGTTCGAGCTGCCTTGGATGCGCTGCGCGAATTCGGTCGCCCACGCGCAGTTCGACTTGCCGTACTTATCGATCGGGGCCACCGCGAGCTGCCGATTCGTGCCGACTTCGTGGGCAAAAATCTGCCAACCAACCGTGATGAAGTTATTCGCGTGCACCTCACCAGCGTCGACGGTGATGATTCGGTGAGGATCGAACAGTGAAGCACCTGCTAAGCGCTGGAGACCTTTCGCGAGACGAAGCCATCGCACTACTCGACTTGAGCGATGAAATGGCACAGGTAAACGAGCGCGGGCTTCGCAAACTGCCAAGTTTGCGTGGCAAGACCGTGGTTAACCTGTTCTTCGAAGACTCAACTCGCACGCGGGTTTCATTCGAGATTGCAGCTAAACGACTTTCCGCAGACTTAATCAACTTTTCAGCAAAAGGTTCGAGCGTTTCAAAAGGCGAGAGCCTCAAAGACACTGCGCAAACATTGGCAGCCGGCGGAGTAGATGCCTTCGTAATTCGCCACTGGGCATCTGGGGCGCCGCAAGCACTAGCCGAGAGAGGCTGGACAGACGTGCCAGTGGTTAACGCCGGCGATGGAACACACGAACACCCAACTCAAGCCCTGCTTGATGCAATGACCATGCGCGAGCGCCTACATGGCTTCGGCTCGACCCGAGGCAAGGATCTCGATGGCGTAAAGGTCGCGATAGTCGGCGACATCGCCCATTCCCGCGTGGCGCGTTCGAACCTGCACCTGCTCAAGACTCTCGGCGCAGAAGTGCACCTGGTTGCACCACCAACGCTCATGCCACGTGGTCTCGGTCAGCAGCATTACGACCTCGATGAGACGCTCGGTTCAGTTAAGCCAGATGTCGTGATGATGCTTCGCATTCAGTTAGAGCGCATGAACAGTGCCTTCTTTCCGTCGGCCACCGAGTATTCGAACATCTGGGGACTCACCGAAGAGCGTTTTGCAAAGCTAAATGAGAAGACCGTGATCATGCATCCTGGGCCGATGAATCGCGGTCTTGAGATTGCCAGTTCGGTAGCAGATAGCCCGCAGTCCGCAATCGTGCGGCAGGTTGCCAACGGTATTTCAGTACGCATGGCTGTGCTGTTCAATTTGGTTTCTCAAGAGAGGCAAATCAATGAGTGAATTCGTTCTGAAAAATGCGACCCTCGCAAGCGGCGAAGTGGTCGACATCAAGGTTGTTGGCGGCACGATCACCGAGATAGGCAAAGACCTGACTGCTGATGAGGTTATCGATTGCACCGGATTGCGAGCGCTACCTGGCTTTGTCGATCTGCACACTCACCTGCGTGAACCTGGCTTCGAACAGAGCGAGACTGTGTTGACCGGCTCACAATCAGCTGCAAAGGGTGGGTTCACTGCTGTTCACGCGATGGCCAACACCAACCCTGTGGCCGACAACGCTGCGGTCGTTGAGCAAGTGTGGTCGCTTGGCAAGCGCGCTGGGTTCGTTGATGTGTTTCCGATTGGTGCCGTAACCACTGGGCTCGGCGGCGAAAAGTTGGCTGAGCTTGGCAGCATGAATCGTTCTGCAGCCGCTGTGCGAGTCTTCAGCGACGACGGCAAGTGTGTGAGTGACCCACTGGTGATGCGTCGCGCTCTCGAATACGTCAAGGCATTCGACGGCGTCATCGCCCAGCATGCACAGGAGCCACGTCTTACCGAGGGTGCTCAGATGAACGCGGGTGCAGTCAGTGCCGAGTTGGGGCTAGCGGGCTGGCCAGCAGTCGCCGAAGAGAGCATCATTGCTCGAGATGTGTTGTTAGCCAAATCGCTTGATTCGCGCATCCACATTTGCCACCTTTCAACCAAAGGATCGGTCGAGATCGTTCGTTGGGCCAAGGCCCAGGGCATCAAGGTAACCGCCGAAGTTACTCCGCATCACTTGCTGCTAACCGACGAGTTAGCCCGTGGCTACAACCCAATCTACAAAGTGAACCCACCGCTACGCACCGACGAAGACGTGCAAGCGCTGCGCGAAG
>JBJTNB010000003.1:0-5660 GCA_046073845.1 Micrococcales bacterium
AAACCAAGGATGACGGCACTAACTAAGTTCACTCTGCTTCTTCTTCGTTGTCTGCAAGTTCAAAAGGTAACCACTCTTCGAACGCCTCGTCTACGGCTTCTTCATAATCGAGAAAGGCATCCTTGAGCGCTTCGTAAGCATGTTCAACCGCAGCCGTGGATCCGCCATGCTTCATCGACATAGCTTCGAAGTGTCTTTCAAGGGCTGCAACAAATTGTGCAAGGGCCTCACGCGGTTGACGGTTCATACGGTCAAACTACCTGTCGTTTTGTTCATTGGTAAGTAGGTTGCGAATAAATCTTGGTCTGCACTCGGCTACTTGTTCGTGCTAATCTTGACCCTTGTTGCTCGGTCCGGGTGGCGGAATGGTAGACGCGCTAGCTTGAGGTGCTAGTCCTCGCAAGGGGGTAGGGGTTCAAGTCCCCTTTCGGACACAAAAAGTTTCAAAGTAATTGCCACTCGAGGTCCCCGTGAATGCGGGGACTTTTACACTTAACGAGTGAACAACCCATCGAATGAGCTAACCGCTGCTGCGGCCTATGCCATCGACTTCGCGAGAGCTGAATTGGCCGGCAAATCTTTGTTTGTGCTCACCGGAGCCGGCATTAGCACCGATTCGGGAATTCCCGACTATCGCGGAGAAGGTCGAGTTGTTCGGCACCCAATGACTTTCGACTCTTTCATGGGTTCGGCCGCGGCTAGGCAGCGTTACTGGGCACGAAGCTTTGTGGGTTTCAGCCGAATTGACCAAGCCAAACCAAATGGCGGGCACATTGCCATTGCCAAAGCTGCCAACCGAATTGAGCAACTAGTGACTCAAAACGTCGATGGTTTGCACCAAGCCGCTGGTTCACGCAAGGTGATCGATCTGCACGGGCGGCTAGATCGAGTGATTTGCACAGGCTGCCAGAAGTTGCTTGACCGACGCGACATGGATGTGCTGCTCGCGGGCTTGAACCCTTTGGTCAAAAAGGATGTCGCAATTGAATTTTCACCCGATGGCGATGCCGAAATCGAGGTAACTGCCGATTTCGTAGTGCCCGATTGCCCGGTATGCGGTGGCATTTTGAAACCAGATGTCGTTTTCTTCGGCGAGAACGTGCCGACTGCTCGAGCGTTAGCGGCAGCCGAGGCTTTAGAGCGTTCCGATGCCTTGCTGATTGCTGGTACTTCATTGACCGTGAACTCGGGTCTGCGCTTCGCCCGAAGTGCGCACAAATCTGCCAAGCCAATTGTTATCGTGAACCTAGGGCCGACGAAGGCCGACGAACTTGCGACAATTCGCATATCGGCAGGGACATCCCTGTCACTTGAGAGGCTTTTGATTGACTGAAACAACCCTTGGTCTACTGCGCCATGGACAAACTGATTGGAACATTGATCTGCGACTCCAGGGAGTCACAGACATTCCGTTGAATGCAACCGGGCTTTCTCAGGCCGATGCAGCTGGTCGCAAATTAAATCGTGCCGACTGGGACTTCGTCTGCTCGTCTCCATTGAGTCGTGCGAGGGTGACGGCCGAAATTGTTGCTGGCCACATCGGCATACCCGAAATTGCTATCGAAGACCTGCTGCTCGAAAGATCATTTGGGGAGGCCGAAGGACTCACCTACCCTGAGTGGAAAGCCGCTCACCCAACTGGCGTTCCCCCGCAAGGAGAAACTCTCGACGCGCTTCGAGACCGAGCACATCTGATGCTCGATCGTATGCTGGCCCAGTATCGGGGAACCCGGGTTCTGGCCGTGAGTCACGGAGCGATGATTCGCAAGTTATTGCGCATTGCGAGTAACGGTCAACTGCCTGGCGAAGGCGAGCGTATCGGCAACACCTCGCTCAATATCTTGAAGCACGACGGTACAACCTGGATGATCGCGAGTTACCGACCAGAATCGCTTGGCTAAAGCGACTCGAGCGCGGCCACTAACGCGTCGGCCGATTGCCGCCAACTAAACCTCTGTGCCTGGTCGAGGCTGGCCTTGCTGGCCTCGGCCCAAGTGGCGGGCTCACTCAAACTTTTGATCTGGGCAGCGAAATCCCCTGCGTTGCTGGCTTCAAAGTAATGTGCGGCCTTCCCGCCCACTTCCCTGAAAATCTCGAGGTCGCTCACCACAACTGGCGTCGCCCGTTCCATGCTCTCAATCAGCGGAATTCCGAAACCCTCATCGAGTGATGCCGAAACAAGGGCAAAGGCATTGTCGAGTTCATTCTCGTACTGGCTGTCGGTGACACCGTCTAAGAAGCTGATCTGGTGGGCATTACCGCCTGCCAGGTTGAGCAAGTCTGCTCGGCGCTTTGGACTTATGCGGCTTAGCAGGCGCAATTCGAAACCTTCGAGAAGGGGCAAGGCTCTCACCAAGGTCTCAACGTTTTTGTAAGCCATAAAGGAACCCATGTAAACCAGAGCCTTAGTTGCAGGCGCATTGCGCGCATGGGTCACTGTTTGGCTCGAGCCGGCGTTGTAGACAACACGGATTGGCTTTTTTGTGAGTCGATGAAGTTTCATCAGCGACTTGGTGGTTTCAGAAACTGTGACCACTGCATCTGCGCGATTAAGTAACAGCCTTTGCGGCATGTAGGTCAGGTGGAATATGCGCCATCCCAGTTTGATTGCCCAGTTGAAGCTGGCCGGTGGAGTCTTGTGGCGGTAGTAGATGAGATCGTGCAGAGTTAGGGCGACCTTGAATTTTCGCCCGGCAATACCCATTGTTTGCATGGGGCTGTAGACGAGTTTTGCACCAAGCGCGTTCAACTTGCGTGCCACTGAAAGCTCGGCGATTGCATCAGTTGGGTCGTTGAGTTTTTCAAATTTGATACCAGCTGGCAGGTGCGCTAGCTGGCGATCGTCGCTGATGATTGCAATTACTTGATGCGTTTCGAAAAGCGCGGTTAGTAACCCTGCGGAAAATCGCGAGATTCCATCGTGTTGGCCAACCCGAATGTAGCGAGCATCGAAGTAAAGCACCGCACCATTGATTAGTCGCTTAGTCAAAGCTAGCCGTCCATTTTTCAATGGCTGCTGCGATTTCTTCTGGAATCTCGTAGTGGGTAAGGTGCCCCACTCCTTCGAAGATCAGTAATTCGGCACGCGTCTCAATAAGTGCAAACATCTCTTGCTGTTGTTTGATGCTGGTGATGTCGTCGCGCGAGGCAGCTAGGGCCAGGACCGGCACTTTGAATGCATTCGCATAGTCGCTGACGCAGTTCGAAATCGAAGCCGAGTAGCCTTCAAGCGCTACCCTGCGACTGGCATAGTCATTGAAGTTCTCATCATGTTGGGCGTGGATCCACTTTCGAAGTTCGCCGAGTCGCGATTTAGTCATAATGATGCTCATGCCACGAACCATTGGCCAGGACTTCAGGATTGAGTCGCCGGCCTTCTCTGGTAACAAAGCCGCAAGAGCAAAGAATGCCTTGGCAACCAGCGTGGTGGCCGCCTTTGGGCCTTTAAGGGCCGGGGCCGACACCGGGTTTTCGAGAATCAAGCTGGCAATTTCAGCGTGACCAGCCGCGTAGCATGAAACGACAATGCTGCCAAATGAGTGTCCAAGCAGGTGCGGTTTCTGTTTGAGGCGAAGAGATTTAATGAAACCGGCTGTCCAAAGGGCGTAGTGCTCGATGCTGTGAGCTGCCACGAAAGCCTCGGACTCACCGAAACCTGGCAAATCTGGAATGTAGACATCTAAGTGAGTAATTGCACCGGCAATCGCCTCGAGACCGTGGTGATTGCCGCGGTATCCGTGGATGAAAATGACCGAGCCCTGTGATTTCTTAGCGCTGGCCGGGTAAAACCAATACACGGTCTTCTCTTTGCCAATGATGACTTCGCGGCGCTCACCTCGAGATTTTGCGAGAGCAGCGAGTTTTGCCTGCGGAAGCTTGGTCATACTGAAAAGTATTTCGCTTCTGGGTGATGCATCACGATGGCATCTGTGGTTTGCTCAGGGTGCATCTGCAACTCTTCGCTGAGGGTTACACCGATGCGCTCCGGTTGCAGTAGCTCAACAATCTTGTGGCGATCTTCCATGTTTGGGCAAGCTGGGTACCCGAAGCTGAAACGCGCACCGCGGTATTCAAGCTTGAATAAGCCGTCAACGTTGGCGGGTTCCTCGTTCGCAAATCCCAATTCTTCACGGATGCGTGCGTGCCAAAATTCGGCAAGGGCTTCGGTGAGTTGAACACCTAGGCCATGAATTTCGATGTATTCGCGGAATTCGCCTTTGGCATAGAGCTCATTTGCGAACTCGGTAAGTCGAGCACCCATCGTTACGAGCTGGAAAGGCAGAACGTCAACCTGGCTGGTTTCGCGATTTCGAATGAAGTCACTTAGGCAGAGATGGCGATCGCGAGCCTGTCTTGGAAAATCAAAACGAAGGCGCTCGGTTCCGGCTGGTTGACCATGGCGGTCTTCATGGTTGAGCACGATCGTTTCGTTGCCTTCGCTCACAGCCGGGAAGTAGCCGTAAACCACAGCTGGTTCAAGAATGTTTTCGGTGGCGATGCGCTCTAGCCAGTAGCGAAGCCGTGGGCGACCTTCTTCTTCGACCAGCTGTTCGTAGCTCTTACCATCGTCACCACGACCGGGTTTTAGCCCCCACTGGCCCAAGAAGAGTGCACGCTCGTCAAGGAAGCTCGAGAATTCACGCAGAGCCACGCCCTTGACGATGCGGCTGCCCCAGAATGGCGGTGCCGGCACCTCATTGTCGGCTGCCACGTCGGAGCGGTCAGGGATTAGGTCTGGTTCTGTGCGCACGAGCAGGCTGTGTGGTGCGGTTAGTCGTTTCTTACGTTGAGGCAACTCAACTGCCTCGCCCCGTTTGATGCGAACTAACGCATCCATGAGTTTCAAACCTTCGAATGCGTCGCGCGCGTATCGAACCTCGCCATCAAAGATTTCAGCAAGGTCTTGCTCGACGAATGAACGGGTCAGAGCCGCCCCGCCAAGGATGACCGGCCAGCGAGATGCCACGCCACGCAAGTTCATTTCTTCGAGGTTTTCTTTCATCACTTGGGTGGACTTGACCAGCAACCCACTCATGCCTATGACGTCTACATTGTGTTCTTCGGCGGCCTTCAAGATGTCGTTGATTGACTGCTTGATGCCAATGTTGACAGTTTCGAAGCCGTTATTGCTCAAGATGATGTCGACGAGATTTTTACCGATATCGTGCACGTCGCCGCGCACGGTGGCCAGCAGAATCTTGCCCTTTCCAACGTCATCGGTTTTCTCGATATGTGGCTCGAGATAGGCAACAGCGGTCTTCATGGTTTCGGCAGATTGCAAAACGAAAGGCAGCTGCATCTCGCCGCTACCAAAGAGTTCGCCAACCGTCTGCATACCCTTTAGCAGTTGATCATTGATGATCTCGAGCGCACTCGATGTACCAAGAGCCTCGTCGAGGTCTGCCTCGATGCCTTTCTTTTCGCCATCGATAATTCGGCGCTGAAGTCTTTGGTCAATTGGCAGAGCTGCTAGCTCGGCTGCTCGGTTTTGTTTCGCAGTGGTGGTATCGACGCCGGCAAATACATCTAGGTACTTGGCAAGCGGGTCGAAAGTTACATGCCCGCTTTCGTCGTATTGACGTCGGTCGTAAACCAAGTCGAGAGCCGCTTCGCGCTGGTGCTCAGGAATCTGATTCAACGGCATGATGCGCGCTGCGTGC
>JBJTNB010000004.1:0-2270 GCA_046073845.1 Micrococcales bacterium
AATACCTCCATAATCCAGGCCACGATCTGCTGCGACTCGGGCACCGACAAGAGCAAAGACAAATGTCGACAAGAGGTCGAGTGCATGGAGCAGAGTCATAGGTGCAGTTTAGTCACTGAACAATTCTGAAAATTGGTTTCAATTGGGTTACAAAACTCTCATCGCCCTTCCATGCCGCTCCCTGCCTAACTAGGCTCACACATTATGAGCACGCGCCAGAAGACCATCGATGCTGCCCGTAAGAGGCTCGCTAGCAGCCTTAAGAGCGATCCTGATCTTGCCGATCTCTTGCTTCGTTATGACCGATGGGCCGAAGACCTCTATGACGGCCTGGCCGCGGTCTATCCAGCTGCATCGACCATGGAGAAGATTGTCGATGTCATCGCTGGGATCTTTGCAGCTCGCGCTCAAGAATTACGTGACCGCGATCAGTCACGCATCCTCGCCCCCGATTGGTTTCAATCACCGGATGCCGTGGGTTATGTCGCTTATGCAGATTTATTTGCTGGTGACCTGAATGGGATTCGAAAGAAGATCGACTACTTAGAAAATCTAGGAATTACATACCTGCACTTGATGCCACTTCTTACCCCGCGGCCATCACCCAACGATGGTGGTTACGCGGTGATGGATTACCGGACAGTGCGAAAAGATTTAGGATCGATGAAAGATTTATCGAAGCTCTCATCAGAACTGCACGAATCAGGGATTTCACTCACCCTCGATTTAGTTCTTAACCATGTTGCAAAAGAACACGAGTGGGCAGAGAAGGCAAAGGCCGGAGATAAGAAGTATCGCAACTACTTCTACGCCTATGATGACCGCATAATTCCAGATCAATTCGAGAAGACTCTGCCAGAGATTTTTCCAACATTTGCGCCAGGTAACTTCACCTTTAATGAAGAGTTGAAGGCATGGGTCTGGACTACATTTAATGATTACCAATGGGATGTAAATTGGTCCAACCCCGATGTCTTCCTCGAATACGTCGACATCATCGGCTACCTCGCTAATCAAGGAACCGACTGCGTGCGCTTGGATGCAATTGCATTTATTTGGAAACGCCTTGGTCCCGACAGTCAAAACCAACCTGAAGTCCATGCAATTACACAAGCGCTTCGTGCTGCGGCTCATATCTCAACCCCATCACTGATTTTTAAAGCTGAAGCGATCGTTGGACCGAAGGATGTTGTTCATTACCTTGGGCAAGGCGACCATGCAGGAAAAGTTTCTGATATCGCCTACCACAACAGCCTGATGGTGCAGATCTGGTCTGCACTTGCATCACGTGATGGCCGATTGATGGCACATGCACTCTCAAAGTTTGCCCCGGTTCCGACAACTTCCGGCTGGGCTACCTATCTGCGCTGCCACGATGACATTGGCTGGGCAATCGATGATGCTGATGCAAGTGAACTTGGCATTAATCCATATGCCCATCGCAGCTTCCTTGCAGAGTTCTATGCCAATGAATTCGAAGGTTCCTTCGCTCGCGGCGTTCACTTCCAATCAAATCCAACAACAGGCGATCGCCGAACATCAGGGAGCGCCGCAAGCTTGATTGGTATTCAAGCTGCAATAGAGAAGAAGGATGCACCTGCTCTGCAGACTGCTATCGATCGCTTGAAGTGCGCATACGCAATGGTCTTTGGCTTTGGTGGCCTGCCGCTTCTTTATATGGGTGATGAACTCGGCATGCTCAATGACATGAGCTTTCTGAAGAACCCTTCGAAGGCCGAAGACAATCGGTGGATTCATCGCCCTGAAATGGATTGGTCTCTTGCAAAGAGCGCCGAAAAAGGGAAGGGAGTTGAAGGTCAAGTAGATAAGGCTATTCGCTCTCTGATTACCGCACGCAAATCTTTAGCATCACTTCATGCAGCGACATCGACTGAAGTATTTACATCAAATAATCCTTCAGTGGTTATCTTCCGCCGCAAGCATGCATCCGGCAATCTTGTGCAGGTCTATAACCTCTCCGAAAATACTCAGCGAGTGAGTATGCATGGAATCGCATCTGGAAATCTCCTCGAGGTGATTTCGGGTGAGTATCTTCACATCTATGAGGAAATCGAAGTCCCTGCATATGCAGCATGGTGGCTGCAGCAATAGCCTGCAGTAAGATTCACGCCATGTCATTGAGCAAAGATAAAAATTGGTGGCGCCAAGCTGCTATCTATCAGATCTATCCACGCAGCTTTGCAGATACTGATGGAAACGGTCTCGGCGACCTCAAGGGCATTACTGCTCGCGTCCCATATCTCAAGTCG
>JBJTNB010000005.1:0-4401 GCA_046073845.1 Micrococcales bacterium
CGCGATCGACCGCGGCCCTAAGTTCTGCAACCGATAGCACTCGGCCATCTGGGTTACCCGGCGAGTTCACCCAAATCAGTTTTGCGTTCGCGGGCCACTTTGCCGGGTCGTTTTCACTGATGGCCGAGTGCTATCGGTTGCAGAACTTAGGGCCGCGGTCGATCGCGCTCGCGAGCTCGGCGCACTGCTCGCAAGCGATGAGTGCTACGCAGAACTCGGCTGGGATGAGTGGAGTGACGAGGTGATTCCGAGCGCGCTCGACCCACGCGTATGTGGCGGTTCGGCCGAGGGCATCCTTGTGCTTTATTCACTGAGCAAGCAGTCGAACCTGGCCGGTTACCGCGCAGCCTTTGCAGTGGGTGAGGCAAGTCTGGTCAAGCAGCTGGTCAACATCCGCATGCACGCTGGATTGAACACTCCTGGCCCAGTTCAGAAGGTCATGGCAGTTGCACTCGGTGACTACGAGCACGTTGCTATTGAGCGCGAGCTCTACCGTGAACGCCGCGAGGTTTTACTTGCTGCCCTTCGCTCCTATGGCTTCGAGCTGAGCGAGAGCAAGGCTGGGCTTTACCTTTGGGCAACACTAGGTGAAGACTGCTGGACAACCGTTGCCAAGATGGCCGATCTTGGCATTCTGGTCGGGCCTGGCGAGTTCTATGGTGATGCCAACAAGAAGTTCGTGCGTTTCGCTCTGACCGCTACCGATGAGCGCATCGCCGAAGCCGCCCGCCGCCTTATGGCATAGCATTTAACAGATTTCAAACCCCCGGAGAACAATGACCGAGCAAAACGCCCAGGATGTCGCATCGCTGACCATAGGCGATCAGACCACGGCGCTTCCTATTCTCAAAGCGACCGACGGTCACTCGGCAATCGACATCTCTAAGCTCGGTGCTCAACTTGGCTACAACACCTTCGACCAGGGTTTCGTAAACACGGCTTCGACTCGCAGCGCGATTACCTACATCGATGGTGATCAGGGCATTCTGCGTTACCGCGGTTACCCAATCGAAGAGCTAGCCGGTAAGAAGTCATTCGTTCAGGTTGCCTACCTCTTGATTTACGGCGAGTTGCCATCGGCTAGCGAACTCGATGCGTTCGAAGACCGCCTTCGTCGCCACACCCTGGTGCACGAAGATCTAAAAAACTTGTTCCACGCGATGCCACAGAACGCGCACCCGATGTCGGTTTTGTCTGCCGGCGTTTCTGCTCTTTCGACTTTCTACCAAGACTCGCTAAACGTTCACGACGAGAAGCAGGTCGAGCTCTCGACCATTCGTTTGCTCGCGAAGTTCCCAGTGCTAACCGCATACGCACACAAGAATTCGCTTGGTCAGGCGTTGCTCTACCCAGACAACTCACTCTCGTATGTCGAAAACTTCTTGCGCCTCTCGTTCGGCAACATGGCTGAAGACTACGTTCAGAACCCAGTGGTAACCCGTGCGCTAGACACCCTGTTTACTTTGCACGCAGACCACGAGCAGAACGCATCGACCTCAACCGTTCGCCTAGTTGGCTCGACTCAGGCGAACCTGTTCGCATCGGTATCTGCCGGCATCAACGCCTTGTTCGGCCCGCTGCACGGTGGTGCCAACGAGGCCGTAATCGAGATGCTCAAGCACATCCAGGCTTCTGGCGAAACAGTTCAGCAGTACATCGCTCGCGTTAAGAACAAAGAAGATGGCATGAAGCTCATGGGCTTCGGTCACCGCGTTTACAAGTCGTTCGACCCGCGCGCAAAGATCGTCAAGGCAAGTGCCGACTCTGTGCTGCACGACCTAGGTATCAACGATCCGCTAATCGACATCGCGAAGCAGCTTGAAGAGGCGGCTCTCAACGACAGCTACTTCATCGAGCGCAAGCTTTATCCGAACGTCGACTTCTACAGTGGCATCATTTACAAGGCGCTTGGGTTCCCGGCACACATGTTCACGCCGCTGTTCGCACTCGGCCGTCTTCCAGGATGGATTGCCCACTGGCGCGAAATGAACACCGACAACCACACCAAGATTGGTCGCCCACAGCAGGTCTACATCGGCCCTGCCGAGCGCCATGTTTAGTAACTGGTTATTTGGCGCTTAGCCAATAGACGTCGGTATCGCCGTAGTTCTTAATCTCTTCAAGCTCGTATGCGCTCGGCACGCTAAGTTTTTCGCCTCGGCTAGAACGCTCAACCACAACGGTTGCTTCGGCTTCGAGCGCGCGGGTTAGTGCCTCGAGATTGGCCACAACCTCGGCGTTGTCAACCTCATAGGGAGGGTCGATGAACACCAAATCAAACTTTGCTGTCGGTGCTGCCAGAAACGCTGTCGCTGCCTGCGCGGTGACTCGAATGCTGACCTCGACGCCATCCTTGTTTAGTGCCTTTTGAACCAACAGGCCATTCGCCTTGCACACCGCAGCGGCCTTGCCGTCTTTGTCGATCAGAACGATATTCGAAGAGCCCCGGCTGGCGGCCTCTAAGCCGAGAGCGCCGGTGCCAGCGTAAAGGTCGAGCACACTTGCGCCATCGATTAGGTCGCGCGCCTCGAGTCGCGAGAAGATGCTTTCGCGAATGCGATCAGATGTTGGGCGAGTTGCCTTCGCCGGTGAACCGAGTCGCAAGCTACCTGCGATGCCGCCAATTATTCGTGTCATTTGTGCCCAAGCCTAACCTGTCAGCAAAGATTGAAGCATGCTGCTGCCCAACGAACCGTTGATCAACCTGCTTGGTGATCGCACGGCTAAGGCATTCGCGAAACACTTGCAAGTAAATACCGCAAGCGATTTGCTACAGCACTTTCCGAGGCGTTACTCGTGTCGCGGCGAACTCACACCAATTGCCGAAATTCCAATTGGCGAAACCGTCAGCGTGGTTGCCGATGTTCTCGATGTTCGCGAGCGACACATGCGCGGTCGCGCGGGCAGCATCCTTGAGGTTCGAGTCACTGATGGCGATGGCATTTTGTCAGCCACATTTTTCAACCAGGCTTGGCGCGCAAAAGATTTGAAGCCGGGTTCGCGCGGTTTGTTCGCCGGCAAGATTTCGAGCTACCAAGGAAAACTGCAGTTGGCACACCCCGACTACGAACTTTTTCCTGAAGAGATTTCAGACCAGGATGCCAAGGCCTGGGCCGACCTGCCAATTCCGATTTACTCGGCCACCAGCAAAGTCACCACCTGGATGATCCAAAAGGCTGTCGGGGTAGTGCTCGACGTGATCGGGCCGATTGCAGAAGAATTGCCGGACGAGGTTGTTGCCACAAACAACTTGCTACCGCTCGACCAAGCCATTCGCCAGGTGCATCAGCCTGATAATCAGGGGCAATGGCAAGCCGCACGTGACACTCTGCGATTTCACGAGGCGTTTTTGTTGCAGGCGACCCTGGTTACCCGCCGTCGTTTGAACGCGTCGGTTCAGGCGACGCCTCGCGTAGCCGGTGGCATCCTTGGTGATTTCGACAAGAGTCTGCCGTTCACTCTGACTCGCGGACAGGTCGAGGTTGGCAACCAGTTGCAGACCGATCTCGAGCAGGCTCACCCTATGCATCGAATGCTTCAGGGCGAGGTGGGCAGCGGTAAGACGCTGGTTGCGGTCAGGGCAATGCTCGCCGTAGCGCAAAGTGGCGGTCAGTCAGCGCTTCTTGCGCCTACCGAGGTTCTGGCGGCTCAGCACTTTCGATCGATTCGCAAGACTCTCGGCGACGACCTCGCCGACAAGCTGGGTCTGACCCTGTTGACCGGGCAAATGTCTACCGCCGAGCACAAGCGAGCCCTGCTGCAGGTAATCAGTGGCAAGGCTCTGATCGTTGTTGGCACCCACGCTCTGATGTCGGCGAAGGTTGAGTTCTTTGATCTTGGTTTCATCGTTGTCGACGAGCAGCACCGCTTCGGCGTTGAGCAGCGCGAGGCACTTCGCTTGAAGGGCAAGCTTCCGCCTCACGTACTAACTATGACCGCAACACCGATTCCGCGCACGCTTGCTGTCAGCGTTTTTGGAGATCTCGACATTTCAACTCTCGACGAACTTCCGGCGGGTCGACAGCCGATCACCTCGCACGTGGTGCGCCAGGCTCAGAGTGCACTGGTTGCACGCACCTGGACGCGCATCCGTGAAGAAGTCGACGCCGGGCATCAAGCATTTGTAGTGTGCTCGCGAATCGATGACCAAGATGAACCCGACGACGACATCGACGAAGCCGGCGAAGAACAGTTAGACGAACCGAAAACGAAACCGGCAACGGTGGTTGGCATGATGACTGCACTTGCTTCGGTTGACGCATTGAGCGGTTTGCGCATCGAAGCACTACACGGGCGAATGAGCAGCGAAGAAAAAGATTCGGTGATGAATCGTTTTGCGGCGCGCGAAATTGACATTCTCGTGTCGACCACAGTGATTGAAGTCGGTGTCGACGTGCCGAA
>JBJTNB010000006.1:0-7265 GCA_046073845.1 Micrococcales bacterium
GCCACTTTTTGTTGGGCATGGTGGTGGCGGCCCAGGCTTCTCGCACATGATTCTCGTAAACACGAAGACATGGAAAGTGGCACTGGAATCATCAACCGATCAACTTGACCAAGCAGCGGCAATAAAACGATTGAGGTTTGAAACGTCAAATTAGACGTTGAACCTGAACTCGACCACGTCGCCATCTTTCATGACGTAGTCCTTGCCTTCCATGCGAACCTTGCAGGCAGCCTTGGCTGCGTTCATGTCGCCGGAGGCGATCAAGTCTTCGAACGCAACGATTTCAGCCTTGATGAAACCACGCTCAAAGTCGGTGTGAATCACACCGGCAGCCTGCGGGGCCTTCCAGCCTTTGCGAATGATCCAAGCACGAGCTTCTTTAAGCCCGGCAGTCAGATACGTCTGCAATCCGAGAGTGTCGAAACCAATGCGAGCAAGTTGGTCTAGGCCTGACTCATCCTGGCCGAGTGATGCGAGAAGCTCAGCGGCTTCGGCAGGCTCGAGGTCGATGAGCTCGCTCTCGACCTTGGCGTCTAGGAACACGGCCTCGGCAGGGGCGACCAAATCGGCGAGCGACTTCTTCTTCGCTGCATCGGTGAGGATCGACTCGTCGACGTTGAAAACATAGATGATCGGCTTGGCTGTGAGCAGGCCGAGCTCGCGAATCGGAGTCAGGTCGATAGTCGACGACGACAGCGGCTTGCCGGCATCGAGCCAGGCCTTCGCCTCGTCGGCAGCCTCGAGCACAACCGGCTCAAGCTTCTTGCCCTTGACTTCTTTTTCGTAGCGAGTGCGCGCCTTGTCGATGGTCTCGAGGTCGGCCAAAATCAACTCGGTGTTGATGGTCTCGATGTCGCTGGCTGCATCGACCTTGCCGTCGACGTGAACCACATCGTTGTCGGCGAATCCGCGCACTACCTGCGCAATGGCGTCAGCCTCACGGATGTTCGCCAAGAACTTGTTACCCAGGCCTTCACCCTCGGATGCACCGCGCACGATACCCGCGATGTCGACGAAGCTGACCGGAGCCGGAAGCAAGCGCTCGCTACCGAAAACGGTCGCGAGTTGTGCAAGTCGAGGGTCTGGCAGGTTCACCACGCCAACGTTCGGTTCGATCGTGGCGAACGGGTAGTTCGCCGCCAATACGTTGTTCTTGGTCAATGCGTTAAAGGGTCGACTTGCCAACGTTTGGGAGACCGACGATTCCGATAGTAAGAGCCACGAGGCTCAAGTTTAGTTGTGGGGCCAACTATTCTTGAGCCATGGAATCCCGTTCGTACAACATCCAAATGGTGCTCTTCGCAAATAACGTGCATGACCAGGCCGCATGGTGGGCAAAGGCGTTGGGTTGGGTGGTTGAGTACCCGAGTGAAGAGTTTCTGCAGCGGCTTGAGGCAGCCGGGCACATAGTCAACGGCGAGGGTCTCGTTGAGTTTGAAGGTCGCCGCGTATTTCGAACCGCGAGCGCGATTCATCAAGAGGTTGACGGTGTCAAAACTGGTGCGCGAATCTACATAAAAGGAGTGAAGTCACCAAAGACCGAGCGCAATCGCCTTCACTGGGACATCGAGGCACGGCCCGAGCCTGTTGATGATGTAGTCGCGCGATTGCTAGCGATAGGCGCCACCCAGATTGGCGAAGACTTCCAGGGGCCGAATCGCTCAGTGCAGATGCTCGACCCCGAGAACAATGAGTTCTGCGTTCACTAGAGCCGAGCATCCATGCCGCTAGATTTCACCGCCATCGACTTCGAGACCGCAAACTCGAGTGCCGCGAGCGCGTGCGCAGTCGGCCTCGTGAAGGTTCGCCACGGCAAGATCGTCGACAGTTTCGAGACCCTGATTCAGCCACCCGAGTCGATCGGCTACTGGCATGCGGGCAACATCGGCGTGCATGGCATCAATCCCGAGGATGTCGTCGGAGCCCCGACCCTACTCGAGGCGCTAGCGCAAATGGTTGAGTTCATCGATGGCGACATCCTTGTGGCTCATAACGCCCCGTTCGACATGGGCGTGCTGCGCGGGTCTGCCGCAGAGGTCGGGTATGCCCTGCCCGAGCTCGAATACGCCTGCTCGCTGGCCATCTCGCGCAAGACCTACCACCTCGAGTCGTACCGCCTGCCGGCCGTCGCCTATGCCGTCGGCTACGAGGATTTCGAGCACCACAACGCACTGGCCGACACCCTGGCCTGCGCGCACATCATCATTCATGCGGCCAAGCGCAACGGGGCCGACACCTGGGATGTGCTTCTCGCCGAGACCAAGCAAACCTTGAAACCCCTGTTGAAGCCGGCTGCCGAGTAGTTTGGCGTAAATGTCGGGGGTGGGTGCCATACTCGCTCGCATGGACATCACATCTCTATTAGTCGCATTCGTCGCCTTGGCTATCGGCGTTGTCATTGGCATTCTCTGGAGTCACTACCGCCTTTCGGGCAAGACCGACGGCTCGACCACACTCGAACTCGAGAAGAAGCTCGCCGCTTCTGAAGCGACAGTGGCCGGGTTAAATGTGCAAATCACCGAAGCAGCACGAGAGCGCAGCGAGCGTGACGCTCGCGATAAAGCCGCAGTAGAAGAACAGAACAAGATCTTGCAGCAGCTTGCACCTCTGCAGCAACGTCTAAACGATGTCGACACCAAGGTTGGCACCATGGAGAAGGAACGCGGCGAACAGTTCACAGAACTTCTTGGTCAGCTAAACGAGGCACGCCTCATTCAAACTCGCCTTGATCAGAACACCTTCGCTCTTCAGAGTGCACTTAGCAACAACCAGACCCGCGGCAAATGGGGTGAGTTGACTTTGAGAAAGTTGCTCGAGAGCAGCGGGTTAGTTTCAGGTGTTCACTTTGTCGAGCAGCTCAACACGAAGAATGCTGATGGCCAAATCATCAAGCCGGACTTCACAATCAATTTTCCAGATGCCAAGTTCGTCGCGATCGACGTGAAGTTCCCTTACAGCAACTATGACCGGGCAATGGCGGTGCCTGAAGTTGCGTCAGCAGACGACGAGAAGAACCGAAAGAACTTCATGGCTGCTCACGTTCAAGATGTGCGCAATCACATCAAAGCAATAAGCGACAAGTCTTACTACTCAGGGCTGGAAGCTTCACCTGAATTCACAGTGCTATTCGTTCCTAACGAAGGCATTTTGGCTGCCACTCTCGCTGCCGACACAAGCATCATGGAAGATGCCATGAAATTGCAGGTGGCTCTGGTTTCACCGGTTTCTCTCTTCGGACTCTTGCGAACCATTCAGTACGGTTGGCGCCAGGCAGCTCAAGAAGAGACCATGAAAGAAGTGATCAATCTCGGCGTCACGCTTCACAAATACGTTCGAACTGTTGCTGAGCACGCAGGCAAGCTCGGTGGCTACCTCAACAGCGCCGTGGCGAGCTACAACTCATTCGTTTCAAGCCTTGAACGCAACCTCCTGACTGCCACCCGCCGACTCAACGAGAAGAGTATGGGAATTCTTGACCAAGGCAAGTCGGTGCCTGAAATCAAGGAGCTCACCGATGGCACAGACATCTTTACCAAACCCGAACTCACCGTCGACCCGCTCCCCCTTGGCGAGGAAGACAACAAAGACCGCTAGTTTTTCCCTTTCGACTAGCGGTTAGGCGGGCATCTGCGGGGGCAGGTGCCCGCTTTTCTTATGAAAATCGCTAAAAACGGGTAATTTGCCCTAGATAAACTATTCACAGCACGGCAAACAACGTAGTTCGCTGATTCACAGGCCCCAACAGAAAAGCTGTCGGGGCCATTTCTACGAAACGCACCTAGGAGTTATGCATGTCTGCGACAGCATCGCTAATCGTCACCTTGACGCCAGCGCCAACCCTAGACCGCACCTACTTTGTTACCAACCTGGTTTCGGGTGCCGTCAACCGAGCCGACAGTGTTGGCGAAGAACTCGCCGGTAAAGGCATCAACGTAAGCCGCGGCCTTCACCTCGCAGGTGTTGCCAACATCGGTATCGTTCCAATCGGCAACGCAGACCCAGCCGTGCTTGCACGCACCGGCTCATCAGATTTCTTGCACCCACTCTGGGTCGATGGAACTCTTCGTGTGTCAACCACCATCCTTGAAAATGGCGGCACCACCACCAAGATCAACGAGACTCCTCGCCCACTGAGCGAAGACGACTGGAACGCGGTTGTCGACCTAACCGTGAAAACCGTTCGCGAAAGCGGCGCAAAGTGGTTGGTAATTGCAGGTGCGCTACCTACTTATAAAGAAACCGGCACCCCGGTCGAGCTCGACTCACTTTTCGACAAGATGAAGTCGCTCGGTGTAAAGACCGCACTCGACACTTCTGGCGACGCTCTCACCTACTGGGCGAAGCGCGGCACCGCCACAATGATGAAGCCAAACACTGAAGAACTTGCTTCGATCGTTGGCCGAAACCTCTTTACCATTGGCGACGTCATCGACGCCGCTCGCGAAGTCAACAGCTACGGCGTTGAGCTCGTGCTTGCCAGCCTTGGCGCAGATGGAATGGTCGCAGTAACCAAGGATGCCGCGTGGTCTTCAAAGACCGACGCGGTTCGCGTGATCAACACCGTTGGTGCCGGCGACGCAACCCTGGCGGGCTTCTTGACCGCTGTTGTTGAGAACCCGGTTGCGGCAGGCGAACTCGACCACGGCCTCGACTACAACGTTGCAATCGGCGTGAAGACAGCTGTTCAGTGGGGTGCTTTGGCTGTAACCCAGCCGACTTCGGGACTCACCTCGGTGGGCAACCTGCCGACTTCTTACTTGTATGAGAACCCTGAGCGCTCGACTCCGCTTGACGAGCCGGCAATCGGAAAGCCTAGTTAAAGTTCAGTTCTACGCGAACGTCGATGATCTGACCATCATCGAGAGCACTATCTAGCAAGAAACTCTGAACCTCGACGGTCTTTTCGTCTACCTCGCGAATGCCCCGCACCAACAAACCATCGGTAACTCCGCTGAGCACAAACACGTGACGGTCGCCGCTCGCCAAATCTTGTAATTCGTATTTCTTCTCGAGGTCGTAACCAGACTCGAAAGCGCGAGTGATCTCATCGACATCGCCAGGTGCCAAGCGCGCCTGCATGTGACCACCCAGGATTTGAACTGCACACGCAGTTGCAACACCCTCAGGTGCCCCACCTATACCGAGCAACATGTCTATGCCGCTGTCGTCGGTAGCCGCAGCAACAGCCATGGCAACGTCGCCCTCATCGAAGCGAACCCAGGTTGCACCCGTCGCCTCGACCTCGGCGATCAAGTCATAGTTGCGCTCTTTGTTGATTACAGCAACACGAATATCTGCGATGGCGACATCTTTGGCGGCGGCGAGAGCCGCAATGTTTTGGGTTGCCGTCATATCGATATCGCAAACACCAATTCCGTCGGCGCCAGTGACGAGCTTTTGCATGTAATAGACGTTGCTGCAATCGAGCAAGGCACCGCGTTCGGCAGCCGCGATCACGCTGACCGCACCCTCGATGTTGCCGGCGGCAAGAGCCGTACCGTCAATCGGGTCGACGGCGATGTCCCACTTTGGGGTCGCACCAATCGCACCGACCACCTCGCCGTTGAACAGCATCGGAGCTTCGTCTTTCTCGCCCTCGCCGATCACGACCACGCCGGTGAAGTTGGCCACGCGCAGACTGGCTCGCATGGCATCGACGGCCAGCTGGTCGACGCCGTTCTTGTCACCCTCGCCAACCAAGGGCCAGGATGCCGCAGCGGCAGCCACAGTCGCAGTGAGCAGATCAAGTGTTGGCGGGCCGACTTCGTCGAAGTTCATGGACTAACCTTAAACCGAAAGCCCCCAACGTCGCCTTTTAGGAGTTTCGCCATGCCAGTAGCATCACCAGACCAGTACCTCGAAATGCTCGACCGCGCCAAGAAGAACGGCTTTGCTTACCCAGCAATCAACGTTTCGTCTTCGCAGACTTTGAACGCAGCCCTCGCAGGTTTGCAGGCAGCTGGCTCAGATGGCATCATCCAGGTGACTACCGGTGGTGGCGACTACTGGTCTGGCCCGACCATCAAGAACATGGCATCGGGTGCTGCTGCAATGGCAGCGTTTGCACGCGAGGTTGCCAAGAACTAAGGCATCACTATTGCTCTACACACCGACCACTGCGCGAAAGACCAGCTCGACAAGTTGGTTCGCCCACTGATTGCAATTTCACAAGACCGCGTAAAGCACGGTCAAGACCCACTTTTCAACTCACACATGTGGGACGGCTCTGCTGTTCCGATGGCTGAGAACCTCGAGATCGCAAAAGAGATGCTGAAGCTAACCAACGGCATCGGCGCGGTTCTTGAAATCGAAGTTGGCGTTGTTGGAGGCGAAGAAGACGGCGTTGAAGGAGGCCACGGCGAGCACCTTTACACGACTCCTGAAGATGGCTTCGCGACTGCCGAGGCACTTGGTCTTGGCGAGAACGGCCGTTACATGGTCGCCCTAACTTTCGGAAACGTTCACGGTGTTTACAAGCCAGGCAACGTTCAGCTCAAGCCAGAACTACTTGGCGAGATCCAGGCTGCCGTCGGCGCGAAGTACGGCAAAGACAAGCCGTTCGACCTCGTGTTCCACGGTGGTTCGGGTTCGACTCCAGAAGAGATCGCGCAGGCGGTTAGCCACGGCGTGATCAAGATGAACATCGACACCGACTTGCAGTACGCGTTCACTCGCCCAATCGCTGCACACATGTTCACCAACTACGACGGCGTGCTCAAGGTCGACGGAGAAGTTGGCAACAAGAAGGCCTACGACCCACGTGCGTGGGGCAAGATTGGCGAGGCCGGCATGTCGGCTCGTGTTGTTGAGGCTGCTACCGAGCTTGGCTCGGCTGGCAAGTCAATGTCGCTCTAAGAATTAGCAATGAGCACCGGAAGCCCGTTCTACGAGAATGGGCTTCCGCGCTTTAAGGGCAAGTACAAGGCCGGCAAGATGCATGGCCCGTGGGAGTTCTACCGCAAGGATGGCTCACTCATGCGCTCTGGCAGTTTCGATCAAGACCGCCAAGTTGGAATCTGGAAAACCTTCGCGCGCGACGGCGGCTTGGTCAAAGAAACCGACTTCGGAAAGTAGCGCCTAGCGCTTGGTTTTGTTTTCTACGTCTTCGCCAGCGGCTTTGAGGTCTTTGCGAAGCTCTTTCGGCAACGAGAACTGCACGTCTTCTTCTGCTGTCTGAACTGTGTGCACGTCGCCAAAGCCTCGGCGCGCAAGATCTGCCAAAACTTCGTCGACCAGCTCTTCAGGAACCGATGCACCCGACGAGA
>JBJTNB010000007.1:0-13947 GCA_046073845.1 Micrococcales bacterium
TCATCCTTGGTTTCATCCAAGGACTCACCGAATTTCTTCCAATCTCATCGAGTGCGCACGTTCAGATTGCGACACAACTTCTGAACCTACAGTCGATCAGTAAACCCGCACTTACAGCCTTCGAAGCCACTATTGCACTCGGCACCGAAGCTGCAGTTTTTATTTACTTCTTCAAAGACATCGTTCGAATTGTGAAGGCTTGGTTGCAGTCAATTTTCAATCGAGGAATGACCAACGAAGTAACCAAGCGCGATTCAAAGCTCGGCTGGATGATTATTCTCGGTAGCCTGCCGGTCGTACTTGTCGGACTGGTCTTCAAAGACTTCATCGAAAACCAGCTACGCAACCTCTGGGTCGCGTCTTTGATGCTGATTGTTTTTGGTGTCGTGCTTTTGATTTCAGATCGGATTGGCAAGCGTCATAAGGCCATCGATAAGCTCACGGTCAAAGACGGCCTGCTTTTCGGCCTTGGTCAATCACTTGCAGTAATTCCTGGCGTTTCACGTTCGGGCGCCACAATCTCTGTCGGCCTATTGCTTGGCTACTCGCGTCAAGCCGCCGCGCGCTTTAGCTTTTTGCTTGCCATCCCGGCTGTCGTCGCCAGCGGTCTTTACGAGTTCGCGAAGAGCTACAAAGACCTGCCGAGCGACATGGTTGCAGCCACCGCGGTTGCCACCGTGTTTTCGTTTCTTGTTGGCTACGCCGTCATCATCGGGTTCCTGCGCTACCTGAACCGTGGGTCTTTTGCACCGTTTGTAATCTGGCGCATCTTGGTTGGCCTAGCGGTTATTGCCGCCTTATTGAACGGCGCTCTGAGCGCTTAGGTTCGGGTAGAACCTAGTTGCCGGTTTCGGGCGACGGGGTAGTGCCGTCACTATCTGGCGCATCCTTGTTTGAGGCGTCGGCAGCTAGAAAGCGTTCGAACTCGTGAGCCAAAGTCTCGGCAGACCCTTCGGCCTCGTCTTCAAGGTCGCGCGTCTTTTCTAATTGCTGAATGTAAGAAGCCATGTCGTCGTCGCCTTCGGCAACTTCGTCGATGCCACGCTCCCATGTGAATGCCTCGTCAGCTAAGGATCCGTGATCGAATTGCACGCCAAGAAGGCCCTCTACCTCAATCAACATCGAAAGCGTTGCCTTAGGTGAAGCTGCATTGTGAACGTAATGAGGCACCGATGCCCAAAGTGAAAGGGTGGGAATACCGGCAGCTTCGAGCGCAATTCCCATTACGGCCAGGATGCCAATTGGCCCCTCGTAGGTTGACCGTTCAATGTTCAACTCATTGCGAACCACGTCATTCTGACTCGTCATTGTGACTTTGATTGGCCGGGTGTGCGGTGTATCAGAAAGCATTGCGCCCAAGAATATGACCTGGTCGATTTCGCAGTCCTCGACCATTTCCAACATTTCGGCTGTGAAGCTCTGCCACCGCCTAGCTGGTTCCGTTCCGCTCAGCAGAAAAATCTCACCAAAACGAGGATTGCTGGCAACCGAATCGGCCGACGCGCGAATCAACTCGGTGTTAGGCCATTCGATCGAGCGGTTATTCTCGCTGTCAAGCGCCACGTTAGGGCGGGTGAACTGAAAATCGTAGTAGTCCTCGGGGTCGACTGAAGAGACTACATCGCCATCAAATTGTTCGGCCAAGAACTTCAATACACCTGTAGCTGCCTCGGCGGCGTCGTTCCAACCTTGGAAGGCAACGAGCAGCGTGCGGCCAGATTCGTAGCGCCGAGCCATGCATCCCCATTCGATAGACCCTTAAACCCTAAGCGAGTGCTGCAGGTAAAATTGCCAGATGACATCTTCGCTGCAAGCAGTGCTCTTCGACATGGATGGCACACTCATCGACAGCGAGCACTACTGGATGGAAGCCGAAAACGACCTTGCCAAAATAAGCGGCGCAAGTTGGACTGAGCAAGATGGACTCAACCTCGTCGGCATGAGTCTCTACGACAGCAGCGAAATCCTCAAAGAGAAGTTGCGATTAAGCCTCGACAACGACGAAATAATTTCTCGTTTGACCGACACCGTCGTCAAACGCCTGGGCAATACGATTCCCTGGCGCCCAGGGGCACTCGAATTACTAACCAACCTCCGCGAGCGCGGCATCAAAACAGCCTTGGTAACCATGTCGATGCGACGCAATGCCTTGGCGGTGTCGCAAAACGTTGGGTTCGACGCCTTTGATGTGGTCATCGCCGGCGACGATGTGACTCATGGAAAGCCGCATCCCGAGCCGTATTTGAAGGCCGCCGACGCCCTAGGTGTCGATATCACCCATTGCGTAGCGTTCGAAGACTCACTGACGGGCCTCACCTCAGCCGAGAGATCTGGCGCTGTGGCCATCGGAGTGCCTAACGTGGTCGAAATTCCTGCCAAACCAGACAGAATTATCTGGCCGACCCTAGTTGGCATCACTCCAGAAGACCTGATTCGCCTCGTTACCGAAAAGAGAACCGCATGACCACCCTGCCTCGTGGCCCTTTCCGAGTAGGCGACCGGGTGCAACTCACCGGCCCTAAAGGCAAGTTGCACACCATAACCCTTGAAACCGGTGGCGCGTTTGGCACTCACCGAGGCGAACTCAAGCATGACGACATCATCGGCAAGGCCGAGGGTTCGCTGATCACAAACCACAATGGGGTGGAGTACTTGGCCCTGCGCCCGCTGATGACCGACTTCGTCATGTCTATGCCGCGTGGCGCCAACATTATCTATCCCAAGGATTCAGCACTCATCATCACCATGGGCGATATTTTCCCTGGTGCGCGGGTTATCGAGGCCGGAGTGGGCTCTGGTGGCCTCTCGATGTACTTGCTCCGGGCAATCGGCCCGACTGGTCGTCTAGACAGCTTTGAGCGCCGCGACGAGTTCGCCGAGATCGCCAGAGCAAACGTGGTGAGCCAGTTCGGTTACGACCCAGAGAACTGGCAGATTCACCTGGGTGACCTGCAGGTCGAACTGCCGAATGTTTGCCAAAGCGGCGAGGCCGACCGAGTAGTACTCGACATGCTTGCCCCATGGGAATGTGTCGAAGAATCGGCAGAGGCTCTCATTCCAGGCGGTTTGATTGTCGGCTATGTGGCTACCGTGACTCAGTTGTCACGTTTCACTGAAGCTCTGCGTGATTCTGGCCATTTTGCCGAGCCTGAGGCGTTCGAAACTTTGTTCCGTGGGTGGCACCTTCAAGGCCTTGCCGTTCGACCAGAACACCGAATGATTGGTCACACCGGATTCTTGGTAACTGCCCGTCGTCTAGCCCCAAACACGGTAGTGCCTAAGTTCAAGGGCAAGACCAAGCCCGAGTTCGCCGACGAAGACATCGCGGTCTGGAACCCCGACCACCTAGGTGAGCGCAAGGTTAGCGACAAGAAGCTGCGCAAAACAGTTCGCAATGCGCAAAAGACTGCCGAGGCGCGACTAGACCAAGAGCGCGACTAGCTCGCCTAAGATAAAGCCACCAACCCCAAGGATGCCCAGTTGCGTAAGTCACTAATCGCCGTTCTAGCCGTGATGGCCCTCACGCTTACTGGCTGCAGTGTGGGCGATTCCTACGACTCGCTACCACAGCCATGCGGCACCCTTTCTGATAATGCGGCGGCCGCAAAGATCCAATCAACTGGAGCTTTCGACACCAAGCCGAACATCACGTTCCCAATGCCGCTGCACTCAAAGACTCTGGCCGCGCACACACTCATCAAGGGTTCGGGGCCGAAGTTTTTCGGCGACCAGATGATCAAGTTCGATTACACGGCTTTGAATGCGGCCAACGGCAAGGTGTATTCATCTTCGAAATACGATGGCACCGACCCGGTATTTCAGTCGTTTACCAAAGACACCCAAATCGAAGTTTGCAAAGCACTCACCGGAGCAAGCGAAGGTTCCCGTGTCGCCATTCTGATTCCAGCTGCTATCGCCCATAAGAACCAAGGCGACGCAAGCGCAGGCATCGGGGCCAATGACGACATTATTTTGACCATCGATCTGATCAAGGTTTACTACCCAAGGGCAATCGGTCAAATCAACCCGTTACCAGGCGGCCTAGGTAACATCATCCGAACGGTATCTGGCCAACCGAGTTGGCAGCAGGCTACTGGCTCAGCGCCTAAAAGCCTCGTTTTGTTTAACAGCATTACTTCAGCCAATGAACAAACCGTTGCAAAGGGCGACACTGTCACGCTGCAGTACATCGGATTCAACTGGGCGACAGGTACAACTTTTGATAGCTCCTGGACCAGCGGCCCAGTTCAGATGAAGTTGGACTCAAGCAATCAACTAATCAAGGGATTCGTTTCGGCACTGTTGAACGGTCGTGATGGAAAGCCAACCCACGTCGGAGATGAAATAACTGCCGTAATTCCGCCATCCCTTGGCTACGGCTCCGAAATTAAGAGCGGAATCCCCGCTAATTCGACGCTTGTGTTCATAATTGACATCCTGGGAACAGAGAAAGCGAAGTAACAATGGCAGCGGGGGAACAGTTAGACGACTTAGATGCAGCCGAGCGCATGGTGTCACTGGCAATGGCAATCGCCGCGGCTCCCTATGGAATTTCACGTCGCGATCTCTACAAAGCAATTCGTGAGTACCGCAGCATGGTTGCCACTAAGGCCTCGCCAGAAGCACTTTCGAAAAAATTTGAACGCGACATCGAAGCACTTCGTGACCTTGGGGTAAGCATTTCGGTGCCAGGGCAAAAGGGCGACATAGACGCGAAATATGTTATGGACAAAGGCGTTTTTGAGTGGCCTGAAGGTTTTCACCTTTCTGCCCGTCAGATTGCGCTCTTGCAAATGGCCGGTGATGTTTGGCGACAGGCAGCTTTCTCAAGTGATGCGGCAACAGCACTTGACCGAGCACGCGCATTCGGTGACGTTTCGGACGATCCAGGCATCATCGGTTGGTCACCAAGACTTCAAACCAGCGATCTTGGCTTCTACCCAATTACTCGCGCAATCGAAAAACACACCGAGATTCAGTTTGACTACCGCAAACCAGGCACAAAGGGGATTGTCACTCGAACTCTTCAGCCCTGGAAACTCAGCTTTATTGCAGGTAACTGGATGGTGACCGGCTTCGATGAGACAGCCGAAGACAATGGCAAAAAAGGCGCCATTCGAAACTTCTTGCTCAAGCGAATGATCGGCGACGTGAAACGGCTCACAACTCAATTCGCTGCACCGTCCGCGGCAGACATTGCCTCGGCAATCGAGAAGTTAGACGCCCATACTCGAAGCCAGCTCGCTGAAATCGAAGTGCGCCCCCAATCGGCTGCCGCTAGTCACTTTGGGTTAGCCGGTAAGAGCGACCTGAAGTACATTTCTCACGAGTTCAACTACACCGATGTCTACGTGCTGGCTGATGAACTTCGAGAATTTGCACTCGACATTCAAGTAAATGGCCCCGCTGAATTAGTGAAGGCGTACCAAGACGGTTTCGCCAAGATTGCGAGTGATCATGCCTAGGAAGATCGATTCAGCGGCCGAACGTGCCAACCTGATGTTGGCTTTGCTGTCTTACCTAAAGCGCAGCAAACTAGAAAAAGATGTCACTGCAGGCGAGCTGGCCACTCACTTCAATGTGGAACTCAAAGAGATTGATCGAGCATTGCGTAAGCTCAACCTTTCGGGTTACAAAGATGTTTTCGACAGCAGCGAAACCGAAATGAACCCATACTTTGTGCCGTTCGACTTCGATGAAGACGATGACTCTGTTATCCCGCTCAAGGAAACCGACGTGATTGATCTCGAAGTCAACTCGGATGCGCGCATTAAAGACGCGCCGCAATTTACCGGCGAGCAGGTTTCTGCGCTAATCACGGGACTGCAGTACCTTCGGACCTTGCCAGATGACTCTGCCAACGATGACATCACCGAACTGATCAAGATTTTGAGCGAAGGCCGCGCCGGAATCTTTGCTGAAAATATCGAATATCGTTCGACCACAAAGACTCAAACGATCGAGGCACTTCAGCGAGCCATTCGCGAGCACCGTCGAATTAAGTGCAGTTATCAGAACCAAGAAGGTTCAGTGACCGTTCGTGAAATGGATCCACTGCGAATTGACCCGCGAGCTTCGGCTTGGCAGTTGCGAGCTTGGTGCCACGTTCACAACTCCTTACGCAATTTTCGAGTCGACACCATGAGCAACGTCGAGGTGCTCGAGCAGGTCTGGGTGCCCGAGGCTGAGACCGCAGTCATCGCTGACGAAGCCGATTACATAGCCAAGGAATCCGACGTAGAGGTAATTGTTGAAGTCGACCCCGAAGGTTACGCTCTGGTGAGCGATTTCGGTGGCAAAGCGCATAAGCAGTCAAAGGCTGAGACCAAAGACGGAACCATCAAGGCGACTCTCAAAATTGGCTACCTGCCATATTTCGGCAGAGCCGTTGCCCGTTTCGGCGGAGCTGTCAGGGTTATTTCACCCCAGGCGGCCAAGGATGCGGTGCGTGAGTATGCACTTGCCGCCATCGGTCAGGCCTCGGCGGGTACCGAGGTCGAATGATCTGGGTCGACATCCTGGCTTGGGTTGCCGCGATCGGCTTTGCCGCTTGGTACCTGCTCAGGATCGCCAAATCACTGGCTGGTAAGGCAGCGCAACTTGCCGAAGCCGCCGAACCGCTATCAAATAGGGTCATTGAACTGGCGAAAGCATCTGGGACCAAGCCGGTTCTGACCGCGGTAGAAGATAACTTGCTCGACTCACCACTGGAAATCGGCAAAGTAGTGCTCGGTCAGCAAATCACCCGCAAGAAGCGCGCAGCAGACCGACAACGTAGGCTTATAGACAGACTTAAGCCGTAAACCAAGGAGTTCCAAATGCGAGCAATTTTCGAAAACCCGCTGTTTCTGATTGTCATCGTTTTGTTGATTTTGGTTTGGGGTGGCTCGAAGCTGCCAAACGCTTCGAAGAACCTGGCCCAATCGCTAAAGATTTTTCGCAAAGAAATGAAGAGCGACGACACCAAGTCAACCGACAAAGACAGCAAGAAGGCAGACGACCAGTCAAACGACTAGTCGCCCTCTTCTCGATTTATGTCTAGAAGGAAAAACCCCGAAGGTCGCATGTCTCTGCGGGGGCATCTCGGAGAACTGCGAAAGCGACTGCTTTGGTCGGCCTTCTTCTTTCTTGTGGCGTCCACCGCTGGCTGGTTTCTATTCGACCCAGTTTTCGCGGCACTCCAACAACCCGTCGTTGACTTGGCAAAGCAAAAAGGCATCGACGCAACCATCAACTTCAACTCGGTAGTTTCGGCATTTGATCTGCGAATGCAGCTAGCGATGTTCATCGGATTCATCATCTCGAGCCCATTTTGGCTATTCAATCTTTGGGCATTCATTACCCCCGGGCTCAAGAAACATGAACGCCGCTATAGCCTTGGCTTCTTATTCGCCGCCGTTCCGCTCTTCTTGAGCGGCTGCTATGTTGCGTGGGCGATGCTGCCTGCGTTCGTAAAGGCACTGCTGGCATTTACCCCCGCCGGTTCGGCAAACATTATCAGTGCGAGTGACTACATCCTGTTTTCGATTCGAATCTTGCTCGTTTTTGGTCTCTCATTCGTGCTTCCGGTGGTCTTAGTTCTTCTAAACTTCATCGGACTCATCGACGCGAAAGCAATTCGCAAGGGCTGGCGCCTGGCTATTTTCCTCAGCGCGCTTCTCTCTGCAATGGCTACACCAACAGGTGACCCGATGTCGATGTTCCTGCTCATGGTGCCGATGGTCGCTCTTTTCTACCTTGCGGTCGCAGTAGCTACGATTCGTGATCGATTCACACGTAAACGCAGCCTTGCAGACGCAAACACCACGGATGTCGCCAGCGACTCTGAAACCGTCTAGCCATGGAAAACCTGAGCCCAGCGGAGCGCTACAAGAAGGCAAAGCAGAATCGAACTCCAAGCGAGGTTGAAGACTTTGCCAATCTGTTGAAGTTTCCGCTAGATGACTTTCAGCTCGATGCCTGCAAGGCACTTGCCAGCGGGCGAGGGGTTCTGGTAGCAGCTCCTACAGGTGCCGGCAAGACTGTGGTGGGAGAGTTCGCGATTCACCTAGCCCGCTCGAAAAGCCAGAAGGTCTTTTACACCACTCCGATCAAAGCGCTGAGCAACCAAAAATACTTAGAACTTTGCGACCGCTATGGCGCAGACCAGGTCGGTTTGCTTACCGGTGACACCAATCAAAACGGCGATGCACCCATCGTCGTGATGACCACCGAGGTTCTTCGCAACATGATATACGCGGGGTCAAACAACTTGATCACACTCGGATTTGTTGTCATGGACGAAGTGCACTACCTCGCCGATAAGTTCCGCGGGGCCGTCTGGGAAGAAGTCATCCTGCACCTTCCCCGTGATGTGAAAATCGTCTCGCTCAGCGCCACGGTGTCGAACGCAGAAGAGTTCGGCGCCTGGCTCGACGAGGTTCGCGGTGAGACGGCAATCATCGTTTCTGAACATCGCCCAGTTCCACTAAATCAGCACGTGCTTTTTGGCGACGAACTTCTCGAGTTGTTCGACCCATCCGGCAAGGCTGTAAACCCAGAATTTGCGCAACGCCATGCAAACAAACTTCGCTCGCCGGTCGCTCGACCAACTCGTGGTCGTCGGGGCTTCGATGGGCCACAGCGCGCTCGAATACAAAATTTGATTCCGCAACTTTCTAAACCCGAAACAATCGACTTGCTCGAAGATGCAGATTTACTACCGGCGATCTTCTTTATCTTTTCGCGAGCAGGGTGCGAGAGCGCGGTGCGTGCTTGCCTGCAACGTTCGACTCGACTGACTACAACAGAAGAAAAGCAAGAGATTCGTCGTGTTGTTGAAGAAAAGACCTACAACATCGCAGACGAAGACCTGGCAACGCTCGGATACCACGAATGGCTCTCGGCGCTTGAGCGCGGGGTGGCGGCTCACCACGCGGGCATGCTGCCGGCGTTCAAAGAGGTCGTAGAAGAACTGTTCTTGCGCAAATTGGTGAAGGTGGTCTTTGCGACCGAAACACTCTCGCTCGGAATCAACATGCCCGCCCGAACAGTAGTTCTTGATCGACTCGACAAGTTCAACGGTGAGTCGCGGGTGCAGATCACGCCGGGAGAGTACACCCAATACACAGGACGAGCCGGGCGGCGAGGAATCGACACCGAGGGGCACTCGGTTATTCAGTGGTCAGCCAACCTGGATCCGGCATCGGTTGCCGGCTTGGCATCCCGGCGCACCTACCCGTTGATTAGTTCGTTCAGGCCAACCAACAACATGGCTGTGAACCTGATTGAGGCCTTTGGTCGCAACCGAGCTCGTGAAGTTCTCGAGATGTCATTTTCGCAATTTCAGGCAGACCGCTCGGTAGTCGGTCTCGCCAAGGGACTGCGCGAGAAGCAGGTGTCTCTCGATGGATACCTCACCGCAATGCGCTGCCATCAAGGCGACTTCATTGAATACGCTTCGATGCGCCGTGAAATTAGTGATCTCGAACGCGAACTAAGTAATGGCAAGGTGCGTGCCGAACGAGGAAAGGATATTCGCTCGACTCGGGGTCGCACCGAAAAGGAACATCGCCTCGCAAAATTGAAACGCGAGATCAAGCATCACGATTGCCATTCCTGCAAAGATCGTGAAGCCCACGCTCGCTGGGCAGAAAGATATTTCAGACTGCAACGCGAGCTAGATGCTGCTTTGGCGCAGATTGAGGGTCGCACTAACCAAGTCGCTCGCACTTTCGACAAAATCTGCAATCAACTCATTGAACTTGAGTACCTCAGCGATGAAGATGCAGAATTGATTGTTCTTGACGAGGGGCGAATGTTGGCCCGCATCTATGGCGATCGCGACCTATTGGTCGCCGAGTGCATTAGGCACGGCATCTGGAACGGCATCGATGCAGCAAACCTCGTTGGAATCGTCGCGTCACTGGTCTATGAAGCTAGGCGCGACGAAGACCAAGAACCTCGACTACCGCGAGGTAACTTCGAACAATACGCAGAAAAGACACTGGATGTCTGGTGGAATCTTGAAACACTCTCTAAGAAAAACAAATTGCCAGCGACTGGCTCTCCCGACTTTTCCATCAGCCTCGCGTTCCACAAGTGGGCTTCGAATGCCAAACTCGACAATGTGCTCGAAATTGCAAATCTGCTGCCTGGCGACTTCATCCGTTGGTCGAAGCAGGTAATCGACTTGCTTGAGCAAATTGCTCAAGTCGCAGACGAGAAGCTTTCTGAGACCTCACATAAAGCAGTGGATGCCGTCAAGCGCGGCATCGTCGCCTACAGCTACTACAACTAGGCGAGAATTGCCTCATGAACCGCTTTGTCCACTTCAAGCAAGTTGCCCTGAATCTGGCACTCGCTGCTGCCGGTGGCCTGGGGTCAAGCCTTGCTTATCCAAACAATGGCATCTGGATTGCGATCTTCCCGGCGGTCGCCCTAATTCTCGTTGCTATCACCCGCAGTTCTCCACGAGCATCTTTGCTCGTAGGGTTTACCGCAGGCTTGACTTGGTACGCAAGTCAGATTCCATGGATGACCGCCTATCTTGGGCCGGTTCCATGGCTAGCCCTCTCGGTTCTAGAGGCCTCGATTTTCATGATCGGTGCTTACGCAATCAACCTCGCCCATCTTTACTTCAAACGCCATTCCCACACGATGTGGTCGACCATGTGGCTGGCACTCTCAGTTTCGTCACTTTGGACTGCACGCGAGCTGCTTGCCAGCAATTGGCCTTATGGCGGGTTCCCTTGGTCTAGCGTGGCGATGTCGCAATCCGATTCGCCGTTTGCAGGCATCGCATACTGGGGCGGTCAAACTTCGATCACTTTCGCGCTCGTCTTTGTTACCTCACTAGTGACCTTTGGCTTCAAAGAATTGAACCCAATGCACTGGCACGGTTCACTTACCACGGTGCTGATCACGAGCGTTATTGCGTTACCAGCCTTGACGCCTCTGGAAACCAACTCTCAGGTCGGAACCCTGAGTGTCGCTGCTATTCAGGGCAACGCCAATGCAGGCCTTTTCGCAAACGAGGAGCTTGGCACCATTTTGCAAAACCACTTAGATGCCAGCCAACCCATCTTGAATCAAAACACGAAGCCCGATGTCATCATCTGGCCCGAGAATGCAGCAGACCTAAACCCATTGGCAAACTTTGATGCGCAATGGAAAGTTACGCGCTTCGTCGACTCGGTGCGAACGCCTTTGATTTTCGGCACCATTACCAATCGCGGTGGCCAGTACTTCAATTCATCCGTGCTTTGGAAACCAAGAATTGGCCCTGTGGACTATTACGACAAGAAGCGGCCGGTCCCATTCGCCGAGTACGTTCCTGACCGGCAGTTCTGGGCGTTGCTAGACCCTGAGCAAATCGCTCTGATTGGTAAGGGTTACAGTTTCGGAACACGCGATGGCATCTTCAACCTGAAGCAAGGCAAGATCGGGGTGATGATCTGCTTTGAAGTTGCGGTTCCAGAAATCTCGCGCGAGTTGGTTCAAGCAGGTGCGAAACTGCTCGTTGTGCAGACCAACAACTCGGATTTCGGTCACACAAATGAATCGGCACAGCAACTTGCGATTGCCAAACTTCGTGCCATCGAAACTGGCAGGGCAGTGGTCAACATTTCCACCGTGGGCATCTCGGCTCTGATTTACCCAAACGGCGCGGTGGTGAATCAGGCGAAGGCTTTCACTCCCGCGGTTCTTAAAGCTTCTCTACCGCTCAGAAGCAGCTTGACCCCGGCTGTTCTATTCTCTGAATCCTTTGAGACGGCACTTGCCTCATCAGCATTCGCACAGGTTTTGTTCTTAGTTTGGCTGAGATTCAGATTCAGAAAGAGCTCGCGCCATGGCTAACCGTCACCTTGTCATTGTTCCGACCTATAACGAAATTGAAAATCTTCCCCTGCTCGTTTCTGCACTTTTCAAATTCAACAAAAATGTCGATTTACTTGTCGTAGACGACAACAGCCCGGATGGCACAGGCGCACTGGCAGATCAACTGGCCGCCAACGACCCCCGCATCTCGGTGTTACACCGCATCGAAAAAGATGGCCTTGGCCGCGCGTATTTAGCCGGATTCGCCGAGGCATTCAAACGCGGTTACGAGTTTGTCATCGAGATGGATGCCGACGGAAGCCACCGAGCAGTCGACTTACCAAAGTTGATTGCAGCCGATGCCGACCTCGTGATCGGCTCGCGCTGGACAAAGGGCGGCAGTACCGAGAACTGGCCACTGAGCCGAATTCTTATTTCGCGAACCGGAAACCTATACGTGCGACTTATGCTCGGGTCCAAAATCAAAGACGCAACAGCCGGATTTCGCGTTTACAAGACCGAATTACTGAAAAAGATCAACCTTGGAGCGATCGCATCCCAGGGTTATTCGTTTCAGGTCGAGATGACCTGGGCCTCGCTGCAGGCTGGGGCAGTGGTGCGCGAAGTTCCGATTGTCTTCATTGAGCGCCTCATCGGTGCGTCAAAAATGACAACAGCCATAGTGGTCGAGGCACTATGGCTGGTCACGAAACTCGGTTTGAGCCGAATTTTCAAACGCTAATTAAACTTCTGCTTTGCCGTGAGCTCGACGAGCGCGAATGTAGGCAATTCGCTCTTTGAGAATCTCTTCAAGCTCTTCTTTGCTGCGACGCTCTAGAAGCATTTCCCAGTGGCTACGACCTGGGCGGTCGCTCTGTGATTCAAGTGCGCTGTGCTTGCCGTCAACAACTAGTGAGCCAAGTTCAGGACACTTGCGGCACTGCCAAAATTCCGGAAGCTCTGCATCGGCTGCAAAGACAACCTCAGACTTGTGACCGTTGGCACAAACAAACTCGTGCTTGTTGCGATCGGCATAACTTACGTTTACTTCGTTTTCTAGACTCTGAGCGCCTAGACGCATTCCGCGCATTGATGATTCTGACATTTGTTCCTTCTGCGACGCCCTTGTGGGGCAATGAACTCAACCAGAAGGCCGGTTCGTTTATTCCTCAGAGCCCCACCTCGCGACGAAGTGCCAAGCCTAACAATCAGGTCTGAAAAACCAGGCCTGGGGAAGCGGTGTCGCAGGAATCAAAGATTAGGCTCATCGAATGAACAAAATTCGGCTCAAAGAACTAACTCGACTCATGGTTGGGCTGATGTTCTTCGGGCTCGGCATTACTTTTATCGTTCAAGCTCGCATCGGCGTGCCGCCATGGGATGTCTTAGCCCAGGGTTTATCCAAGGTATTTGGCTTGTCATTTGGCACTGGCGTAATTTTGGTTTCGGCACTTGTGCTGCTTATCTGGATCCCACTCAGAATCAAACCCGGTTTCGGCACAATCGCAAATGGCATCCTGATCGGACTTTGGGCGAACCTATTCATGAGTTTCGTCTCTCCAGCGGCCAATTACGGTTGGTCAGTCGGTATGTTGTTGCTTGGTATCTCTCTAGTAGCGACCGCGAGCGGGTTATACATCTCTGCGAACCTGGGTGCCGGGCCACGCGACGGCCTAATGATTGGCTCGGCGAAACTGCTGCAAAAGCCGCTCTGGCTGGTGCGAACCGGCTACGAGCTTTCTGCACTTGGTCTCGGTTGGGCGCTAGGTGGTCAGTTTCGCGAGGGAACCGTGCTCTTTGCATTGGTAATTGGCCCACTCATGCACCGATCCATCGATTTCTTCAAGAAATCCGCCTGATGAAGCCTGGGCAACACCGTGAGACGGCCCGAGTGCTCATCATTGATAAGAAAAAGCAGATTTTGCTCCTGAAAACACATTTTGACCCAGAAGTTGGCCTTCCGGCGCGGTGGATCACTCCAGGCGGAGGCATTGACGCCGGTGAATCAATCCAGGATGCCGCCATCCGCGAATTACACGAAGAAACCGGCCTGCAACTGACCGCCAAGCGGCTTGGGCAGCTGATTTGGCAAACTGAAGGTCGCTGGGACTGGGCCGATGGCAAAAACCATCACACATTCGTGGATTA
>JBJTNB010000008.1:0-27914 GCA_046073845.1 Micrococcales bacterium
CCACTGGTTCCGAAATGCCACACGGTGGTTTCAGGCACTCGGGTTACGGCAAAGACCTCTCGAACTACGGTTTCGAGGACTACACCCGCATCAAGCACGTGATGAGCTTCATCGGTTAATCACAGCCACGGTTAGTCGCAAGGTTAACCACAGTTTTGCAATGCGAAAGCCTGTCGCTAGAAATAGTCGGCAGGCTTTTTGCATGCAGCTCGCGTTTATTTTGCCAACCTTGGTTTACGCAGTTGTCTTCGCAATTCAAGGCAATAATCCGTGGATTCTGGTTGCCACTTTCGCGAGCACGCTGATTGCTGTGCTGGTGCGCATTCGGCAGTCGAGGGTGATTGCACCTAACGAAAACACAGAGTTTCGTGTTGTCGGTAACCGAGTGTGGCTTGACGACAGGCGACTGCCTCGCAGCGGCATTTTTTGGAGTCGAGCCGAGAACGAATTCGTTTTCAAGCATTACCGTTCGCAGGTTGCTGAAGATTCATCGGTGCGAAAGCAATATCAAGATGGCGATTACCAACTTGCGACCGATGCGTTGCAATTAGTGTTGGGCTTTTCCGACGATCTGATTGCAATTCAGCTCGATCGTGATGGCCCTCACGCAATTTTGGTCGGGCCGACTGGTGCTGGCAAAACGGTTTTGCTGAGGCAAGCAATTACAAGTTTGCTTCGTTTCTCACGTTTCGAATTACTGCTACTCGATTTCAAAGGTGGAACCGGCCTAGCCGAGTTCAAAGCATTTGCTACCGAGTTCGAAACTGATCGCGATGTGACTCGCGCTGCCGTATTGCTTGAGCGGGCGAAGGCCGAGTTGCAGATTCGCGAAACCACCGACGGCGAGCACCAGCCCTGGATTCTGGTCATTGACGAGCTCGCACACCTGTTGACCTGCATTCCGAACGCAATCGACGTACTGTCGGCTATCTCGGCTCGAGGTCGAGCATTTCGCATGCACCTGGTGCTCACCAATCAGAACCTAGTTGGTGTTCCACGGGCACTGCTGAGCAATCTGCGATTGCGCATCCTGGTTGGCGATACCGACCCGGTCGATGCGGCCATGCTCGGTCAGAGCAGCCGCGGGGCAACGATCGAGCCCTTATCGGGTTTCGCTGTTGGGCGAATAGCCTCGCACCACGCGGCTGTGAGGCCGTTCTATTTCGCGTTGCCTCAGGTTAAAGAACCGAAGCCGGAGCAGCCGAGGCTAGACCATGCGCATCTGCAACGCCCTGGTTTAGCAACTGGCCGTCGTGCGAGTTCAGGCCGAGCGCGAGGGCGGCATCGGCAGCACAAGCAGCGCGCCAGCCTTGGTTTGCAATCGCGCGAACGTAAGGCAGGGTTGCGTTAGTCAAAGCGTAGGTAGAAGTGTGAGGCACCGCGCCAGGCATGTTTGCAACGCAATAGAAAATTGCGTCGTGAACCTTGAAGGTTGGGTCGGCGTGAGTGGTGGCGTGCGAGTCTTCGAAGCAACCGCCCTGGTCAATCGCGATGTCGACCAGCACAGCGCCTGGCTTCATGCGCTTGACCATGTCATTGGTGACCAACTTCGGCGCCTTTGCACCAGGAATCAAAACGGCACCGATCACCATGTCGGCTTCGATTACCGCTTGAGTCAGTTCTAGTTTGTTGCTCACAATCGTGCGAAGGCGACCGGCGTAGTAGTCGTCGAGTTCGCGCAAGCGGTAGAGGTTGGTGTCGAGCACGGTTACCTGTGCTCCCATGCCAACAGCCATAGCGACTGCGTTTGCACCCGCGACTCCTGCACCGATCACGGTAACTCGAGCCGGGCGAGTACCAGGAACACCGCTCATCAACATTCCGTTGCCACCGTTTTGGCGCATCAAGGTCTGAGCGCCAACCAGTGGTGCCAAGCGCCCGGCGACTTCGCTCATTGGAGCCAGAAGTGGCAGCGAGCGAGATGGCAGTTGCACGGTTTCGTAAGCAATCGAAGTGACCTTCTTGGCCAAGAGTTGCTGAGTTAGTGGCAGGTCTGCTGCAAGGTGAAGGTAAGTGAACAGCACTAGGCCTTCGCGAAGAAAGCCATATTCCTGTTCGATTGGCTCTTTTACCTTGAGCACCATGTCGCCAGCTGCCCAAGTGCTCGAGGCATCAGGAAGGATCGTTGCACCCTCAGCCTGATACTGCTCGTCTGAGATTGCCGAGCCGAGTCCGGCACCGGTCTGAATGAATACCTCGTGGCCACCAGCGACGAGTTCATGAACTCCAGCCGGGGTGATTGCTACACGAAATTCGTTGTTTTTTACTTCTGCAGGTACTGCGACCTTCATGATTCACTTTCCGAGCCTGCGCCATTGCCGACCCGTGCTTAACCTTATCTCGGTCGCCACGGGCATCCTTGCCGTGCTCGCCAGCAGAATTCCCGACTTCGATTTCGACTTTTGGGCCTGTCGGGCAGTCAAACTGTGGCAGTATTTTTAGCGGTGCACTGATGGCACCGCCTCTGTTGGTTTTAAGACTTAGGAGCCCGTGTGAACGACTCAATCCACCGCGACCCAATGTTCCAACAGTTGCTGGCAGCCGCTAAAGCTCCAGTGACCCGACGCACCGCTCTGGCCGGTGTGGGTGCGACAGCAGCGGCACTTGCACTCGCAGCGTGTGCACCTGGCGGTGCAAAGAAAACCCTTAGCCCTGCAAAAGACCTCTCGGCATCTGAAAAGGTCGTCATCTGGGACAACTGGCCTTACTACATGGATGGCAACGACAGCCCGCAGTCACCGACCATCAAGGGTTTCGAAAAGCAGACCGGCATCAAGCTGACTTACAACATCAAAGTTGATGAGAACAACTCTTACTTCGCGCTAATCAAGAACCAGTTGCAGTCGGGCACCGACACTGGCGCCGATACATTCTGTCTTACTGACTGGATGGCTGGTCGTTTGATCACCAACGGTTATGTGCAGCCGATGGACTACGCAAAGATGCCGCACGTGAGCAGCAACTACAACGAGGCTTTCAAGACCACATTCGGTGGCTTTGACCCGGGTCGCAAGTACTCAATCACTTGGAAGGGCATCGTCGCGGCAGTCGGCTACAACAAGAAGCTCTACAAGCAACTCACCGGCAAGGATGCACCTACCGATCTTTACAAGGACATCCTCGACAACCCTGCACTCAAGGGCAAGGTTGAGGTGCTTTCTGAGATGCGCGACACCATTGGTGTGATGATGGCTGCCAAGGGCATCGACATTGCATCGTTCACCCAGACCGACTTCGAAAACACTTTGGATGAGTTCAAGAAGTACGTAGCCAATGGTCAGATCCGTGGCATCAAGGGCAACAGTTACATCGACGACTACAAGAGCGGCGACGCCGTTGCCGGCATCGTTTGGGCAGGCGACGTTATTGGTGCGAACCTCGAGCTCGGCAACGAAAACCTCGGAATCGTGCTGCTTGAGTCGGGTTCGACCTTTGCCTGCGACAACTACCTGATTCCGATGGGTGCAACCCACTCGGCGAACGCCATGGCGCTCATTGACTACTACTTCCAGCCAGAGGTTGCTGCAGAGCTTGCACTGGCTGGCGTGAACTATGTGACCCCGGTAAACGGCGCTAAAGAAATCGCTCTGACCAAGGATGCCAACATCGGAAACAATCCGCTGATTTTCCCAAGCGACGCCGACTACGCATCAAAGTTCAAGGTTTTCCGCCCGCTCACCGCGCAAGAAGACAACAGATTCTCGAAGTTGTGGTCTGATGCGTCCAACGGTGTCGCATAGTGACGATCCAGAGCACCGGCGGAGCCGACCTCGAACTGGTCGGAATTAGAAAAGAGTACCCAGGCTTTACTGCGGTCGAAGAGCTCGACCTAAAGATTCCTGCCGGTCAATTCTTTGCACTGCTTGGCCCTTCAGGTTGCGGTAAGACCACGACGCTTCGCATGATTGCCGGCCTTGATCAGCCAACCCGCGGAAAGATTTTCTTGGGTGGCAAAGACATCACCGATGCCAAGGCGCACGATCGTCACATCAACACCGTTTTTCAGTCGTACGCGCTTTTCCCGCACATGACAGTTCTCGAAAACGTAGCTTTCGGATTACGACAGCGCAAAGTTGCCGACCCACTGAAGTTGGCAGGCGAGGCCCTCGACCTAGTTGAGCTCGAGCACCTCGCGACTCGTCGCCCACAGCAACTTTCTGGCGGTCAGCAGCAGCGAGTTGCGCTGGCTCGCGCACTCGTCAACCGGCCATCCTTGTTGCTACTTGATGAACCGCTGGGTGCACTCGACCTAAAACTTCGCAGACAAATGCAGATTGAACTCAAAGCGATTCAGATCGAAGTCGGCCTAACGTTCTTGCACGTGACCCACGACCAAGAAGAAGCCATGGACATGGCCGACACCGTTGCGGTTATGAACAAGGGTCGCATCGAGCAGATGGGTGCACCAGAGGCACTTTATGATCGCCCGAAGACCGCGTTCGTCGCTAAGTTCCTTGGCCAGTCGAACCTCTTTATCGGCGATGTCGTCGAGTCGAACGCCAACTCGGTGAGTATCAACGTCGCCGGCCACAAGCTCACGGTGCCAAAGACTCGCTCTGAAAAACACGACGGCAAGATTGCTATCGGTGTTCGCCCAGAGAAGGCAACCTTCCACGAGGATGGCGAACCAAAGGCATCGAGCGACCTGAACATCGTTGGCCCGGGCGAGATTATCGACATTCGCTTCACCGGTGTGAGTAACCAGTACCTAATCGACATTCCAAATCTCGGCCAGGTAACCGTGTTCGCCCAAAACGTAGGCAAGTCACCGGTCACCGAACTAGGGGCCAAGGTCTGGGTGTCTTGGAAGGTTGAGCACGCGTTCGGATTGGCAGATCTGCCAGTGAACGGCGACAAGTAATGGCATTCGGCGCCTTTGGTTCGGCACCGGCGGTAGCCACTAGCGGGTCCCGCAAGTCTTCGCGATTCGTTCTCGCGCTGCTATTGCCAGGCTTGGTCTACCTTGGGTTGTTCTTTCTAACGCCATTGATCTCGCTGATCATGACCTCACTCGAGGCTCCCGATGTCAGCGGCGCAATTGGCGCTTACACCTACGCCTTCAACATTCAGAATTACGGTGCCGTTGTCGGGCACTACCTGCCACAGATTTTGCGTTCGTTCATGTTTGCTTTGATAGCAACTTTGTTGGCGCTGGCGATCAGCTACCCACTGGCATACTTCATCGGGGTTCGCATGCGTCGCTTTCCGCTACTGCAACGCTTGATGGTGACCCTTGTCATCGCCCCATTCTTTATCTCGTTTTTGCTTCGAACCATCGCCTGGAAGCAAATACTTTCTGAAGGCGCCCCAATCATGCAATTCGTGCACCAGATGGGTTGGCTCTCTTCTTCGCAGTACTTCATTGGCACGCCGGCAGCAGTGGTATTCGGTTTGACATACAACTTCATTCCGTTCATGACTTTGCCGCTCTACACAACCCTTGAGCGCTTCGATGTTCGCCTACTCGAGGCCGGAGCAGACCTTTACGCTTCGCCTGCAAAGATCTTCCGCAAGGTGACCCTGCCGATTTCGATGCCTGGTGTGATTTCAGGTACTTTGTTGACCTTCATTCCGATTGCCGGTGACTATGTAAACGCCAGCCGCGACTTCTTGGGTTCGGCCAAGACTTCGATGATCGGCAACATGGTCGAGGCCGACTTCTTGCAGAACCAGGATTACCCGAGCGCAGCCGCACTGAGTGTGCTGCTAATGGCGGTCATCCTGGTTATGGTTTCGGTTTACGTGAAGAAGTCGGGAACCGAGGACCTACTATGAGACGCCCTTGGGGATTGGCCATCTACTCGGCCCTGGCACTGGTGTTTTTGCTGATTCCAATCGCCTACACAATCTTCTTTTCGTTCAACGATTCGACTCGTTCGAACACCACCTGGGAGGGCTTCACGCTGCGCCACTGGGCGAACGTCTGCTCGAACGGCAGCATCTGCGACGCCGTCGGTAACTCGATTCTCATCGGTGCCGTCTCAACCTTGATCGCAACCGCGCTCGGTACTGCTCTGGCCATCGGTCTAGTTCGCTACTCGTTCAAGGCGCGCTCTGCCGTCAACCTCTTGCTGTTCTTGCCAATGGCAACGCCCGAGGTCGTGCTCGGTGCCGGCCTCGCAGCGTTCTTCTTCAACGCTGGCTTTGCAGCTGGCATGACGACCATCATCATCTCGCACGTGATGTTCTGTCTGTCATTTGTGGTTGTCACTGTGAAGGCTCGCGTGCAGACTCTCGACCCAGTCCTCGAAGAAGCTGGGCGCGATCTTTACGCAAACCCGCGTCAGGTGTTCTGGAAAATCACGTTCCCGTTATTGCTTCCCGGAATCATCTCGGCAGCGCTGCTGTCATTCGCGCTTTCGTTCGATGACTTCATCATCACCTACTTCAACTCGGGGCCGGTGAATACTTTTCCGAAGTTCATCTACGTTGCAGCATCGCGCGGTGTTCCAGCAGAGGCAAACGTCATCGCGTCGGCAGTGTTCATTCTCGCGATCGTCATCGTGCTAGTGACTCAAATCACCGGTGCAATCAAGCGCCGCAAGCTGGCCGCATAAAACCGCTTAAAGCAAAATCCCCTCGGATGATCCTCCGAGGGGATTTTGCTTATGAATTAGATAGCGGCAACTGCTGCAGCAACCACGTCCATGGCTTCGTGCAGCTGGGCATCGGTGATGGCCAGCGGTGGCAAGAAGCGGATTACGTTGCCGAACGTGCCGGCGTTTAGAACTAGCACGCCGTTTTGGTGGCAGTACTTGACCACCTTGTCGACCGCTGCAGAGTTCGGGTTCTTGGTGCCAGGCTCGACGAATTCGATCGCGATCATGGCGCCGCGACCGCGAACTTCGCCGATAACTGGGTTGGAAGCACGAATGCCTTCGAGACGACCGACTAGAAGCTGCTCGATTACCTGAGCGCGTTCTAGAACGCCGCCAGCTTCGATCTGACGCATAACGGCGATGCCCGCCGCGGCGGCAACTGGGTTACCACCGAAGGTTCCGCCAATCTGGCCTGGGGTTGGTGCGTCCATGATTTCGGCGCGACCGGTAACTGCAGAAATCGGCATGCCGCCTGCAACACCCTTAGCGATGGTGATCAAGTCAGGCTCGAAGCCTTCTTCGTGCTGCGATGCAAACATCTTGCCTGTGCGGGCGATACCTGACTGAATCTCGTCGGCGACGATGAGCACGCCGTTGGCGTGGGCCCAGTCGCTGAGTGCCTTCAAGAACCCTGGAGCAGGAACGATGAAGCCGCCCTCGCCCTGAATCGGTTCGATGACAATAGCTGCGAGTTGAGCCGCGCCAACGCGCTTTTCGATGTAGTTGATTGCGCGAGTAGCGGCATCCTGGCCTGAAATCTCACCGTCACGGAACGGGTAGCTCATCGGCACGTGGTGCACGCCCGACGCGAATGGTCCGAAACCGTTGCCGTAAGGCGCGATTTTGAAGTTCATTGCCATGGTCAAGTTGGTGCGACCGTGATAGGCGTGGTCGAAAACCACGATGTCTTGCTTGCCGGTGAACTTGCGAGCGATCTTTACCGCGTTCTCAACGGCCTCGGCGCCCGAGTTGAACAGTGCGCTCTTCTTGGCAAAGTTTCCAGGGGTCACGCGGTTCAAGATCTCGCATAGCTCAACGTAAGGAGCGTAAGGGGTCACAGTGAAAAGCGTGTGGGTCAACTTGGCGACCTGCTCGCTAACCGCCTTGACCACACCATCGTTGGTGTGACCGATGGTTGTGACGCCGATTCCAGAACCCATGTCGATGAACTGGTTGCCATCAACGTCGGTGAGAATTGCGCCGTGTGCGTGGTCGATGTAGACCGGCAGGGTAGCGCCGACACCGAAGCCCACCTGCGTCATGCGGTGTTGGTGCATCTGCTGAGAGATTGGGCCCGGAATTGTGGTTACGATTTTGCGCGATTGCGCGTTCTGAACGTCGCTCATAGTCCCATCCTAAGCCTTTGATTCTGTGAGACGGGTGGCAGAATTGAGCCATGCGTCGTGTCATCGTTTTGGGGTCAACCGGATCAATCGGAACCCAGGCGCTCGAGGTTATCGCCGAGCACCCAGACCAGTTCGAACTGGTCGCGTTGGCCGCCGGCAAAAACCAAGAACTCTTGGATGCCCAGGCCGCAGCCTTTGGCATTTCCCCAGCTCGGGCGGTACTCGGCATCGATGCGGCTACCGACTTGGTTGGCGAAGTTGCCGCCGATGTTGTGGTCAACGGCATCACTGGCTCAATCGGCTTGCGCCCAACCTTGGCCACCCTCACCGCTGGCAAGACCCTGGCTCTGGCTAATAAAGAGTCTCTAATTGTGGGTGGTCGTCTGGTCACCGAAGCCGCCGCGCCTGGTCAGATTGTGCCCGTCGATAGTGAGCACTCGGCGCTGGCACAGTGCCTCCTTGCTGGCGACAGGGCAGAGGTGCGCAAGTTGGTGCTAACGGCATCCGGCGGCCCGTTCCGTGGTTACACCCGAGAGCAACTCATGCTGGTCACACCAGAGCAAGCGCTCAAGCACCCAACCTGGACAATGGGCAAGGTTGTCACTACCAACTCGGCGACGCTAGTCAACAAGGGGCTCGAAATGATCGAGGCGCACCTGTTGTTTGACGTCGCGATTGACGACATCCAGGTTGTTGTTCACCCGCAATCGATTGTGCACTCAATGGTTGAGTTCGTTGACGGTTCGATAGTTGCTCAGTGCTCGCCGCCGAACATGAAGTTGCCGATTGCTCTTGGAATGTCGTGGCCAAAGCGCGTTGATGCGATCACGTCACCTATTGATTTCACTACCGCGAGCCAGTGGACCTTTGAGCCATTGAACGAATCGGTTTTCAGTGCGGTTGCACTTGCTCGCCAGGTTGCCAAGGCGGGCTCGACCTACCCCGCGGTTTACAACGCGGCAAACGAAGAAGCTGTCGAAGCGTTCCACCGCAACCGACTCGGCTTTACTCAGATCTTGGATGTAGTTCAGCGCGTGGTCGATGCTCACGCTGCCGAAACCGAAATGTCGCTCGACTCGGTGTTAGCCGCAGAGCGCTGGGCTCGCGATCGCGCACACGCACAGATGGCGACGGCATGTTAGTAACTTTCAGAAAAATGTCAGTGGTCGAATTTAGGTTTGCCGCATGAGTGAAGTTCTTTGGTACATCGCTGGCGTAGTTTTCATCGCAATCGGTATTGGTTTTTCAATTGGTTGGCACGAGCTAGGTCACCTGTTACCGGCCAAGCGTTTTGGTGTGAAAGTGCCCCGCTACATGATCGGTTTTGGGCCATTGCTGTTTTCACGCAAGCGCGGCGAGACCGAATACGGCATCAAGCTGATTCCACTCGGTGGCTACATCACCATGATTGGCATGTACCCGCCGGCCAAGGCTGGCACGGCCGAGGGCGCTAAACGTAAGGGCTTTGCGGCCGATTCGATAGCTGCGGCTCGTAATGCTCATTCAGAGCACGTCACCGCAGCCGATGCGAATCGCATGTTCTATCAATTACCCGTTCTAAAACGCATGGCAATCATGTTTGGCGGCCCGTTCATGAATCTGCTTCTTGCCATGGTGCTGACCATTGTGAGCATTTGTGGTTTTGGTGGTTACGTTCGCTCTACAACCATCACCTCAGTGAGCGAATGTGTGCCCAGTAGCTTCACGAAAGAAGTCGCTTGCGCAGCTACCGATGCGCTCAGCCCTGCTAAGGCTGCCGGTCTAAAAGCTGGCGAACAAGTGCTTGCAGTAAATGGCGTCGAAGTTTCAAATTTCGATCAGGTCACGCAGTATGCGGCAGCCCATCCAGGCAGTCTTACGTTCGATGTCTTGGTTGGGCATAATCGTGAGCAGGTTTCGATCACTCCGGTTATGGTGACTCGCCCTATCGTTCAAGCCGATGGTTCGACCAAAACCGGCAAAGCACCATTCTTCGGAGTGATCCTTGGCAGCGTTCGTCAGGCGCAACCAATTGGGTCTGCGTTTGCCTACGCGGGCAACACTCTCGCACAAACGTTCAACTTGATTGCGACGCTTCCGGTGCAGGTCTATCAATCGCTCAGCGACACCATTCAAGGCAAGCATCGTTCGTCTTCTGGTGCAGTGTCAATCATTGGCGTTGGGCAAGCGGCCGGCGAAATCGCTTCGAATCAACAGGCCAACTTCGAAGACAAATTCTCTAGCGGTCTCATGATGCTTGCTTCATTGAACTTTGCTTTGTTTGCCTTCAATATGATCCCTCTGCTTCCGCTTGATGGCGGTCATATTGCCGGCGCAATCTACGAATCCCTCAAGCGCGCGATTTGGCGATTGCGCGGCAAAGGCGACCCAGGCCCCGCCGACACGGCACTACTAATGCCACTCACTTACGTGGTAACCACGTTGTTGATTGCGCTGAGCTTGGTGCTACTGGTTCTCGACCTGGTCAACCCGATTAGCCTCTAGGCGGGGTTAGGCTAGAAGCTAATGGTCGCAATCAATCTGGGCAAGCCGAAACCTCCGGTACTGGCACCTCGCCGCAAGACCCGCCAAATCATGGTCGGCAAGGTCGCCGTTGGCGGCGATGCACCAATCTCCATTCAATCGATGTGCACCACTCCAACTACCGATGTGAACGCCACCCTGCAGCAAATCGCTGAGCTCACCGCGTCTGGCTGCGACATTGTTCGCGTTGCAGTCCCAAGCCAAGACGACGCAGATCGCCTTCCGCTGATTGCACGCAAATCGCAGATTCCTGTGATTGCCGACATTCACTTTCAACCGAAGTACGTATTCGCCGCAATCGACGCCGGCTGTGGTGCCGTTCGCGTAAACCCAGGCAACATTCGTCAGTTCGACGACAAGGTCGGCGAAATTGCCAAGGCTGCTAAAGATGCGGGCGTATCGATTCGCATCGGTGTGAACGCCGGTTCGCTCGACCCGCGTCTGCTGCAAAAGTACGGCAAGGCAACACCAGAGGCGCTTGTCGAGTCGGCCGTGTGGGAGGCCTCGCTTTTCGAAGAGCACGATTTTCACGATTTCAAAATTTCGGTGAAGCACAACGATCCAGTTGTAATGGTTCGCGCTTACGAATTGCTTGCCGAGCGAGGCGACTGGCCACTGCACCTAGGTGTAACCGAAGCTGGTCCGGCATTCCAAGGAACGATCAAGTCGGCCGTCGCATTCGGTTCTTTGTTGAGCAAAGGCATCGGCGACACCATTCGTGTTTCGCTTTCTGCGCCGCCAGTCGAAGAGATCAAGGTTGGCTCGCAGATTCTTGAGAGCCTGAACCTTCGCCCACGCAAACTCGAAATCGTCTCGTGCCCATCGTGCGGTCGCGCTCAGGTTGACGTTTACACTTTGGCGAACGATGTAACCAAGGGCCTCGAGAAATTGACAGTTCCACTTCGCGTTGCCGTTATGGGTTGCGTTGTGAATGGTCCAGGTGAAGCCCGCGAGGCCGACCTCGGTGTTGCCAGCGGTAATGGCAAGGGGCAGATCTTTGTTAAGGGTGAAGTCATCAAAACCGTTCCCGAGAGCGAAATTGTTGCGACACTCATCGAAGAGGCTAATCGCATTGCTGCATCGATGTCGCCTGGCGAGGTTGGCAGCCCGCAAGTGGTTGTCGCACAGAACTAGAGCGCAACCCCTCGGCTAAACTCGCCGTATGCCTATCCGTCTTTCATCACTGTTCTTGCGCACGCTACGCGAAGACCCTGCCGAGGCAGAGGTCGAGAGCCACAAACTGTTGCTACGCGCTGGCTACATTCGCCGCGCTGCTCCGGGTGTTTACACCTGGTTGCCGCTTGGCTTGGCGGTAAAGGGCAAGGTCGAGGCAGTCGTTCGCGAAGAAATGAATCGTGCCGGGGCCCAAGAAGTCTTCTTTCCTGCGTTGCTCCCACGTGAGCCGTATGAGCAGACCGGTCGATGGACAGAATACGGAGACAACCTATTCCGCCTTCAAGACCGCAAGAAGGCCGACTATCTACTTGCACCAACCCACGAAGAGATGTTCACCTTGTTGGTGAAAGACCTCTACTCGTCTTACAAGGATCTACCGGTTTGCCTTTACCAAATTCAGAACAAGTACCGTGACGAGGCCCGCCCACGCGCAGGCTTGCTTCGTGGTCGCGAATTCGTGATGAAAGACGCGTACTCGTTCGACATCACCGACGAAGGTTTGAACACTTCCTACCAAGCTCAGCGCGATGCATACGAGCGCATCTTCACCCGTCTCGGAGTTGACTACGTAATCGTGAAGGCAGATGCCGGCGCAATGGGCGGTAGCGCATCCGAGGAGTTCTTGTCGCCAAGCCCAATTGGCGAAGACACCTTCGTTCGTTCGCCTGGTGGTTACGCCGCGAACGTTGAAGCGGTTAAGACTGTCGTGCCTGAGTCGAAGAACAGCGAGGGTTTGCCTGCAGCGGTTGTGCACGCAACTCCAAACACTCCAACGATCGCAACTTTGGTTGAGGTTGCAAATCAGGTTGACGCATCGGCGAACTACACCGCGGCCGACACTCTGAAAAACGTTGTGCTTGCACTTACCTCACCAGAGGGCAAGCGCTCGCTTGTTGTGGTGGGTTTGCCTGGCGATCGCGAAGTCGACACCAAGCGCGCCGAGGCAGCGTTTGGCCCGAACGAAGTCGAGCCCGCAACCGAGGCTGACTTCGAGCGTCACCCAGAATTGGTCAAGGGCTACATTGGCCCGATCAAGAATGGCAAAGCCTTGCTTGGCACCGATAGCGAAACGCAAATTCGCTACCTGGTCGACCCACGTGTCGTCGATGGAACTTCGTGGATTACCGGCGCAAACACCGAAGGTCACCACGTTTTCGGCTTGGTCAAGGGTCGCGATTTCAACTCGGATGGCGTTGCCGACATTGCAGAAGTTCGCGCTGGCGATCAGGCACCTGATGGCAGTGGCCCGCTCGAGCTAACTCGCGGTATCGAAATCGGCCACGTGTTCCAGTTGGGTCGCAAGTACGCCGAGGCGCTTGGCCTTCAGGTGCTCGACGAAAACGGCAAGCTCAAGACTGTGACCATGGGGTCATACGGAATTGGCGTGACCCGCTTGGTCGCAGTGTTGGCCGAGGCTAACCGCGACGACAAGGGTTTGATCTGGCCAGAAGCAGTGGCTCCTGCAGATGTCTACATCGTTGCTGCCGGTAAAGACGACAGCGTATTTGAACATGCAGAGCGTTTGGCTGCCGAGTTCGAGGCGAAGGGCAAGTCGGTCATTCTTGATGACCGCAAGGTTTCACCAGGAATCAAATTCTCTGATGCAGAGCTGATCGGTGTGCCGAACATTGTTATCGCTGGCAAGGGTCTTGAGAATGGCGAAGTCGACCACTGGAACCGCCGCACAGGCGAACGTCGGTCGCTCCCGCTAAACTCTGTGGTAGCAGAGCTCGCGTAAGCGACTCCGACCTACAACTGACTATTGGCCGAAAGGCGAGCCCATGGATATCGACCTGAGCGTATTGCGCTTAATCGAACGCGAAAAAGAGATTCCATTCACCGAATTGGTGTCGATCATTGAGGCCGCGATTCTCGCCGCCTACTTCAAGAGCATTCACGCAGATCAGAAGAACCTTCCTGCTGCTCGCGCACACCTAGACCAGAAGACCGGTCAGGTGCACATCTTTGAAACCGTCACCGACGAAGACGAAGAGACTTCAAGCGAAAAAGATGTCACCCCCGACAACTTCGGCCGCATCGCCGCATCAAGCGCCAAGCAGGTAATCGCTCAGCGCCTTCGCGAGATCAACGACGAGGGCTTGTTCGGTGAGTTCACCGGCAAGAAAGACGACATCGTTACCGGTGTGATTCAGCAGGGTCCACGCCCGTACATGATCCACGTTGACCTCGGCAGCATCGAGGCGGTTCTGCCACCTGAAGAACAGGTGCCCGGCGAAGACTATTCGCACGGCAAGCGCATCCGTGTTTTGGTTACCAACGTGAACAAGGGCACCCGTGGCCCGCAGGTCACCGTTTCGCGTACCCACCCTTCTCTAGTGCGCAAACTGTTCGCACTTGAAGTTCCTGAGATTGCCGCCGGAACAGTCGAAATTGTGCAGGTTGCCCGCGAGGCCGGCCACCGCACCAAGATTGCCGTTCGTGCCCACGAAGCTGGCATAAATGCCAAGGGTGCTTGCATCGGTGAACTTGGTCAACGTGTTCGCGCCGTTCAGTCTGAACTGAACGACGAGAAGATCGACATCGTTGACTACTCGACCGACATCACCGAATTTGTCTCTCAGGCACTTTCGCCTGCCAAGGTGACCAGTGCCTACATCATCAACCACGGCGACCCAAAGGCAACCGGCGAGGCCAAGGCTGTGCACGTGCGCGCCTTGGTGCCTGACTACCAGCTATCGCTTGCCATTGGTAAAGAAGGTCAGAACGTGCGTCTGGCGGCCAAGTTGACTGGCGCCAAGATCGACGTTCAGCCAGAGAGCATCCTCGAAGGCGAAGACTAGGCGAATGGTCGATTCGGGCGAGTGGTCGCCGCGGCCAGGTTCACTCTGCCAGATTGCCCGATTGCCCCTGCCCAAGTCGCTGATTGGTCGGTAGAATGAACGCAGTTAGAACCTGTGTTGGCTGTCGCCAGCGCTCTGAACGAAAAGCATTGCTTCGAGTGGTAGTTCGCCAAGGCGAACTCACTTTCGACCCGCTAGCAAGCCTTCCGGGCAGAGGCGCTTGGGTGCATCCCAGCAAAGAATGTGTTCAACTCGCAAATGACCGAGGCGCCTTCGCCAGAGCGATGCGGTTGAAAGTTTCAGGTTTAGTACTACACAAAGAACAGGCAGAAATGATGTTGGCAAAAAATGAGTAGCTCGAAATGAGTCCCCTCAAGCTTTAACGGCCTGCCCTGACTGGGGTTGGCCCCAGACAGGAGAAAACTAAGTGGCTGCACCACGCGTCTACGACATAGCTAAAGAACTTGGTATCGATACCAAAGTTGCAGTAGCAAAACTTCAAGAACTTGGCGAATTCGTCAAGAGCGGATCGGCAACGATCACCCCGCCAGTTATTAAGAAACTGCGCGAAGCATTCCCAGATGCAAAGCCGAAGGAAGAAGCGCCTAAGAAGGCCACCAAGGCAAAGGTTGAAGAACCTGCCGCCGAGGCTCCTGCGGCACCAGCAGCACCAGCTGCGCCAAAGCCTGGCGCAAAGAAGGCTGCGCCAAAGAGCGACGAAGGCGATGCACCAGTTGCGCCAGCCCCGGCAGCACCTGCTGCACCAGTCGCACCGGCTTCAACTTCAGTGCCTGGCATTCCTCGCCCGGGCAACAATCCTTTCGCTGCTTCGCAGGGCATGGGCATTCCTCGCCCAATGGCTCGCCCAGGCGGCAACAACCCGTTCGCACCTTCGCGTAACCGCGATGGTGCTGGTCGTCCTGGTGGTCCGCGTCCGGCTGGTGCCGGTGGCCCAGGTGCCGGTGGCGCTGGTCGCCCAGGATTTGGTGGCCCACGCCCTGGTTTCGGTGGCGCTGGGAACGGTGGCCCGGGTGCTGGTGGCCCTGGTGGATTCGGCGCTCCTCGTCCGGGTGGCGCACCTGGTCGCGGTGGTCGCTCGGGCGGTACCGCAGGTGCTTTCGGTAAGGGTGGCGGCCGCAATAAGGCTCGCAAGTCGAAGCGCGAAAAGCGTGAAGAGTTCGAGCAGCGTTCAGCGCCGAGCCTTGGTGGCGCGATTGTTCCACGCGGCGATGGCGGCACCGTCATTCGTTTGCGTCGCGGAGCAAGCATCCAAGACTTCGCAGACAAGATCGATGCAAACGCTGGTCAGTTGATCACCGTTTTGTTCCACCTCGGTCAGATGACCACGGCAACAGCATCGCTCGACGACGAGACCTTCCAGATTCTAGGTGAAGAACTTGGCTACAAGATCGAGGTCGTTTCTCCTGAAGACGAAGAGCGTGAGCTGTTCACTTCGTTCGGTGTAGACATCTCGACCGAGTTCGACGAAGACGAAGAGCTTGAGTTCCGCCCACCAGTTGTAACCGTCATGGGTCACGTTGACCACGGTAAGACTCGCTTGCTCGACTCGATCCGTAACTCGAACGTGATTGCTGGCGAAGCCGGTGGAATTACTCAGCACATCGGTGCTTACCAGGTGCACGCAGTGCACGAGGGTATCGACCGTGCCATCACCTTCATCGACACCCCTGGTCACGAGGCGTTCACCGCCATGCGTGCACGTGGTGCTCAGGTCACCGACATCGCCATCCTTGTTGTTGCAGCAGACGACGGCGTTATGCCACAGACCGTTGAAGCGTTGAACCACGCTCAGTCGGCTGGTGTGCCAATAGTTGTAGCCGTGAACAAGGTCGATAAAGAGGGCGCAAACCCTTCGAAGATCCGTCAACAGCTAACCGAGTTCAACCTCGTTGCCGAAGAATACGGTGGTGACGTCATGTTCGTCGACGTTTCGGCGTTGACCGGCAAGGGCGTTCCTGAGCTTCTCGACGCAGTCTTGCTAACAGCAGATGCCGCCCTCGACCTTCGTGCAAACCCGAACCGCGATGCACGCGGTGTTGCAATCGAAGCCAACCTAGACAAGGGTCGCGGTGCCGTAGCTACCGTGCTTATCGAGTCAGGTACCTTGCGAGTCGGAGACTCGATCGTCGCGGGTGCGGCTCACGGCCGTGTTCGTGCGATGTTCGACGAGAACGGCAAGCCGGTAGAGGCCGCTGGCCCGAGCCGCCCGGTTCAGGTGCTTGGCCTTCAGTCGGTTCCTCGAGCAGGAGACACCTTCGTGGTTACCGAAGACGAGCGTCAGGCCCGTCAAATCGCCGAGAAGCGTGAAGCTGCCGACCGTAACGCTCTGCTTGCCAAGACTCGCAAGCGCGTTAGCCTCGAAGACTTCACCAAGGCTCTCGAAGAAGGCAAGGTTGAGTCGCTCAACCTCATCATCAAGGGTGACGTTTCGGGTGCTGTTGAAGCACTTGAAGACTCGCTACTCAAGATCGAGGTCGACGACTCCGTTCAGTTGCGCATCATCCACCGTGGTGTTGGTGCGATTACCGAGTCGGACGTCAACTTGGCTACGGTCGACAACGCAATCATCATCGGCTTCAACGTCAAGCCCGACAACAAGGCTAAAGAGCGCGCAGACCGCGAGGGTGTCGACATTCGTCACTACACCGTCATTTACGCAGCACTCGAAGACATCGAGAAGTCACTCAAGGGCATGCTCAAGCCAGAGTACGAAGAAGTTCAGGTCGGTACCGCAGAGGTTCGCGAGCTGTTCAAGTCTTCGAAGGTCGGAACCATTGCTGGTTCGATCGTTCGCTCGGGCTCGATCAAGCGCAACGCACTCGCTCGCGTGCTTCGCGACGGCAAGGTCATTGCCGAGAAGCAGAAGATCGACTCGCTAAAGCGCTTCAAGGATGACGCCAATGAGGTGAAGACCGACTACGAGTGTGGTATCGGTCTAAGCGACTTCAACGAGTTGCAACTCGAAGACATCATCGAGACCTACGAGATGCGCGAGAAGCCAAGAGTCTAAATTGGTAGATCACGCACGAGCCAGAAAGCTGGCAGAACGAATTAAGGTGTTGGTGGCCGAGGCTCTTGAGCGCGCGGTTAAAGACCCAGACTTGGGCTTCGTCACCATAACCGATGTTCGCGTTACTCCCGACCTGCAGCACGCCAAGATTTTCTACACCGTATATGGCTCGGCCGAAGACAAGGCTCGAAGTGCTGGCATCATCGATCGCAACAAGGGTCTAATTCGTCGAGAGGTTGGCCGCGGTCTATCGATTCGACTAACGCCGACCGTTGAGTTTGAAGCCGACGAGATCCCTGAGACAGCCGCTCACATGAACGACTTGCTTGCCCAAGCCAAGGCCCGCGACGAGCAGGTTCACGACCTAGCGGCCAACGCCACGTTCGCCGGTGAGGCAAACCCTTACAAAGAGCCAAAGTCTCACGAAGACGAAGAAGACGAAGAGCAGTAGATGCCTTCTGGTTTGGCCCTAATTGATAAGCCAGCCGGCTGGACTAGCCACGATGTCGTCGCCAAGTTGCGCGGCATCGCAGGCACTCGCAAGGTCGGCCACGCAGGCACACTCGACCCGATGGCCACCGGGCTTTTGGTGATTGGCATCGACGACGGCACCAAACTGCTCACCTTCATTGTCGGTCAAGACAAAACCTATGAGGCAACCATTCGTCTGGGCGCTGCCACCATCACGGATGACGCCGAGGGCGACTACACCGAATTCGGCTCGTTGAGTGGTTGCAGCGAGGAGCGCATCCGTGAAGAAATCGCCAAATTGACCGGCGAGATCTTGCAGGTTCCATCTTCGGTAAGCGCAATCAAGGTCGACGGCAAGCGCGCTTATGCTGCTGTTCGAAGTGGCGATGAGGTAAAACTTCAGGCCAGGCCCGTGACCGTGAGCGAATTTGCAATTGTCAGCGAAGCGCGGCTGGCAACCGTCGATGGTCATGAGTATCTCGACATTGATGCTCGCATCTCATGCTCGAGCGGTACTTACATCCGTGCATTGGCTCGCGACCTCGGGGCCGCGCTGGGTAGTTTCGGTCACTTGACCGCACTGCGCAGAACTCGTATCGGTGCTTATCAAGTCAGCGACGCACAAGAGCTCGAGGGGTTAACTCGTGAGAGTTTGAAAATCACTTCGATGTTCGAGTCGATTGCTGGCTTTGAGATCCGCGAACTTAGCGAACAAGATGAAATCGACTTGGTGCACGGCAAGCGAATTGTTGCAGGAGCGATTAGCCAGGGCGACACACACGCAATTGCGGGTGTGCGAGATGGGCGAGTGGTGGCAATGCTTGAGCGGCGCGGCCAACAATTGAAATCCCTGGTGGTTTGGCCGAAGGGCGACAAATGAACAATCTAGTTTTTGGCGCTCAAGTGGCGCTTGACCTAGCAATTGCCGGGTGGCTCGTGGTACTTGGGTTGCTAAGAAAAAAACCGAGCTTGGTCTCGCTTTTCGGTTTTGGACTAGTCGAGGTAGGTCTGCTGGTTCAGACGGTGACGAGTGTTGTGATGGTTGCGGCCGGTGAGAGGGCCAAAACCGACACTGTCGAGTTCTTTGCCTACGTATTCGTTGCCCTGATAGTGCCAATCGGCGCGGGTTTCTGGGCCATGATTGAGCGCACCCGCTGGTCAGTCTTTGTGCTGGCTCTGGCCTCATTGACCGTCGTCATCATGCTTTTTCGCATGCAGCAGATCTGGGTCGGCTAGGCACAATTAACCATCCGTTAACTTGCCGACTAGGTTGCCTTTACCAGGCCACAACAGCATTGAGGCATGACTGAGCCAACGCGCGAACGCCGCAATCTGCGGGCCAAGCCGTTTTCAAAGGCCGATCGAATCTTCTATCGCACTTCAGCCTGGGCGGCCAACTCGTCAATCGTGCTCGTTGTGCTCATTTTGACCTTCTTGGCCATTCGCTCGTGGCCAGCATTCGCTTCACAGGGTGTTGGATTCGTCTTCGGTTCTAACTGGAATACGTCAGTTGAACCAATCGTCATGCAAATTGGTCCGATGCTCTGGGGCTCGATTCAGATTTCGTTGCTAGGTCTCGTCATTGCTGTGCCAATGGCAATTTCAATCGCGTACTTCATCGTTTTCATGGCAGGTCGAAAACTTGGTCGTATTGTCACAACCTTGGTCGATCTTTTGGCCGCTCTTCCTTCGATCGTGCTCGGTCTCTGGGGTTTGCTCGTTTTTTCGCCAGTAGCAGAGGGCTGGGCAAACATGCTCAACAAGGCCCTCGGCTTCATTCCGATCTTCGCTAGTGATAGTGGCAACTTGCTTCGCTCGCCGTTCATCGCATCGTGGGTAGTGGCTGTGATGATTGTGCCGATTATTGCTTCGGTCACTCGTGAAATTTTCAGTCAGTTCGACCGCGAATTGATCAACGCTTCTCTCGCCCTTGGTGCCGGTCGTTGGTCGACTTTCCGTTTGGTCATCATGCCAACTTCGTTCGGCGGAATCATCGGTGGAATCCTGCTAGCGCTCGGTCGAGCACTTGGTGAAACGGTGGCCATCTTCTTCGTGCTGAATTTGGTCTTCGACTACAACTGGTTCCAGATCCTCGACGCCAAGGGTGGTTCTGTTGCATCCATGATCTTGGCCAAGTTTGGCGAGGCTGGCCCTGCCGAAGTTGCCGGCCTGATGGCCGCCGGAGTAGTGCTATTCGTGGTCACTTTGATCGTGAACTCGATTGCTTCTTACATTGTTGCAAAGGCCCAACCATGGAGAAAGTAATCGATGTCGCGCCGGTAGCTCGCCCGGTCACAGCAGAGCCGTGGAAGAAGATTTCGAAGGCCAGCCGAACACGAATTGCGTTGGCTGTGGTTTTGCCGCTGCTGATTGGTGCTAGCGCTATTCTGCTTTTTGGTGTGCCTTTTGAAATCGCCCTGCTCTTTATCTTTTTGCCAAGTCAGCTGATTATGGGAGTTATCGCTGGTCGCGGCATCTCGGGCAAACGCGGCCAGTCCGACGCGATCCTTCAGGTGCTCGTCATGTTCTTTGGCTCTGCCGTGTTTGTGCTCCTTATCTCGGTGGTTTGGTCGGTGGTCGCACAAGGATGGCCCGCTATGAGCTGGCAATTCTTCAGTCAAAACAACGTCTACATTTCTTCGACCACCTCGCTCGAATACGGCGGAGTGGGCCACGCGATTATCGGAACCCTGCTTGTCGTGCTGCTTTCGACCATCGTTACGGTTCCGCTTGGTGTGGCGACCGCTGTCTATCTCACCGAAACCCGCGGCAAGACTCGCAGTCTGGTTCGCACTCTGATTCAGGCGCTTTCTGGCTTACCTTCGGTGGTATCGGGTTTGTTCATTTATGCGCTCTTCATCGCTTCTGGCATCACTCAGTACGTCGGTTGGGCTGGTTCGCTTGCACTGATTCCGTTGATGCTGCCGACAGTGACTCGAGTGGCTGAAGAGTCGCTCATCCTGGTTCCGCAAGAGTTGCGAAACGGTGCGCTCGCGCTTGGCGCACCGGCATGGCGAGCTTTTGCCCTGGTGACGCTGCCAGCGGCCAAATCGGGTTTGCTAACCGCTGTGCTGCTGGGTATCGCTCGCATCATCGGTGAAACTGCGCCGTTGCTGATAACTACTTTCGCTGCCGACTCGACCAACCTCAATGTGTTCAACGGCCCAATCGCTACCTTGCCGACTTACCTCTACCAGTTCGCCGCTACCGGATACGAAACCTCGATCCAGCGTGCTTGGGGTGCGGCCCTAGTGATTCTGATTTTGGTTGCAGTCTTGTTTATCGCCGCGCGCGTTATGACTCGCGGCCGCTCGGCTTCTAAGAAAGGCAGAAAGTAATTGAGTAGTTTGATTGCCGAAAACATCAACGTCTGGTTTGGCCAGCGTCACGTTTTGAAAGATGTAAACCTTGACTTTCCTAGCAACGAGGTAACGGCGCTAATCGGCCCATCTGGCTGTGGCAAATCGACCTTTATTCGCACACTCAACCGCATGCACGAGTTGATTCCATCGGCGGGCCTCGGCGGGCGAGTTCTGCTAGACGGAACTGACATCTACGATGCTGGCGTCGACCCTGTTGATGTGCGCCTTCGAGTCGGCATGGTTTTTCAGAAGCCGAACCCGTTTCCAACAATGTCGATTCGCGAAAACGTTCTTTCGGGCCTTCGCCTCTCGAATCGTAAAGTCTCAGAAGTCGAGGCGCTTGTTGAAAAATCACTTCGCCGAGCATCGATCTGGAACGAAGTCAAAGACCGTTTGAACGACCCAGCTCTCTCGCTCTCGGGAGGTCAGCAACAGCGCTTGTGCATCGCTCGTTCGCTTGCCATGGACCCTGAAATTTTGCTCATGGATGAGCCTTGCTCAGCTCTCGACCCAGGTTCAACTCGTCGCATCGAAGAGACCATTCTCGAGCTAAGCGCCGACATGACCATCGTCATCGTCACGCACAACATGCAGCAGGCTCAGCGCGTTGCCGATCGAACGGCGTTTTTCCTAGCCGAAGATGGCAACCCAGGTCAGGTCGTGGAATTCGGCCTCACCGACGACGTTTTCAACAAGCCACAAGATTCGCGCACCAACGACTACGTGAACGGTCACTTCGGTTAATGCGCTGTTCATTTTGGTTTCTCGTTTGCGCAACCAAAGCAGGGCTAGCAGTTAACCCAAAAGCAATTCAATGAACGTGTCAAACGACAATGGAACACAAACAGGGAGAAAAATGCGTCTTTCAATGAACGCAATCGCGACCGCGGCAGCACTAGCCGCATCGGTTGCACTTGTAGCACCTGCCGCAATTGCCGCAGAAAACATCACCGCGGGTGGATCGTCATTCGCTTTCAACATCCTCGACACTTGCTCGAAGAGCTACACCGCTGACACCGTCAAGTACGCTTCGGTTGGATCAGGAACCGGCCGTGCGAACTTCTTGAACGGCACCTACGACTTCGGCGCGTCTGACGTTGCTTACGGCGCGACTGACAAGAAGCCTGCGAGCTTCACCTACGTACCACTTATCGGTGGCCCAATCGCAATCGTCTTCAACATTCCAGGCGTGACAAAGATCAACCTCAGTGCAACCATCTTGGCTGCAATCATGAAGGGTTCAATCACCAAGTGGGATGACCCATCAATCGCGGCAAACAACTCGACCGTTAAGTTGCCAAGCGAAAACATCAATGTTGTTTACCGTTCAGGTTCGTCAGGTACCACCCAGAACCTCGCTCGTTTCCTTCGCGGCAACGGTGGCGCTGGCTACTACGACAGCGGTAACTGGGCAACTGCAACCGGCCAGTCGGTTCCTGCAGGTACCTCGGCGGCAAACGCTCAGGTAATGGTTAGCACCGTCACCTCGACCAAGTACTCGATCGGTTACGCAGACTTGTCTGACGCAGCATCGAAGGGTCTTCCGTTCGTCAGCTTGCGTAACGCAGCGGGCGAGTACCTACAGCCATCGGTCAAGGCAGCTGCAGCGTTCCTTTCGGTTCAGACCGTAGGTGCTGACGGCATCCTTGCAATCGACTACAAGAAGCCAGTCAAGGGTGGTTACAACGCGTCGCTAGTAACTTACGCACTGGCCCCAACCGCTTCGGCTAGCGCAACCAAGGGTGCTGCAATCAAGAAGTTCTTGACCTACGTCATCAACACTTGTGCACCTGCAAATGGTCCAGCTTTGAACTACGCTCCGCTTTCGGCCGCGCTCAAGGCGACCGCGCTCAAGTTGGTAGCACTAGTCAAGTAACTAAAGAAATTCACTGATCGGGGTGTCGCTTGGCGGCACCCCGAAAAGTGCGTTAGGAGAGAAATGTCACGGATACTTCGAGCAACAGTCGTTGCACTCGCAGCGGCGATCTCTCTAACGGCATGTACCCCTCCGATGCCACCAGAGGTGCTCGCGGCTCTAGCCGAACAGACCTATACCTGCGAAGCTGGCGAGGTTAAGGTTTGGGCGATTGACTCTGTCGCAACAGTTGCCACTGATTGGCAGTCTTCATCTTCGATGAATTGCCCGGAGATGCCGATTACTCCAACGCCGACAGTCGCCGCCGACGTTCAGCTTCAGATCACTTCAGGCCAACCAACTGGCACGGCCTTCGCATCGGTTCCGATGGCCGTCGATGCTGTCGCCTTTGCCTACAACTTGGATGGCGTTTCGGGTCTGAACCTCGACGCCGCAACACTAGAGAAAATCTACGCGGGGCAAATTACTAACTGGTCAGACCCAGCAATTGCGAAGCAAAACCCGGGATTCACCTTGCCGTCAGTAGCGATTTCTTTTGGCAGTGAGCTCGATGCAACCAAGTCTGCGGTTATGACCAGCTGGTTGTCGCGCTTGGCTGGTCACCCCGTTTCGCTACCAGCTGGTTCAGCAACCATTGCAACTCCTGGTGCGATCATTTTGACGACGTACTCTAAAGCCACCACCAACTCACTCACCATGGCCGGAATCATCACGGGCAAAAAGCTCGAGAGTGACTTCGCGGTCGCAGACACCAACGGACTACTCACCGCGGCAAGTCAGTGGAAAACCACAAATACTTCGTCGGGCATCAGTGTTGAACTGGCTCCGAATAGCAAGCCGCTCACCCCGCTCGGGCTCGACGTTGCCCCGAATCCATATCAGGCGGTCTTTCCGGTGAATCTTTACCTAGTCGGCCCCGACAGCCTCAACACTCGCGCGGCTGCGCGCTACCTGCTTCGCCAAGACAGTCAGGGATCGCTCGCGTTGAGTTCTGTAGTTGCACTGCCTGAGAACATCCGAGTCGTGTCACTGACTTCGGTTTCAAAGGGCTTGCCGACCCCCACTCAGAGTCCGGCCGGCAACTAGTTCATCCGGGTTCGTGCCCTGCCATCTGGCTTAGGCTATTTGCGTGAAGTCTCAAAACAAACTTGGTGCCGGTCGACTACTTATTGTCGTTTATGCAATCTTTGCCCTGTCGGCAAGCGCTCGTGCGGCATATCAGCTTGCAACCAAATTCACGGATGCACCATTGGCCTACTCGCTATCCGCTCTCAGTGCCTTGATTTATGTGGTCGCAACTGTGACCTTGGCTCGCCGCTCGGCGCTTGCGCAGAAGATTGCAAAGGCCGCAGTCTGGTTCGAACTCGTTGGCGTAGTCGTAATCGGCACTCTCAGCTTTGCCGCACCCGAATTGTTCAAACACCCAACTGTGTGGAGCGAATTCGGAATTGGCTATGGCTGTGTGCCTCTGATCTTGCCGATCATCGCTTTGCTTTGGTTGCGAAAGCGCGCTCACTGATGAAGGTCTATCGCTCGCTCGATGAGTTACCGTCGGGTTTTGCCGCCAGTGCGGTAACCATAGGCAAGTTTGATGCTATTCACCTTGGTCACCGCACCATATTGAGTCGACTCGGTCGGCTTGCAAAGCGCGAAGAATTGCAAACCGTCGTTGTCACCTTTAGTCGGCACCCGTTTGAATTACTCGACCCAGCTCGCGTGCCACAGCCAATACTTGGCGCAACGCAGAAGCTCGAACTGCTAAAACTCGCAGGTGTCGATAACGTCTTGCTGCTTGATTTCGATGAAGCGCTCGCTTCACGTTCGGCAGAGGACTTCATCACCGACATCCTGGTTGAAAGATTGAACGCAAAGCTCGTCATGGTCGGCGAGGGGTTCCGCTTCGGTTCTGGCGGTGCAGGTGACTGCCAGTTGCTCAGCGATCTAGCTTCGCCATCGGGCTATGACTTTGCCAGTGTGGAACCGGTTGTCGTTGATGGTGAAGTGGTTTCAACTAGCGCAATTCGCACCGCATTAGATGAGGGCGACATCGCGAAAGCCAACCTGATGCTTGGTCGCAAACACTTAACTATCGGTTCAGTCGAGCACGGTCTCAAAATTGGTCGAACAATTGGTTTTCCTACCGCCAACATCTCACGCGAGGCCGAGGGCTACCTTCCGCGCGATGGAGTTTATGCCGGTTGGATGCACACGGATGGTCGAAAGCTTCCAACCGCAATTTCTATCGGCATCAACGAAACATTCCAGGCAGTACCTCGCCTAGCCGAGGCATTCGTAATCGATGCCACAGCCGGACTCGATCTGTACGACAAGGTTGTGACCCTCGAATACGTATCCTTCGTTCGACCAGCCGCGAAGTTTGACGGTGTTGATTCGTTGGTTGCTGAAATCAAGCGCGACATTGAAAAGATCCGAAGCATCCTGGCCCTGACCTAGATCGCCACGCCCAGCCAACGCCCAGCCAACGTTCGGCAAGCATGGAGACTCAATGGTCATGGTTAGTCCAGAAGTTCCCTTCAAAGAGAGGCCAAAAATGGCAAAGAAGATCGAAACCGCAGCTCCAGCAACCGATTCTCCATACATCCACGAGGATGCCCCAAAGCAGCCATGGATGAAGACCAAGCAGGGCAAGCTTGCAACCAAGATTGCCGGCGCAGCCCTAATTCTCGGCGCTACCTTTGCCGGTGGCGTTCAGGTAGGCGAGCACTTCGGTAACGACGGTCGTGGCGCATTCGCACAATTCGGTGATCGCGACCACGGATTCCCTGGTCAGAACGGTCAATTCCAGCGCCCTGGCGGCGATGACCAGAACGGACAGTTCCAAGGCCCAGGCGGATTCAACCCGAACCAGCAGGGTGGCGTCAACGGTCAGACCGGAACCAACGGTTCAACCAACGGCACAACCGGCACCAACCCATAAATCCGACCTCAATTCGCAACTGCCGCTTGGTTTACCCGAGGTTTACGGCTAAACTCGTCAGGTTGCCGTGTAACGGCCGCGGATAAAGAGAGCAAACACATTCCCGTGATTTGCGCCGCGCAGCGAACAGAAGGAGAGATCGAATGGCATTAGATGCCGCAGTAAAGACTGCAATTATCAAGGAGTACGCAACTCACGAAGGTGACACCGGCTCTCCAGAAGTTCAGATCGCTGTGCTTAGCCAGCGCATCAAAGACCTCACCGAGCACCTCAAGGACCACAAGCACGACCACCACAGCCGTCGTGGTCTGTTGATCCTTGTTGGTCAGCGTCGCCGCCTTCTTGGTTACCTCCAGGGCGTTGACATCGCGCGTTACCGTGCGTTGATCGAACGACTCGGTCTACGTCGATAAAGCTAAGGCTTTATCGAGGAGTCTTCGTCGATAACCAGTCTTTGAGAAGCCGCCTCGAGCAATCGGGGCGGTTTTTCTTTGCCCGGATGCTCGTGCCGCCGATCGCGCATCGGGATGTCGCCCTAGCCTTTGTCGGACCCCGCTGGTAGCCTTGCTCTTGAGCGAAAGCCAGATGCTGGTCTTCGGTTGAAGTTCTTGAGTAGCCCAACAGATCGGGCAGCCCAAGGGTTTTTACTGCAGACCAGGCCTCCGCAAGGTGCGGATTTTTACTTTGGCCAAAGCTCAAACGAGCAACTAAATACACGCCGAAACGCGCGCGCAAAGCGCTGCGCGCATCCGTGCGTTTGATTCTCGTTCGACGTTATAAAGAGGAGACCACATTGGGTCAAAACATTGAAACCATGAGCGGGACCGTTTACGAAACCGCAATCATCGACAACGGCAAGTTCGGCAAGCGCACCATTCGCTTCGAGACCGGCCGTTTGGCGCAGCAGGCACAGGGTGCAGCTAGCGTCTACATCGACGAAGAGACCATGCTGTTCTCGGCTACCACTGCAAGCAAGCAGCCGAAAGACCAGTTCGACTTCTTCCCGCTAACCATCGACGTTGAAGAGCGTATGTGCGCAGCCGGCAAGATTCCTGGCGCGTTCTTCCGTCGCGAAGGTCGCCCTTCGACAGAGGCAATTCTTACCTGCCGCCTGATTGACCGTCCGCTTCGCCCATCGTTCGTCGATGGTCTTCGTAACGAAGTTCAGGTTGTCGTAACCGTTTTGGCAATCGAGCCAGACGAGCTGTACGACGTTGTTGCGATCAACGCAGCATCGATGTCGACCCAGCTTGCAGGCTTGCCATTCTCTGGCCCAATCGGTGGTGTGCGTGTTGCACTAATCGACGGTCAGTGGGTTGCATTCCCTAAGCACTCGCAGCTAGAGCGCGCAGTATTCGACATGGTCGTTGCTGGTCGCGTCATCGTTGAGAACGGCGTCGAAGACGTCGCAATCATGATGGTTGAGGCAGAGGCTTCTGAAGGCGCATGGGACTTGATCAAGGGTGGTGCAACCGCTCCAAGCGAAGACATCGTTGCCGAGGGTCTGCTTGCAGCTAAGCCATTCATCAAGGAACTCGTTGCCGCTCAGGCTCGCTTGGCTGCAAAGGCTGCCAAAGAGACCGCTGAGTACCCAGTGTTCTTGCCTTACACCGATGAGATGTTCGACGCGGTTTACGCAGCTGCTGCCGAAGAGCTTTCAAGCGTCTACCTAATCGCCGACAAGACTGCTCGCCAGGATGCCGACGACAAGGTCAAAGAAGCAACCAAGGCCAAGGTGGCTGAGCAGTTCGACGAGGCAGCGATGGCTCAGTTCTCGGCTGCTTACAAGTC
>JBJTNB010000009.1:0-4660 GCA_046073845.1 Micrococcales bacterium
GCAACTCCTACGCCGACTCCGACTCCAACTCCGTCGGCAACTCCAACGCCTACGCCAACTCCTACTCCTTCGGCGGCACCAAGTAACACTCCAAGTTCGGCTCCGTCGGCATCTGCAGTAATCGCTGCACCTCAGCCAACAGAGCCACCTGCACCAGCTGCGGTTCTGGCACCGGTTGCATTGCCATCAATTGCCCCTGGTGAGCCTGTTGCTAACCCAGCGATTGGTGCAACCGGTAACGACAAGGCACCGCCGGTTGCCTTCGATCCTCTTTCAAGTCCAGCGGGTGTTGTAGCAGCTACCGAAACCGCAACTCAAACCGTTGCTGTTGTTTCGACCGTGGCCGCCGCAGCTGGTGCTGCCGCTGCCGCAGCCGCTGCAGCTGGCGCCGCGGCTGGCGCGGCCGCCGGTGCCGCTGCCGGTGCAGCCGCTGGTGCTGCGGGTAGCGCAGCTGCCTCGGGTGCAAGTGCCGGAGCAGGCGCCGGTGCCGGTGCAGGTGGCGGTGCTGCGCCAAAAACTTCGTCTTCGGGTTCATCGGGTGGTGGTTCGTCATCAGGCGGTGGCGGTGGCGGTGGAGGCCGTTCAGGTGGCTCGTCATCTGGCGGCGGTTCAGGTTCGGGCGGCGGCTCTAGCTCGAGCGGCGGCGACGGTTCTGGTGGCGGCGACGGTGGCGGAAGCATCCAAACCCTTGATGTCGATCACGATGTTTATGAAGTTGAAGGCGAGCACTTCGGTGACCGTCTAGCAATATGGCGCCTTCGCTGGATGCGCCTGACCGACAAGCCAAGCATGGCTATGACCGTCGCGCTCGCAAAGATTTCGCCAGTGGCATCGAAGACCGTGAACGATGGCGCTTACTTGCGCACGATTTTCGGCACCTTCTCGCTCGCACTTCCGATCGCAGGCGTCATCCTTGGTGCAATCGGTGTGACACAGATTCAAGGCCCGTTACTAATGCCAAGCTGGCAGCTGCTACTTCTTATTGCAGTGCTCGGTGTATTCGATGCACTCACAGGCGCACTTGCAACAATCACCTTCTCCATCGGCGCGATTATGACCCACAGTATTGCCGGCGCAAACGAGATTCGATTGCTGCTCGGCTTGATGTTGGTCGGTTTTGCACCAGGTCTTCTTGCAACTGCATTCCGAAAGATTCGTAAAGAAGCAGAGTGGCACATCTCGTACTGGTGGGATCGCATCGTCGACTTTGCCGTCGTGACATTCCTTGCTGGCTGGACAATGTCGAGCGTTATCTCGACGCTTCCTTCGCTCGCGAAACTAACTATGCCGGCCGCAAACCACGTTGCCGATTACGCACTGGCAGCAGCAGCTGCGATGATCGTGCGAATTCTGCTCGAAGAGTTCGCGGCTCGCTTCTACCCAGGTCGTTTGAACTACATCAACCCAACCGAGGTTGCCTCACCGGTTAGAGCGCAGAAGTTCATCGCTCTCGGCATTCGCCTTGGCTTGTTCATCTTTGTCTCGGCCGCGCTGATGGGCGACACCTGGCAGACCTGGGTTGGCTCATTCCTCTTTATCTTGCCGACCCTGCTCGGTTGGTACAGCGACAAGTTGCCAAACGTTCCTTGGCTCTGGAAGCTGCTACCTGGTGGCATTCCAGGCCTTGCGCTCAGCCTTGTTATCGCATCGACCACCACGGCGCTCGTCGGCGCCTGGCTTGGTGCCAGCCCAGAATTGGCTCAGTGGTCGTTCGTGCTGTTGCCGATTCCGCTACTTGGAATGAGCATCCTTGGAATGTTCGGCCGTCACGGAGTCGACCCAGATGCAGACAAGCCGCTGAAGACCGAGAAGTGGCGTTACATCTACCGCGTTGGTGGCCTGGTCATGCTTGCTGTGACCTTGCGCCTTGCCGGCGTTCTTTAAAACTGCAGCAACATTCAGCCGCAAGGGCGGCACCGCGGGTATTCTGAACACGAACCACAACCGAAGGGCCATTCACATGCGCAAACTTCTTGCCATCATCGCGACCGCAGCCGTTGCGTTCGGCATCGCGACCGTTGCCACCGCACCTGCGCAGGCAGCTTCAACCTCGCCGACGATTCTCGCGGTTAGCAACAAGACTCCGCTGCCTGCAGGCGGTCAGAACGTGATCTTGACCGGCACCAACCTCAACGTCGTCACTTCGGTGCTCGTCGACAAATCAGTCGCACAGGTAGTGAGCCAGGTTCCAACCAAACTCGTTTTCATCACCCCAGAGCACCTCGCTGGTCGCGTCGGCATCACTCTTATTTATGGCACCAAAAAGTACGTTTACGGCGACAGCATGGTTTACAAGGCCGGGCCGACTCGCGCTTTGGTTCCGCTGCCGTACATCCCAGACACTTTGAAGGTGGGCGCTTCGTTCTCGATGGTGCCTGGCAACCCAGCCTGGGCCACCACCGTGGTCAGCAAGACCCCGTTGACCTGCACGGTTGACGCTTCGTTGAACGTGACCGGGGTAAAGAAGGGCACTTGTTTGCTGGCTTTCAGCATTGTGCTCGACACCCTGGATCGCACCTACCGCGGCCGCGACGCCGTTTATGACGTAGTGATCAACTAAATAAAGACCAAAAACACGGATGACCCGCCAGAAATGGCGGGTTTTTCGTTTTCTTAGAACTTCTGCGTAATAAACGTGCTTCTAGCCCGTATACATAGGTGTCTGCCAATATGGGCTAGACGGCGTTATTCCACGTCAATCCGAACAGCTGAAGGGGTACTCATGGCCAAGTCGCCAAAGCGTCACCTTCGCGCAGTCGCCGACTCGATCGACACCGCGGCTGTTCGACCAGATGAGGTATCGCTAGACACCTCGGCGTTCAACGCAATCCCAGATGAAGATGCACTTGAGGCGCTGCTCGACGAAGTCGGCGACGAAGAGTTCGGCGAGGTCGCACTCAAAGATGCAAAACCGGTCAAGCTCAAAGAGTGGAAGGCCGAAGAGTTCGCGAGCATCTACATTCGTTTTCGCCCACACCTCGAACGTCACGCTCGCAAGTTTTTAACTAACCGTTCGCAGATCGACGAAGTTGTTCAAGACGCATTTCTTTACCTCATGGTTTCGCTACCTGAACTAGACAGCGAAATCGGTGTGCTTCGTTTCTTGAAGTGGAAAGTTAAAAATCTTTGCATCGATGTTTATCGTGCACAGGGTCGCGCATACATCAACAACATCGACGACATCGCAGAGCCGGCGTCGAACGATGCAGAAGTTGGTTCGCACCTCGAAGCTGCAGACGATGCAGCGATCGTAAAACTTGCAATGTCGAAGTTGAACCCACGTCACCGTGAAGTTTTGGTTGCTTCGATCTACGAAGAGAAGTCGACTGCAGAAATTGCTGCGCAGGTTGGTCTCAGCGAAAACGCAACGCTACAACTTCTTTACCGTGCACGTGGTGCATTCAAGAAGGCACTACTTGGCGACGTCGACACCGAAGGCATGTCGATGGCCGCAATTCTTTCTGTCGCAGCTCGCAAGGCTGGCGAAGAAGCAAAGAAGGTCGGCGTTCAGGCGATGGTGCTCGTGCTGTTCTTGGCACTTGGCATTGGCGCACTGTTCAACTTCAACCGCGGTTCGCAAACCAACGTAGCTGCCGAACCGCAGCAGACCGTTGCTCCTATCGACTCCCCGTCGCAGCCTGATGCAAACGTGACCCCGGTCAAGCAAGGCGCAGCTGCAACCTCAACGACCGTGACCGCCCACACCGCAGCCGCGGTTAAAGAAGTTCCGCAGGTCGAAGACTTTTACCAGCAGAACCCAATCAAGTCGGCTACCGCTGCGTCGATTGCTACAGCCAACTCTTCGGCCGAGGTCACCGTCTACCGTTCGAGCAAGACCGATTCCAGCCAATACGCCATCCAGGGTGAAAATGGCCTGAGCGCCACCTTCACCTATGCCGGTGGCACCGTCAGCAACCTGATTTTCCACGTGAATGCCGACGGAATCGCCTATTCGGCCTATGCCCTAAATGTGCAGGTTCAGGCCCTCGGAAACTACGAATTCGCGGTAGTTGGCCTGACCAGCGACCTAATCGACCTAAATAACCTCGTTTACACCGGAAATGCGCTTGCCAAGGCCTCTTTCGCCCTGAATATGACCCTCACGGATGGCGCCAGCACCGGCCACCTTGTGCTGATCTCGACCAACTAGCGATTTGGGCTAAATCGGGGTGAATTCCTCGAAAAATAGTTCAAAAAACTTCGTGTTAGACCGTAATAAACCGTTTGAATCCCCGTTACTAAAGGTATAAGCCCTTGGTTTCGGCCTGCTTGGTTGGTAGAATCTAAGAGCTTGTGCCCGCTAAATCATTGGGATTCAGCGGACAAACCAAGAATAAAACAAAGGAAATCATGTCAAAGAACTTGTTCCGCAAGTCACTTGCCACTGGTGCCGCTGTTGCTCTATCGGCTGCTGCTCTAACTGCAGCTCCTGCTGCTTTCGCAGCAGGCGAGATCAACTTCGCTCCATCGGCAGGTACTTCGTACAACATCCCTGTGACTGACTCGTTCACTTTGGCTACCACATTCGCTCCAGGATTCACTCCTTCGAGCTATGCGCAGCTTAAGTACCAGGTCGTTACAGACGGCACCTCAGTTGCAGTCAACGCAGGTGTCAGCGCAGGAGCCAGCCTTTCGGCTGCAACCACCAGCCTTTCGGCTG
>JBJTNB010000010.1:0-6657 GCA_046073845.1 Micrococcales bacterium
AAGCCGAAAAAGCCGGCCAGGATGTCGCCCCCGCAGGCGGCTACATTGCGCTGGAATCCGAGGCCGAGTTAGGGCAGACGTTGCTCGATTTGGTGGCTTCGGCTCGCGCCGCTGGCCTCGAAGCGGAGCAAGCACTGCGCAGTGCAACTGAGCAAATCGTTTTCAAACTCTAAACTTGACCCATGGCTAAAGACGTGCATCCACCCCGTGGCATGCGCGACTTCCTACCCGTCGAAAAAGCAAAGCGCGACCGGGTGCTGCAGTCAATCCGTGACACATATAAGAAGCACGGATACCAAGAGATCGAGACTCCGGCCCTCGAAGACTTCGACCGCCTGACCTCGGGCCAGGGCGGCGACAACGAGAAGCTTGCCTACCGCGTGATGAAGCGCGGCGAAGAGCTTGAGCGCGCCCTTGCGAATGCCGACCACGCCGCAAGCCCCGACACTCTTGCCTACCTCGGTCTGCGCTTCGACCTGACCGTACCTCTTACTCGTTACTACGCGACCAACGCGCCGAAGCTGCCTCGCGTATTCAAGGCGATTCAGACCGGCCCAGTATGGCGAGCTGAGCGCCCGCAAAAGGGTCGCTACCGCCAGTTCATTCAGTGCGACATCGACATCATCGGCGATGCCACCATGCTTGCCGAAATCGACCTGCTGGTCTCGAGCCTCGACGCGCTTGCCGCGATTGGCTTGGGCGATGCGAGCATCCGTGTGAATCACCGCGTGCTGCTCACCGAGTTGCTCGATGCGCTTGGCGTGCCAGAGGCCGGTCGCGGTCAAGCCATGATCATCATCGACAAGCTCGACAAGATTTTTGCCGAAGGTGTCATTGCCGAGTTGGGCGAGAAGTTTGGGGCAGAGGTGGCCGCTGCTGCCGGCACCTGGTTGCAAACCCTGCAAGCCAACCTGGATGCGCCAGCCATGCTCACCGAGCTATTCGCAGCGGTCGAGTCGCGCCACCCGGGCAAACTGCGCTTCGACCCGACGCTGGTTCGCGGCATGGGTTACTACACCGGCACGATTTTCGAGATTGAACACCCAGAGTCTGGCTCGTCGATTGGCGGTGGAGGTCGTTACGACGGCATGGTCGGTCGCTGGACAGGCAACGATGTTCCTGCCGTGGGCATCTCGATTGGTTTCGAGCGCGCGGTTGATCTAGTTGCCGACCGCAACAACACGGATGATCACGCCGTAGTCCTCGTTCTTGAAAACGACTCTGCGGCCACCGTCGCCAACGGTCTGAGAGTTCAACGCGACCTCATCGAACTCGGCCACTCGGTGCGCCTCGAGCTGCGGCCGAAGAAACTCGGCCTTTTGCTCGAGCAGCTTTCTGAGCAGGGCATCTCGCGCTGGGCGTCGGTCGACGAGTCGACCACCACCGCAGCACTCAAGCCCCTCGCCTAGAGCACTCTTTTAACAACTGCTGGAACTCAGGGCCGAGTGCCATACTCACTATCGATACCGCTTTCGCAAAGTCAGCATTGGTTATTTGTAGAAGACTTTCGTGATGAGCAATTCGATTTCTGATTTGTCGTAGTTCGGTGAAGGCCCTGTGAAGTTCATGGCGGCGAGTGCCAACTGTGAATTGTTTACTTATCGCGGGGCTCCATAGTTTGCTTTCCAGGTTTGAATGGAGAAGGGCACCCCAAAAGCCCATTGACAAGGATGATATGACTGCGTCAGCCGAGTCGTTAATTTCGCGTCGACCATGGTCAAGGTCTCTGGCAAATTTCACATAAACGGTTTTGGACAAGTCGGCAGAAAATGCCAAGTTATCGAACCAAAACCGATCGGCATATTTGTGCGCTAGGGCCTGATCAACTTTGTTCCTTACTGCGACCTCAATCATTGCAATTTGTGTCCACCAGGATGCCGAGCGCCGCAAATTGTCACAGTACAAACCCCACGGCTCCAAGCCGCGCGTATTGGCATATTCAAAATACTTTCCAACACGTGGAGTGGAGAACAGGTGCTCAATCTGGGTGCGGTCCATGACTGCAAAGTGCCAGAAATCAATCTGCTCGTTTTTACTTATCCACATCTTCCGTTTGAGTAGTTGGCAACGATAAAGTTAAACCGTCGCGCCCCGGATCGTCCTATGCATTGCAAGACCCCGGGGCCACTGCATTTAAGGGTCACCGAGCTCCAATTGGCCAGATTTCACCCCAGCCGAAGCCCCAACCGAAGCCTGATCCGAGTCCAGCCATACCCCCGCCATCCGGGCAAATTGTTCGTTATCAAGTTGTTAGGTGAACCGTCTTATTCGGTAATAATTCGGGCGTAGCCTGACACAGACCCCAGATGCAAAGAAGTTTCTGGGGCTCCGACCAATTAGAAGGGAACCAAGTGAAGAAATCTTCGCTTCTTTCAGTAGTTGCAATCGCATCGGTTGCAGCTTTCGCATTGGCAGGTTGTTCGTCGACTAGCACCGCTAAGAGCACGCTCGCCTGTGTAATTCTTCCTGACGCCGACAGCGGAACTCGCTGGGAGCCAAACGACCGCCCAGCTTTGGAAAAGGGCCTTACTGACGCAGGATTCACTGTTGACATCCAGAACGCTCAGAAGGACACCGCAAAGTACGCAAGCATCGCCGACGCACAGCTCACCAAGGGTTGTGGCGTAATGGTTCTTGTTGACTACCAGGGTGCAGGTGCTGCAGTAGCAACCAAGGCTAAGGCTCAGGGTGTTCCTGTTATCGCTTACGACCGCCCAATCACTGGCGCTGACTACTACGTATCGTTCGACAACGCAAAGGTTGGCTCGCTCGAAGGTCAGTCGATCCTTGATGGTCTAACTGCTGCTGGCAAGGACCCAAAGACCGCAAGCATCATCTACTCGTCGGGCGACCCAGCTGACGGTAACGCTGCAATGTTCCTAAACGGCGCACTCAGTGTTCTTGACCCAGCAGGTGCAAAGGCTGCCTTCACTATGAAGGGAACCTGGGATGGCCCAACTGCAGGTACCGAGTTCGAGCAGGCATTCACTGCTGTAAAGGGCAAGGTTGACGCAGTATTGGCTCCAAACGACAACAACGCAGCTGCAATCATTGCAATCCTCGACAAGAACGGCCTCAAGGTTCCAGTTTCTGGTCAAGACGCATCGGTCGCTGGTCTACAGAACGTTCTGTTGGGCAAGCAGACTGCAACCGTTTACAAGCCATTCCAGCTTGAGGTTGCTGCAGCAATTGACGTAATCACCAAGTTGCTAAAGGGTGAGACCGTCACCGCTTCGCAGAAGCTATCTGACGGAACCCCTTACGTTTCGGTTGACCCAGTATTGGTTGGCCCAGACGGTGTTGCAAAGGTTGTTACCGATGGCAACGCAAAGGCATCTGACATTTGCACCGCTGCAGTTGCAGCTGCTTGTGCAAAGTACGGCGTCAAGTAATAAATAGGTAGTAGGGCTGTGCGCCAGTCAGAAATGGCTGGCGCACAGTTTTATCTGGCGTAGATTTACAAAGTAATCAAAGAAGATTTTGGAGGGCCCAATGACAGTGCCAACCGTGAAACTGACCGGAATCAAAAAAAGCTTCGGTCCGGTAGACGTACTAAAAGGCGTAGATCTGGTCGCTTACCCAGGTCAGGTCACTGCTCTTGTCGGTGATAACGGAGCAGGAAAATCCACTCTGATCAAAGGGCTTGCCGGTGTGCAGCCCTATGACGAAGGTGACGTTCACTTCGAAGGAGAAGCCGTTCACTTACACACACCTCGCCAGGCTTCGGCACTCGGCATTGAGGTGGTTTATCAAGACCTCGCACTTTGCGACAACTTAGACATCGTTCAAAATATGTTCCTTGGTCGCGAAGAAATTTCGCAGCTCACTCTCGACGAGGCGTCGATGGAGTACCAGGCAGCCCTTGCCCTTCAAAGCCTTTCGGTTAAAACCGTAAAATCGGTGCGTCAAAAAGTTTCATCACTCTCTGGTGGTCAGCGTCAAACCGTTGCGATTGCCCGCACTGTTTTACGTTCGGCCAAGCTAGTCATCTTGGATGAGCCAACCGCAGCACTAGGTGTTGCTCAGACCGAGCAAGTCCTGAACCTCGTTCGTCGCCTTGCCGACCAGGGTTACGCGGTCATCATGATCAGTCATAATCTTGCTGATGTTTTCAAAGTCGCCGATTCGATAGCGGTGCTTTACCTGGGCAATATGGTCGCCCAACTTGATACCAAGGCGACTAGTTACAACGAAGTGATTGGCTACATCACAGGAATCAGTCAAAAGGAGAGCAAATAATGTCTGAACTAACTCTCAAGACTGGCCAAGAGGGCACTACCCGCGAACTGATCGCGGCATATTTCTCGAGACTTCGCTCGGGCGACATGGGCGCGTTGCCTGCAATCGGTGCACTTATTTTTCTTGGCGCACTTTTCGCTTTCCTCAGCCCGGTATTCCTAACGCTTATCAATTTCTCAAACCTGTTCGTTCAGGCCTCAACCTTGATCATGCTTTCTGCGGCACTTGTGTTCGTTCTGCTTCTAGGCGAGATCGACTTGTCGGCCGGTGTTACCTTCGGCACTGGCATGGCTATCTTTGTGCAGTTGCAACTTGATGGCTGGCCATGGCCGCTATCGTTGCTGCTTGCCTTCATCCTCGGACTTGCAATCGGTTGGACCATTGGAACCTTCGTGGCTCGCATTGGCGTACCTTCGTTCGTGGTGTCGCTTGCTTTTTACCTTGCGCTACCTGGCGTGATGTTGTTGGTTCTCGGTCAGGGCGGAATCAAACGACTTGAGGTCCCCGCAATCCTGGCCATTATGAACTCCAACCTTCCACTGTGGGGCGGCTGGCTGCTGCTTGCAGTCTGCGTCGCGGTCACTGCAGCGATTGGCCTATGGGATCGCTCGCGTCGACTCAAAGCTAATCTGCCGACTCGTCCAATCTTCTTCATCTGGTTTAAGGTCGGCCTATTGGCCGTAATTGGCAGCGTGACGGTTGCTGTGATGAACCAAAATCGCTCTTTGAATGTGCGCCTCCCGATTCAAGGCGTGCCATTGGTCATTCCAATTGTCATTGCCATCCTGTTCATCGCCACGTTCGCACTAGATCGCACTCGTTTTGGTCGTTACCTCTACGCGGTGGGTGCAAACCCAGAGGCTGCAAGACGTGCGGGCATCAAGGTGGCTCGAATTCGTACGGCGGCATTCATGATTTGCTCAACTTTGGCCATGGTTGCCGGCGTATTCAACGTAAGTCGTATCGGCAACGTTGAGTCAACAGCAGGTCAGTCAATCGTGCTTTCTGGTGTCGCCGCCGCAGTGGTTGGTGGCGTAAGCCTATTTGGTGGCCGCGGGCGCCTTGCCCACGCCGCTATCGGTGCTTTCGTAATCGCCATTATTGACAATGGTCTCTTGCTGCTAGACATGCCAGCCGGTATCAACTTGATGGTGACGGGCTCTGTTCTGTTGATTGCTGCCACCTTGGATGCGCTTGCCCGCAAGCGCTCTGGTGGTTCGCTAACCCGCGGATAGTTGGTTTTACGCGGAACCCCGACTCGAAAGGGTTGGGGTTTTTGCTTTCCTGTCGACTCGCTGTTGGCAACTAAACTGAACTAGGAACAACGAGGTTTTCGGCCCCGGCCCATGCGCCAGGCGGCCGCCGTAACACCCATCGCACATCCCATATAGGAGTAACAGTGTCAATCATTGAAGCCGTAGGCGCCCGCGAGATTCTTGACTCACGCGGAAACCCAACCATTGAGGTCGAGGTTCTTCTCGATGACGACAGCTTCGGTCGCGCAGCTGTTCCATCAGGCGCATCGACCGGTGCATTCGAGGCTCACGAAGCTCGCGACGGCGACAAGGCTCGCTACGGCGGCAAGGGTGTTCTAAAGGCTGTCGACGCAGTCATCAGCGAGATCGACGAGCTACTCGTCGACTTCGACTCACAAGACCAGCGCCTAGTCGACGCAGCGTTGATCAAGCTTGACGGCACTCCGACCAAGTCGCGTCTTGGTGCTAACGCCATCCTTGGTGTGAGCCTTGCAAACGCACGTGCAGCTGCTGAGTCGGCTGGCCTGCCTCTTTACCGTTACCTAGGTGGCCCAAACGCGCACACTCTTCCGGTTCCGCTAATGAACATCATCAACGGTGGCGCGCACGCAGACACCGGCGTTGACATTCAGGAGTTCATGATCGTGCCAATCGGCGCGAAGACTTTCAGCGAAGCACTTCGCTCGGGCGTTGAGGTTTACCACTCGCTCAAGTCGCTACTGCACAGCAAGGGTCTTTCGACCGGTCTTGGCGACGAGGGTGGTTTCGCACCTGAGCTGCCAAACAACCGCGCGGCGCTTGAGCTAATCAGCGAAGCGATCGAGAAGGCTGGCTACAAGGTCGGCACCGACTTCGCACTTGCACTCGATGTTGCAGCAACCGAGTTCTACGACGAGGCAACCGGCAAGTACAAGTTCGAAGGCGCCGAGCGCACCACCGACGAAATGATCAAGTACTACGAGCAGCTCGTTACTGACTTTGCGATGGTTTCGATCGAAGACCCACTAGCCGAGGATGACTGGGCTGGCTGGACGAAGATCACCGCAGACCTATGCGACAAGGTTCAGCTCGTTGGCGACGACCTTTACGTGACCAACCCAGCACGCCTTCAGAAGGGCATTGACCTTGCTGCCGGCAACGCGATTCTGGTGAAGGTGAACCA
>JBJTNB010000011.1:0-8613 GCA_046073845.1 Micrococcales bacterium
ACCTTTCGTCGAACTACGCGGTGCACCTGGTGAACTCGGTTAACCCAGACCGCATCGAAGGTCAAAAGACCGGCGCGTTCGAAGTCGTCGACTCGCTCGGTTTCGCACCTGACCTTCACGTTCTTCCGGTCGGCAATGCGGGTAACTACTCGGCCTACTTCAAGGGCTACAAAGAAGATATGCAAGAAGGCCGCATCAAGGCACTTCCGCAGATGTGGGGTTTTCAGGCTGAGGGATCGGCACCATTCGTGCAGGGCTCACCGGTCAAAAACCCAGAGACCATCGCCACCGCAATTCGAATTGGCAACCCGGCATCGTGGGATCTCGCTCAGGCGGCTCGCACCGAGAGCCAGGGCCGTTTCGGTGCAGTAAGCGACAAAGAAATTCTCTGGATGCACCGCTTCTTGTCGAATGAAGTTGGCGTATTCGTCGAACCTTCGTCGGCAACCGGCGCTGCCGGGTTGTTCAAAACCACCCAGCAGGGCGAGAGTGTTGCGGGTAAGACCATCGTGGTCACCGTCACCGGTCACGGCCTCAAGGATGTCAACTGGGCTCTTATCGACGAAAACGGAAACGACATTAAGCCAACCGTGGTCAATGCCAATGCAGCCGAAGTTGCTGAGCAATTGGGCTTGGCTTAAAGATGAGCATCGTCGGGCGCAAAGTATCGGTAAAGGTTCCTGCCACCTCGGCAAACCTTGGCCCTGGCTTTGACACGCTCGGCATGGCCTTAGCGTTCTACGACGAACTCGAAGTCGAGGCTGTTGCAGCGAACGACGTGATTGTCGAAGTATCTGGCGAAGGCGCCGGCGCGGTACCGACCGACGAAACCAACCTTGTCGTCAAGTGCATCAAGCACACCTTTGATCGTTACGGTCAGACCATGCCTGGCCTTCGCATCAAGGCGCACAACGTAATTCCGCACGGCCGCGGCATGGGGTCTTCGGGTGCCGCCGTGGTCAGCGGGGTAGTGGCTGCTCAGGGGTTACTCGAAGGCATGGTCGAGATGTCGCACAGCGATTTGCTAGACATCGCAACCGAACTAGAAGGCCACCCAGACAACGTTGCGCCTGCACTTTTCGGCGGATTGAACATCGCCTGGGAAGACGAGTCGGGCCCGCACAACAAAAAGCTTTTCGTTCACCGTGGTGTTTCACCGCTTGAGCTCGTGCCTAGCTTCGAGATGTCAACTGCCAAGGCTCGCTCACTGCAGCCAGAGTCGGTTCCGCACGAGGATGCAGTTTTCAACGTGTCGCGTTCGGCCCTATTGGTGGCAGCGCTAACTCAAAGCCCAGAACTGTTATTTGCCGCCACCGAAGACAAACTTCACCAGGATTACCGCGCCTCGGCAATGCCTGAGACCTACGCTCTGGTTCAGCTAATGCGCGAAAACGGCCACGCCGCAGTGGTTTCTGGGGCAGGGCCATCGGTACTGGTACTGGCTAGCGACCCAGCCGAGCGCATCCAGGCTGCTGCTCTTGCCGCCGAAAAATACCCAAACTGGCGTCGACTTCTATTGGCTGTCGACTTCAAGGGTGCTACAGTAGCCCTGCACCACTAAATAGTCGTTCAGTCTGAACGCTTTGGTGCTTTCCCCGCAGATCTAATGCGAAATCCCTTGCCGAACTAACTGGCAGGGCTCGATGACAGGGTTCATCGCAATCTCAAGAAAGAGAAATACAAACATGGATGAAATCCAGGAAACCAACGAAGTAAAGAAGTCACGCAAGGCGTCGACTGAAGCTTCGACCGCTGGCGAGACCAGCGAAAAGCGCCCAACTCGCACCCGTCGTGCCAAGAGCGACTCGGCCGAGGGTGGCGAGTCAAAGCCTGAGCAGGCCGAGCGCGCACCAAAGGGGGACGAGCGTGCACCAAAGGGGGACGAGCGTGCACCTAAGGGTGAAGAGCGTGCAACTAAGGGTGAAGAACGTGCACCAAAGGGCGAGCGCCAGCAGCGTGCGCCAAAGGCAGAGCAGTCTGAGTCGAGCGAAAACCGCGACACCGAGACTCGCAGCAACGACTCGCGCAACGACCGCGATGAGAACGACGAGCGTCGTGGCAACGGCAACGGTCGTAACCGCGACCGCAACCGTAACCGCAATCGTAACCGCGGCGACCGTAACCGCGACCGTGGCGACCGCAACCGTGGCGGCAACCACGATCGCGATGAAGAGCCAGAGATCACCGCAGATGACGTTTTGATTCCGGTCGCCGGCATCCTAGACATTCTCGACAACTACGCATTCGTTCGCACCAGCGGGTACCTGCCTGGTCAGAACGATGTTTACGTTTCACTGGGTCAGGTCAAGAAGTACGGCCTGCGCAAGGGCGATGCAGTTGTCGGTGCAATCCGTCAGCCACGCGAGAACGACAACCAAGGTCGTCAGAAGTTCAATGCAATCGTTCGCGTGGATTCGGTTAACGGCACCTCGCTAGAAGAGGCTGCAAAGCGCGTCGAATTCGGCAAGTTGACCCCGTTGTACCCACAGGAGCGCTTGCGCCTCGAGACCGAGCAGAACAAGCTCAGCACTCGAATCATCGACCTCGTTTCGCCAATCGGTAAGGGCCAGCGTGGTCTTATCGTTTCGCCACCGAAGGCAGGTAAGACCTTGGTGCTTCAGGCAATCGCAAACGCGATCACCAAGAACAACCCAGAGGTTCACATGATGGTCGTTCTTGTCGACGAACGCCCTGAAGAAGTTACCGACATGCAGCGCACCGTGAAGGGTGAGGTCATTGCCTCGACCTTCGACCGCCCAGCAGAAGACCACACCACCGTTGCTGAACTTGCAATCGAGCGCGCGAAGCGTTTGGTTGAGCTTGGTCACGACGTTGTCGTTCTTCTCGACTCGATTACCCGTTTGGGTCGCGCTTACAACTTGAGCGCTCCTGCCTCAGGTCGAATCCTTTCGGGTGGTGTCGACTCGGCAGCCCTCTACCCGCCAAAGCGTTTCTTTGGCGCGGCTCGAAACATCGAAAACGGTGGCTCGCTCACCATCCTTGCTACAGCTCTTGTTGAGACCGGTTCAAAGATGGATGAGATCATCTTCGAAGAGTTCAAGGGAACCGGAAACATGGAGCTTCGTTTGTCGCGTTCACTCGCCGACAAGCGCATTTTCCCGGCTGTCGACATCAACGCTTCGGGTACCCGTCGCGAAGAAATGCTCATGGCTCAAGACGAGACCAAGGTCACCTGGAAGTTGCGTCGTGCGCTTGCCGGTCTTGAGCAGCAGCAGGCACTCGAGATGGTTCTGACTCGCCTCAAAGAGACCTCGAGCAACGTCGAGTTCTTGATGCAGGTTCAGAAGTCGATGCCAATGCCTTCGGGTTCAGACGGCGAGTAATTAATTGCTCGAATCGGTAAAGGGCCTTCTGGCCGAACACAAGCAGCTGCAAGAGCAACTCTCTGACGCTGCCGTTCACCAGAACCCAGCATTGGCTAAGAAACTCAATCGGCGTTATGCCGAATTGAATGCAATCGTTGCCGCCTACGACTCGGTGAACAACCTCACCGGCGACCTGGCCGCTGCCAAGGAATTGGCAAAAGAAGACGATGCCTTTGCCGATGAGGTGCCGTTGACCGAAGAGAAGTTGGTCGCCGCAACCGAGAAGCTTCGTCGACTACTGATTCCTCGCGATCCAGATGACGGCCGCGACGTGATCATGGAAATCAAGGCTGGCGAAGGTGGTGCCGAATCGGCACTGTTCGCTGCCGACTTGCTTCGCATGTACATCCAGTACGCCAACTCAAAGGGTTGGAAGACCGAGATTCTCGACAAGAACGAGAGCGACCTCGGCGGTTACAAAGATGTTCAGATCGCAATCAAGGCAAACACCACCGATCCGGCTCAGGGTGTTTACGCACACCTGAAATACGAGGGCGGCGTGCACCGAGTTCAGCGTGTTCCGGTCACAGAAACTCAGGGTCGCATTCACACTTCTGCAGCCGGCGTTTTGGTGTTCCCAGAAGTTGACGAGCCTGAAGAAGTAGAGATCAGCCAGAACGACATTCGCATTGACGTTTACCGTTCGAGTGGCCCTGGTGGTCAGTCGGTTAACACCACAGACTCTGCAGTTCGAATCACTCACTTGCCGACCGGCATCGTGGTTTCGATGCAGAACGAAAAGTCACAGTTGCAAAACCGCGAAGCCGCTATGCGTGTTCTTCGTGCGCGCATCCTGGCAGCTCAGCAAGAGGCGCTTGAGGCAGAGCAGTCGGCTGCGCGCAAGTCGCAGGTTCGCACCGTCGACCGCTCAGAGCGAATTCGCACTTACAACTTTCCTGAAAACCGCATTGCAGACCACCGCACCGGTTACAAGTCTTACAACCTAGATCAGGTCATGGATGGCGCACTAGAACCAGTGGTTCAGTCTGCAATCGCCATGGATGAAGAGGCGCGTCTAGCTGCACTCGGCGGCGACAAGTAAATGTTGCTTCGCGAATTGCTTTCGCTTTGGGCGCAGCGATTCGCTACTGCCGGCATCGACTCGGCTGAAGCAGATGCAGAACTTTTGTTTGCTTTCGTCGCAGGCATGTCGCGCGGCGAGGTGCAGGCTGCTGCGCTGAGTGGGGCAGAAGTATCACTCGAGCAGCAGGCCAATTTCGAAGAGCTCGCAGCTCGTCGCGAGGCGCGCGAACCGCTTCAGCACCTGACCGGCGTTGCTCACTTTCGCCACATCACCCTGGCGGTAGGCAAGGGCGTATTCGTACCGCGGCCAGAAACCGAACTGCTTGCCGGTCTCGGCATCGAGTTTCTAAAGACCCTTGTAACCGCAAACCCGTTGGCATTCGATCTCTGCAGTGGCTCGGGTGCAATCGCGCTGTCGCTGGCTCACGAGGTGCCAAGCGCCACAGTTGTGGCCATCGAGAAGTCTGAAGATGCCTTCGCCTGGGCCAAGCGCAATTTCGAGAACTACAAGAACGCGACCATCATCCTTGGAGACATCGCAGACGGTTCACCGCAGCACAACGGCAAAGCCGATGTTGTTTTGACCAACCCGCCATACATTCCAACCGAGATGGTTCCGATCTATCCTGAGGTTGCTCTGCACGACCCATCGCTCGCACTATTTGGTGGCGACGACGGTCTCGATGTGGTTCGCATCGCCGAGCGCACTGCGCACGAACTGCTTCGCGAGGGCGGCTTCTTTGCCATCGAGCACGCAGATATTCAGGCCAAGGCAATCACTGATTTACTATTGGCAAGAGGTTGGCAAAACGTCGTCTCTCACCAAGATTTCAACGGTCGCGACCGCGTGGTTTCGGCAACTCGATAGGAGCAGCGATGGTTCGCATCTTCGACTGCTCGCTCGACACCGATCTGCTAAGTGGCATGCGACTTGCCAAGTTGGCCATCGGTCGCGAACAGCTCGTAGTGATTCCTACCGACACCGTTTACGGAATCGCAGCCGACGCATTTTCAGAAAAAGCCGTCGCCGCTCTGCTGGCAGCAAAGGGTCGCGACGAAACTTCGCCACCACCGGTTCTGATTGGCAATGCCAACACATTGGATGCGCTTGCCACCGACATCCCACAAATCGCACGCGAACTCGCAAAAGCATTTTGGCCTGGTGCGCTGACTTTGATTTTGCGCGCGCAGCCATCACTTGATTGGAATCTCGGGCTGACCCGCGGCACAGTCGCACTTCGCATGCCAGATCACAAGATCGCATTGGCACTGCTTCAAGACACCGGGCCTCTGGCAGTATCGAGCGCGAACCTCACTGGTCAACCGGCGGCGACAACGGCAGCACAGGCCGACGAGTATTTCACCTCGAATGTCGAGGTTTATCTGAATGCTGGCCCTTCACCAAAGGGCGAGGCTTCGACGATTCTTGACCTAACTGGCATTACCGAAAAGTTTGAAAACGAGGGCGTCGTGGTGAACGGCAAGATTCGTGTGGTTCGCATCGGTGCGCTTAGCATCGCGAAACTAAAGGCTGTGGCCGGCGATTTGATTGAGGTCAGCTAGTGCGCGCCTATCTGTTGGTCGCACTGATCTCGGCGTTGGTCACCTACGCGGCAACCTGGGTGGTGCTCAAGCTCGCGCACAAATACCGCATCTACCCGCAGATTCGTGCTCGCGACGTGCACACCAAGCCGACCCCGCGCCTCGGTGGCATCGCAATGTTCTTGGGCTTTTCGGTAGCGCTCACGATTGCAGCTCTGATGGGTTGGTTCCACTCGGTCTTCGAAGATCCGAGCCACGTCATCGCGATCGCGGTCGCCGCACTATTGATCACCGCAATCGGATTTTTCGATGACCTCTACGACCTCGACTGGACTATTAAGCTCGGCGGGCAACTCGCGGTAGCGGGCATCCTTGCGTGGCAAGGTGTTCAGATTGTTTCGCTTCCGATTGGCGGCCTAACGGTCGGTTCGTTTGGCATGTCGCTTGTGGTGACGGTATTTCTCACCGTGCTCGTGATGAACGCGGTGAACTTTATCGACGGGCTCGACGGCCTGGTTAGCGGCGTGGTGCTGATCGGCACCGTGACCTTCTTTGCTTACTGCTACCTTCTCGCGCAGAAAACGTCGCCAGGCAATTACTTCAACCTCGCCGGTTTACTTTCGGCAATCGTGATGGGCATGTGCATCGGTTTCTTGCCGCACAACTGGCGCCCAGCGAAAATCTTCATGGGCGACAGTGGGGCAATGCTGCTCGGAATGTTGATGGCCACTTCGGCGCTCACAGTGACCGGTCAGATCGATCCACACACAGCCGGCCGGGATGACCTGCTTCCTGCTTTCATTCCGCTGATTCTGCCGTTGGCGATTTTGCTGCTACCGCTTCTTGATCTGACCCTGGCCGTGGTTCGTCGACTTCGTGCGGGCAAGTCGCCGTTCTCGGCCGACCGCAAGCACCTGCACCACAAATTGCAAGACCTCGGACACGGGCACGTGGGTTCGGTCATTGTCTTTTATGTCTGGACGCTTTTGATCTCGGTGTCTTGCCTGCTGTTCTTCTTCTGGCCTTGGCAGGCAATCCTTGGATTCGCCGTAGTCGGCGCAAGTCTGGCCACCGTTTACACGCTTTGGCCGATCATCGCTAAACGAAGGGCTCTGAAATGACCGCAACCACCAGCAATCAGCTGTTCGCCAGGGTGCTCAAGCTGGGGTCGATTCTTGTGGCCGGTGTGGCAATCCTGGTCGGGGCCATCGGTTTCTTTGCCGCCTCGGTAGCCGGCCTGGTCAGTGCTTTGATTGGCGCGGCCATGGCCCTAGTCTTCGTGAGCCTGACCGCGCTTTCTGTCTGGATCGGCGGCAAACTTCCGCTTGGCGGCTTTTTCGGGGTGGTTTTGGGTACCTGGTTGGTCAAACTGATCGGTTTCTTCATCCTGGTGCTGGTTTTGAAGCACGCCACGTTTGTGGTTGGTTGGGTGCTTTTCATTGGAATCGTCGCATCGGTCATCGGCTCGCTAGCCGTCGATGCGATTGTGGTTCTGCGTTCGCGAATCCCGACAATTCAAGGCTAAATAGCCTGTTAGAATGGTCGGCGAACAGGTGAAAAACCCGTTCAAACTCCCAGAATTAGCCGCCGCGAGGTTTAGCCTCGCCCCGACACAGGAGAACGTCAACGTTGCGAACTGCCCTTGCTCTCTTGGCATTGCACGCCGACAATTCCGGCGGCTTTACGCCACCGTCGATTGACGAGTTCTACCCTGAGGCAGTGCTTTTCGTGGGCACCCCATTCGAGATGAACCGAATCATGTTGATTCGAGTTCTCGTAATGACACTCTTGATTGTTATCTTCTGGCTCTGGACCGCAAAGTTCAAAAAGGCCTACAAGACTCAGCAGTACGTTCCTTCTCGCTTTCAGTTCATGGGTGAGGCATCGCTGAACTTCGTGCGCAAATCGATCGCGCATGACCAGCTCGGCGAAAAAGACGGCGACCGTTTCTTGCCGCTGCTTGCAACGATTTTCTTCACCGTGCTCGGCATGAATGTGACCGGTGTTATTCCTTCGCTAAACATCGCCGGAACTTCGGTTATCGGTTTGCCGTTGGTTATGGCAGTGGCCGCCTACGTAACCTTCATCTACGCCGGTATGCGCAAACACGGATGGCACTTCTTTACCGCCGCGCTATTCCCAGCGGGTGTGCCAAAGCCGTTCTACATCTTGGTAACTCCAATTGAGTTCCTTTCGACTTTCATTCTTCGCCCAGTAACTCTCGCCCTTCGTCTCATGATGAATATGATCGCCGGGCACTTGCTCTTGGTTCTGTTGTTCTCGGCAACAGAATTTTTCATCTTCAACGCCGGTGGCCTGCTCAAGGCCTTTGGTGCTGGAACCCTCGCCTTCGGGTTCGTGTTCACTCTCTTCGAGATGCTGGTCGCGTTCTTGCAGGCCTATGTATTTACTCTGCTGACCACGGTCTACATCCAGTTGGCCTTGGCAGACGAGCATTAGGACTTAGCAACCGCTAGGTCTAACCCACGGAAGGAAAACAAGTGGACATCACCACAATCGCAGCAGGCGTTACCGGCTCACTCGGCGTTGTCGGCTATGGCCTTGCAGCTGTAGGCCCAGGCATCGGCGTAGGTCTAGTTGTATCGAAGACCATCGAGTCGATCGCTCGCCAGCCAGAACTTGCAGCTCGTCTGCAGGTAAC
>JBJTNB010000012.1:0-2954 GCA_046073845.1 Micrococcales bacterium
GGAATGCCTGCGAAGCGTGACACAGACACCATGGACACATTCGTGGATTCATCCTGGTATTTCTTGCGTTTCCTTTCTCCAAACTCGACCGAGGTAGCCTTCCCGGTTGACGAGGCCAAGGCCTGGGCACCGGTTGACCAGTATGTCGGTGGCGTTACCCACGCTATTTTGCACCTGCTGTACGCCAGATTCTTCACCAAGGTTCTACACGACCTGGGTTTTGTTGACTTCCAAGAGCCATTCACCCGACTGCTCAACCAGGGCATGGTTCTGATGGGTGGTTCGGCAATGTCGAAATCGCGCGGCAACCTCGTGCGCTTGAGCGACCAGCTCGACGAGCACGGCGTCGACGCGATTCGTTTGACCATGGCATTTGCTGGCCCACCAGAAGATGACATTGACTGGGCAGACGTATCGCCAGCGGGTTCGGCTAAGTTCTTGGCTCGCGCCTGGCGATTGGCCGGCGATGTCACCAGCGCGCCTGGAGTTGATTTCGCCGGTGGCAACAAGGATGTTCGCAAGGCGACTCACTCGTTCTTGCGTGACTTCTCGGCGAGCATTGAGGGCTTCAAGTTCAACGTTGGCGTTGCCAAGTTGATGGAACTGGTGAACGCGGTTCGTAAGGCTATCGATGGCGAAGTTGGCGGGGCAGACCCTGCTGTTCGCGAGGCCGTCGAGGCTGTTGCCAAGGCACTATCGCTGTTCGCGCCATACACGGCCGAAGACATGTGGTCGGTGCTCGGTCACCAGGCCGGCGTGGCTCTTGCTGGTCTTGGCGAGGCAGACGAGTCGCTTCTAGTGGTCAACAACCTGACCGCGGTGGTTCAGGTCGATGGCAAGTTGCGCGACAAGTTCGAAGTCTCGGTTTCGATCACAGAAGATGAGTTGCGCGATTTGGCATTCAACTCAGATAACGTGAAGCGTGCCATTGGCGATCGTGAAATCGCTAATGTGATTGTTCGTGCACCGAAGCTAGTGAATATCGCAACTAAGTAGTCGGCTATTCACAGGCTGCACTTTGGCCACAGTTGCACACAGAATTTTCGTGCTGAACCATCGCGTAATCGATAACTCGTAATTTCAATGCGTGGATGAACTACGCGAACGACTAAAGAGCCTCATTGGCGCCAAGCTCAACACGCGATTAGTTGTATTCACTGTCGTTCTAGCCGTGGGAATCATCGCTACGCTCTCGGCATTGAACGCACCGAAGGCCTATCGGGTGAGTGCATCGCCGGTGGCGAACCCGACTGTCAGCATTGCGGCTGCCACAATTTATGTGCATGTGGTTGGCCTTGTGGTGCATCCCGGTATCTATGAACTCGATTCTGGTTCACGCTTGTTCGACGCTGTTTTTGCGGCTGGTGGGTTTTCGAAAAATGCAGACCAGGCGAGTGTGAATCTTGCTCGAGAGTTGAGCGACGGCGAGCAGGTCATCATCAGCGCTCTTGGTGCTGGTGGTTTCAGCATGATTACCACGGGGCAGTCTCCGGGTTTATCTACTGGGCTGATTTCTCTGAATCGAGGGTCTGAGACCGAGCTCGAGAGTTTGCCGAGGGTAGGCCCGGCACTTGCCAGTCGAATCATCGATTGGCGCACCGCTAACGGTGGTTTCAAGAACAAACGCGACTTAATGAAAGTCGCCGGCATTGGCCCCAAATTGTTCGCCGGCATCGAGAAGCTCGTAACTTTATGAAATCGAGCCGCACATGAACGTGATAGTTTCGGCAGTTCTGCTTTGGGCATTCACGGCAGGAATGCTCGGTTACTCGTGGCTTTGGTTGGTATTTGCTGTGACAGCTGGGCTTTTCGCCATGCGTCGACTTGGCGTTGCTTTGACCGACCTGTCTCCAGCTGGCTTGCTGAGCGCGTTCTTCGCAGCGATTGCATTCGCCAGCAATCTCTATTGGCACCAAGCTCCCAACGATCAACTTCAGGCGATGAGTTGGCTTCACTACTTGGTCACCACACAGGCCATAGGCGTGTCATCAGATGCCAGGGCATTGGTTCTAGGCCTCACCATTGGCGACGACAGTAGTCTGTCGGTCGGGCTCGCCAGCGCACTCAAAACGGTTTCGCTTACCCATTTGAGTGCAGTTAGCGGCGCTAACTGTGCAATTGTCATTGCCGCGGTCTATTTTGCGCTCGCGCACTTTCGCTTGCGCACAAGAGTGACGGCTGCCGTCATGGCATTGGCGGGATATGTCGCACTGGTTGGGCCTCAGCCAAGCGTGCTTCGTGCAGCAACCATGGCTGTGTTTGTGCTGTTTGCAATCGGTAGCGGTCGCAAGGTCAAACCGATGGTCGCTCTCGCGTTGAGCATCGACGTTTTGATTGCAATATCGCCAGCCTTGATTACGAGCGTCTCGTTCATTCTCTCGGTTGCAGCAACAGCTGGTCTCTTGTGGTTTGCTCCAATCATCACAGCGAAGTTCAATAGCCGACTCCCTAAGGCCCTGGCAGTTTCATTGGCAGTTTCGATTTCGGCGCAACTCTTTTGCCTGCCGATACTTCTGCAGCTCCAAGGTGGCATTCCCACCTACTCGTTGCTAGCCAACGTATTAGCTGAACCTTTAGTTGCGCCAATCACCATCCTTGGCATTATTGCCGTTTGCTTTGCTTGGATGCCACCGATTGCAACCGCACTTTATTGGGTGGCTTCGCTATTCGCCTGGTTGATTGCACTCATCGCAGCCTCTCTGGCTAGGTTGCCGTTCGCAACTCTGCCTTGGCGGCTCGATGGTTGGGGCGAAATATTCATCGCGGGCCTGATGATCTTTCTGTTGGTTTGGTTTGCCGCTCGGTCGAATCTGCTGAAAAATGTTTCATTAGTTTTGGTGTTGATTTTGTCGCTCGGCACTTTGTCAAATGTGGTCAATCGGGCCGTTGCTTTCTTGAATTGGCCAGACCCGAATTGGCAGGTGGCAAGTTGCGATGTCGGGCAGGGTGACGCC
>JBJTNB010000013.1:0-5209 GCA_046073845.1 Micrococcales bacterium
TTACCTAGCACCCAAGCGGTCGGCTTTGCCAATTCGTCTTGCGGAAGTGGAAGAGCCTGACCCCCGCCGTTGGCAGCGAAAACTTGGATGCCGGTGGCTTTCAACTCGGCAATGGCCTGCTGAATGTCGACTCCGATAACAACAGGAACGTGAAACAAAGAGCCAGCAGTAGAGCGAACCAGCTTTGGGTTGTACAGATCGACCGATGAGTCGCTGAAAATCACGGCGTCGGCTCCGGCGGCATCTGCAGCACGAAGAATCGTGCCCGCGTTACCTGGGTCGCGCACATTCGCCAAGAAAGCAACTAACAATGGTCTGCTTTCAAGTAAATCTTCAAAAGCAACATCGAGTTGGCGACAGACGGCAACTACCCCTTGCGGAGTGTTGGTATCGGCCATTTGCTTTAGCGCTTGCTCAGACACCTCGGTGAGCTCAACCCCGGCATCGGCAAGCAATTCGAACTCGCGCGCAAGTGCATCACGTGCATCCGTGGTGAAAAATACTTCGTCGATCAGCTCTGGGTAGGCAACCGCTTCTTTGAGCCCCTGTGGCCCCTCAAGCAAAAAGAGCCCGGTCTCAGACCGAGCATCTTTTTGACTCAAGCGAGCGACCCGGCGAACCTTTGCGGCACTCGGATCGTTCGACAATTGAACTACTTAACCTTTGGGGCCGAAGTGTTCGCAGGAAGCGCAGCCTTTGCGGTTGCTACTAGCGATGCGAAAGTCTTTGGCTCGTTGACCGCAAGGTCAGCAAGGATACGACGGTCAACCTGAACGCCAGCCAAAGCTAGGCCTTGGATGAGGCGGTTGTAGGTCATTCCGTTTGCGCGGGCAGCTGCGTTGATGCGCTGAATCCAAAGGCGACGGAACTGGCCCTTCTTCTCGCGACGGTCGTTGAATGCGTAGACCAGCGAGTGCAGCATCTGCTGCTTTGCCATACGGTACAGACGCGAACGCTGTCCGCGGTAGCCCGATGCGCGCTCGAGAACGACGCGACGCTTCTTCGCGGCGTTAACCGCGTTCTTTACTCTTGCCATTTCTTATGCTCCTAAGTTTTGAGGCGGACTACTTGCCCAGCTGCTTCTTGATGGTCTTGAAGTCTGCGGCCGATACAACCTGGTCGACGTTTAGACGACGGGTACGACGGCTCGACTTGTGCTCGAGGTTGTGGCGCATGTTGATCTGCTGCTTCATCAACTTGCCGCTACCAGTGAAACGGAAACGCTTCTTGGCACCCGAATGGGTCTTCTGCTTTGGCCTTCTTCTCTCCTATTCGCCGGCAGGTGCCGACTCATCTTTCTTGGCATCAGCCGGAGCCTTTGCCGCCTTCTTAGCTTCGGCTTTCGCCTCTGCTTTGTTCTTAGTTGGACCGATAACCATCACCATGTTTCGACCGTCGACCGAGGGGTTCGATTCGACAGAGCCGTGCGTGGAAACTTCTTCGGCAAGCTTGTGTAGCAGCTTGACGCCCATTTCTGGACGCGACTGCTCGCGACCGCGGAACACCACGATCACCTTTACTTTGTCGCCAGCCTTAAGGAACTTTTCAATCTGCGCACGCTTTGTGCCGTAATCGTGATCGTCGATCTTCAGACCGAACCGAACCGTCTTCAACACAGTGTTGACCTGGTTCTTGCGCGCTTCGCGAACTTTCTGGGCTGCTTCGTACTTGAATTTTCCGAAGTCCATAAGTTTCGCTACTGGCGGCTTCGACATCGGCGCTACCTCGACTAGGTCGAGATCGGCAGCTTGTGCCATGCGTAGCGCTTCTTCGATACGAACTACACCAATCTGCTCACCTTCTGCGCCGACGAGGCGAACCTCAGGCACGCGGATGCGCTCATTGATACGTGGGTCGCTGATTATTGCTCCTTTTTAGTGGTGACTTGGTTCTGATGAACCTTGGCCACGCAAGCGCAGGACGCGAGCGCACAGAAACAAATGTTTCCAGCAGGCTTCGTTGCCGAAACCTTGAGCTTTACCCGATCACCTTTGAGCGGTGAAACTAGGTGGGAAATGAATCCACTTCTGACTGGGGCGAACCCCAGAGCCATCGGCTAGCCTAGCAGAGGCAAGCCGAAGGAGTAAAGAGTGGCAGAAGACCAGTTCGAGCAGGCGATGCGAGACATAGCCGAAGTACCAGCGGTCGAGCTGATCACCACAACCGCCATTCACTTGATGAGTGCCGCCGCCGTTCAGTGCGGGCTCGGCGAAGATGGGCATCCGGCTGACCTCGATGAAGCTCGCAAACTGATCAATGCCCTAGCAGCCCTGATTACTGGCGCTGCCGCCGACCTAGGCGACCACCACGCTCGCCCTCTTCGAGACGGCTTGCGTTCGCTTCAGTTGGCCTTCCGCGAGGCATCTGCAATTCAAGATGCGCCTGGGCATGGCCCTGGCGAGAAGTTCACCGGCCCGGTCAACTAACTTTTGACCCGGTATTAGGCAAGTTTTACCCGCAGGCTATCGACGTGCTCGGCAATGATCGAACTTTGCGAGAGTGCCTGAGCGAACTCTTGCATCAGGGCCTGTACCTTCTCGACTTCGAGCCCAGGTTCGAGCGTTAGCACCAATTGCACCTCAGCCGTTCGAAGCCTTGATGTTTCATCGCAGTCTTCTAGCGCGAAGGCAGTGATTTTTTCAAAATTTTCAATCAAAGACGCGAACTCGGCATGGACTCGCTCATCGCGCACCGGGTGCACCCATGATTGTGCGGTTGCGATCGCTTCGATTGCTGGTCGGCGAATCGCAAACTCGGTTTCTGATTGCGCATCGACAATTATGCGGGTGTTACCTTCGCTGGCTGCCGCGAGCGCGACTCGCCTTGCATCTGCAGGCACAGGTCGAGCCGTTGGGTTCCAAGCCTGCATGGCAGCAACAGAACTAAAGACAGGCAATCCGTTTTGGTCATCGGGCGTTGCAACGGTGACTATTGAAAGGTCAGCGCTTTTGTCGACGGTCTGCCCGTGTGCACCTTCACCACCTTCGCCTAAATCGGCAAGCAGTGGAATTAGCAACCTCATTTTGCGAATCACATCTACCACTTGTTCATTTGTTGCAGCGCCGGTTCGAAAAGCGGCGAGAGTTTCAATGAACTTTGGGTCGGCGCTTCCGTCGTCGTTTGACCAGGGATTCTCATCGAACTCACGACCAGCCCAGGGCGTGCCAGCTGAGTCGGCGAAGCGATCTGGGTTGATGTGCTCGTGAGAGTGCGACATGTTTAGCATGCACTCGCAATCGCAAGCGCTTCTTCGAGCGTGAATTTGCCGGCGTAAAGCGACTTACCGAGAATGGCACCTTCGAGACCTTCGCTCACCAAGGCACGCAAGTCGTGGATGTCTTGAAGTGACGCAATACCCCCAGAGGCCACTACCGGCTTGGAAGTGCGCTGCAAGACTTGGCGAAGCAGCTCAATGTTTGGGCCACGAAGCGTTCCATCCTTGGTGACATCGGTCACCACATAACGTCTACAACCGGCAGCCTCTAGGCGCTCGAGAACGTCGAACAGGTCGCCGCCCTCTTGAGTCCAGCCGCGGGCTGCAAGGGTTGTGCCCCGAACGTCAAGGCCAACAGCAATCTGGTCGCCAAACTTTGCAATCACTCGTTCGGTCCACTCTGGATTCTCAAGTGCGGCAGTTCCGAGGTTTACTCGCGTTGCACCCGCCTCGAGCGCGGACTCGAGCGAGGCATCGTCACGGATACCACCGCTCAATTCAATCTTCACCGAAGACGATGCGTTTACAACTTCGCGAATAATTGCGCGATTGTCGCCGCGCCCGAACGCTGCATCAAGATCTACGAGATGAATCCATTCCGCGCCGGCTTCGATCCAGGTAAGCGCGGCATCAACTGGTGAACCGTAGTCGGTCTCACTTCCAGCTTCGCCTTGGGTAAGTCGAACAGCCTTACCGTCGACAACATCGACAGCAGGAAGAAGTTCAAGGTATTCGTGCATTGGTGTCCTTAGAAAGTGCCGAGCCAGTTTTGCAAAAGTTTGATTCCGGCACTGCCAGATTTTTCGGGGTGAAACTGCGTTGCTGTCAGTGGGCCATTCTCGACTGCGGCAATAAAAGGCGAGCCATATTCACTCCAGGTAACTTTTGGTTTTGCAAGCGGACCATCTGAAACGAGTGACCAGTTCTTAACACCGTAGGAGTGAACAAAATAGAAACGCTCTTGCTCGATACCGGCGAAAAGCGCCGAGCCCTCAGCTGATCTAACGGTGTTCCAGCCCATGTGCGGAAGTAGCGGTGCATCTAGCTGCTCGACCACACCTGGCCATTGCCCCAAGCCCTCGGTCTCGACCCCGTGCTCGACACCTTTTTCAAACATGACCTGATGGCCAACGCAAATACCCATGACGGCTTTGCCAGCGATCAAGCGCTGTTCGATGAGCCGGGCTGCCTTGACCTCGGCCAACTGCTGCATGACTGCCGTGAAGGCCCCGACCCCTGGCACCAACAGGCCGTCGGCTGCCAAAACTGCATCCGAGTTGTTGGTTAGTTCAACCTCAGCCCCAGCTTCAGCCAAGGCCTTGATCGCCGAGTGAATGTTGCCGCTGCCGTAGTCGAGAACTACAACGCGGGGTGAGGTCACAGTGCGCCCTTGGTTGACGGCACACCGTCAACGCGAGCGTCGTGCTCTACCGCCTTGCGCATAGCGCGGGCGAAAGCCTTGAACTCGGCTTCTGCAATGTGGTGCGGGTTGCGGCCATCGAGAACAGTGATGTGAACAGTGATACCCGCGTTGAGCGAAATGGCTTCAAACACGTGGCGAACTAACGAGCCGGTGAAGTGACCGCCGATTAGGTGGAATTCAAAACCGGCAGGCTCACCGGTGTGAACCAGGTAAGGACGACCCGAAACGTCAACAACTGCGCGAGCCAAGGCATCGTCTAGTGGCACGGTTGCATCGCCGTAGCGACCAATCTTTGCCTTGTCACCAAGGGCTTGCTTGATTGCTTGACCGAGCACGATCGCGGTGTCTTCCACGGTGTGGTGAACGTCAATGTGGGTGTCGCCGGTGGCTTTGACCACTAGGTCAACCAAAGAGTGTTTCGCGAAGGCAGTTAGCAGGTGATCGAAGAATGGAACGGTGGTCGAAATTTCCGAGCGACCCGAGCCATCAAGGTTGATCGAGAGGTCGATCGATGATTCACTTGTGCGTCGCTGAAGCTGAGCGATTCGATTCATTATTTGCCTTTCGCCATA
>JBJTNB010000014.1:0-2753 GCA_046073845.1 Micrococcales bacterium
CAAGAAGCTCGGCATGTTCCCGATCGAGTGCGTGGTGCGCGGCTACATCAGTGGCAGCGGCTGGAAGGAGTACCAAGCCACAGGCGAGATCTGTGGCGTTGCGCTGCCTGAAGGTCTCACCTTTGGCGCCCGCCTGCCAGAGCCGATCTTCACCCCGGCATTCAAGGCCGAGCTCGGCGACCACGATGAGAACATCAGCTTCGAGCGAGTTGTCGAACTAGTCGGCGAAAAGCACGCGGCCGAACTGCGCGACCTGAGCATTCAAATTTTCAAGGATGCCAGTGCGCTGGCCGAACGCGCCGGTTTGATTCTCGCCGACACAAAATTTGAATTCGGCATCGACCCAGCAACTGGCGTAACCACTCTCGGCGACGAAGTGCTAACTCCAGACAGTTCGCGATTCTGGTCGCGCGCCGCCTGGGAGCGCGGCGAGCGCAAAGACTCTTTCGATAAACAGTTGGTTCGCAACTGGTTGGCCGACAACTGGAATCAAGTTGGCGAGCCACCGCGATTGCCCGATGAGATTGTTTCTCAAATGTCGGCCAAGTATGCAGAATTGGTCGAGCGACTAACTAGCGAAGTATCGTAATGTCGCCTCGTCCATCTCAACGTGATTCCAAGGTCGACTTGATTGTCTCGTCAACCACCACGCTGATCATGGAGAACGGGCTTGAAGCCGTTTCGATGACAGCAATCGCTGATCGCAGTGGCTTGAGTCGTCCTGCGGTTTACCAATACTTCCCTTCGACTCAACATGTACTAGCCGAAGTTTTGGTCAATGAACTCGCCGATTTCAGTAACGAACTAGATGCCCACCTCATGGCATTCGACGATGCGCTTGAGCGCGTGCGTATCTGGCTGCATTTTTCACTGACCTATATGTCGAGCGAAAGGCACCGAATTATTCGACAGGTCTCTACTGAGGGGTTCCCTGATGAAACCCGCGGACTTCTGAGGGCAATGCACGGGCATGTTATGACCAGCCTGATCAGCCCACTAACAACCTTGGGTGTCGCCGATGCCACCTCAGTCGCACACCTTCTTTATGCGTCGGTAGCCAAAGCTGCCGAACGAATCGACGCCGGCGCTGAGTTTATTTTTGAAGCCCGAGCCCTCGAGCACTTTGCGATCGCAGGGGTTAAAGCGAATCTGGGCTCAGCCAACGGCTGAACCCAGACTTCGCTAATGCTGCCCTACTTAATTACTTTGTCGAAAAGCTTGCTCGCGCCTGAAGTGATGACCACGTGCAGCGATTTGAATTTTGTAGCCAAACTGAAGACGTACTTACCTGTTGCTGAAGCAACAGTGCGCACAACGACTTTGTTCGAATACTGAATTCGAATCGACTTGCCTTCGAGTCCTGACGTTGCAATCACCAGCGACTTTGCCGTTAGTTTGGCACTTGCGGTTCCAGCTGGGCCAAATGTCACAGGGATGAATCGGTCGAGGCTGTAATCGGTGGCGCCACCCATGTGGTCGCGACGAATGTGAATACCGCAAGCAACCTTTGTGCAATCCACCGAGTTAGCGCCAGCGCTGAAAACTGCCTGCACAGGTAGAGCAATCGGTTTAGACGCATCGGTTGCACCTTGCGCAAGCGATGCTGCCGAGATCGAGGCCCAGACTCCGGTTCCGAAACAGTTTGCAGGGCGAGCGGCCGCAACCTCTGCGAGTGTTCCTTGGCAGAGACGTACGTAAACGCCAGTGTCAATAGGAAGGTCCGTCAGAGATACAGTAACCGTGTCGCCGGCAATGGTTAGGTTCGTTGATTTATCGGCACTAACGGTAAAGCCGGCGGCCAGTGCCGGACTAGAACCCGAAAGCACTGCTAACGCTGTTGCAGCAATTGCAATTGACTGGTTTATTTTCATTTTCTTCTTTCTTTATTTCAGAGTGACCGGAACAATCACATCTGCAGAGCGCAAATTAGGTTGAGTGTGGTCTGCGCGGGTCAAGATGGCGCATCGACTAACACGGCAATCGATGTCGCCTATGAACCGATGAACTTTGACCTGAACCTTGAATGAGCCCGTTTTGCTAAATGGAGTAACGAGGGCAGCCGCGTAAAAAGGCGGATTGGAAGACACCCACACTGAGTCATTGTTCTGTCCGGTGATGTCGTAAGGGCCACAAATTTCTGGGCGAAGACCTTTTTTCGGGATCACACAAAATGCGACGTAAATGCCCACTTTGACGTCGTAACCGGTACCAGTGGCAGTTATTTGCTGGCCTTCAACCAACCCCTGGGTACGAGAAATTGTTAGGGTTTGACCTTTTGGTCCGCGACTTGAATTTGGGGCTGTCGTCGCTTGAGCGGAACTAGCAATAACTAGTAGGGCGAGTGTGACCGCGATTATCCTGAGTGACTTTTGCACTCAGCAATTTTGAGGAATCTGGAAATTCATAACCTGACGCGGTGTCAGGTTTAGCACTAACTACTTATCGCAGGTGCAGAGCTGCTCGGCAGTAACTCCCTCGAGCGCTTCTTCGATGTGCTGACCGCAGCCAGCCCAAGTGATTTTTCCGCAGTTGTTACAAGTCGCCTGTGCGCACATATTTTCTACTTTCTAGTGCTTGCCGAATAGTTTGCTGAAGAAGCCGTTCTTTGCAGGCTTCGGATCATTTGCATGGCCCTGGCACTGCTGCGACTTTGGAATGCCGCGCATTACCTGTGACACATGCTGGCCGCAGCCCGACCAGGTGGCTTTGCCGCATTTGCGGCAGGTTACTTTAGAACACATTCTTTCTCCTTG
>JBJTNB010000015.1:0-3760 GCA_046073845.1 Micrococcales bacterium
GTACTCCGGCACCCTTCCAAGTGCCCTCTGCCATCAACTCGAGTGCACAAAGCGGGTTGAACGCCGTCTGCCAAACCACGCACTGACTCTCGTAGTTGTCCATGCTCCACTGGTTATCGACCACGTTGTAAAGGTAGGTGGCGCGAGCGTGGCCATCCTTGCCGGTGCCGGTAACCAGCACGCCGGCGCAGGTCTTGCCCGTCATGCGTGGGCCAATCGAGGCCGGGTTCGGCAACACGGCAGCCACCATATCGCGCGGGGCCACGTCGACCGGGCCCTGAGCCGAGCGAACTCGGGTCGGGCGGGTGCCATCGAGACCAAGGCGGTGCAGGGTTTTCAGCACACCGATAAAGTCGGCGCCCAAGCCGTACTTAAAAGTGAAGCGATTAGCACGGATGCTGCGCGGCAACATGGCAACTTCTTCGTGCTCGACGTTCACACACTCGACAGCGCCGATGCCGTCAGGAAAATCGAAGATCTCTGGTTCGCTAAACGGTTGGGTCGTGATGAAACCTTTGTCGCGCTGCCAAATCAGAGGCGGGTTCAGGCACTCTTCGATGGTCGTCCAGATTGAAAAGCTAGGCGCGAATATTTCCTCGCCTGCATCGTTGGTGACAACTAGGTTCGAGCCATCCTTGACTGAAATCTCATCGATTGTTTCGAACAGGTGATCTGCGGCGTAGCGAGCAAACACGTTCGAGAGGCCAGGCTCAACGCCCATGCCTACGAGAGCAAGCTTGCCGCTTCTCTCCCACTGCTCGTGAACCGCGTATTGTGCGTCGCCGAGTTTGATACCAGGTTGGTGGAACGGATCGCGTTCGTTCGGCTCGCTGAGCGACATCGCCATGTCAACGTAGTTAACGCCGGCGGTGAATGCTGCGCTAAAAATCGTGTTGACGAACTTCGGTTCGACCGCGTTCAGAATGTGAGTAATCTCGTGAGCTTTGGCGACCTCAACAATTTGTGCAGCCACCGATGCGTCGATTTTTGCAGCTGTGAACTGGCGAGCTTTGTCGTCGCCATGACGGTGGCGAATCCAGGCCACAACTGATTCGGCTTTGGCAAAGTCGTAGTCTGCGACCACGATGTGCTGATAGAAATTTCGGTTGGCTGCGAGTTTTGCAATTGCCTCGCCGACGCCACCGGCGCCGATAAGCAAGATCTTCATTGATGCTCTAACTGCTTGATTTGCTCCGTGGGAAGAATCGGGAGCTTATGAAAAAGCCTAGCCAGCCGACTGCATGCCCGCGGCGGTTAGCGTCGAGTTAGGTCTGCAGAGGGGTCGAGCACCCAGTCGATTACGCCTTGCCAAGGGCCCCAGCCGTCGAGGGCCGAGAAATGCTTTGCCCCTGCGATGACGATCGGTGTGACGTCGAGTGGGTCGCCGAAAGTGGCATGCACCCCGCGCGGTAGCCACTGATCTGAATCTGAGGCGACGATGGTCAGCTGGCCGGCTGACTCGAATACTGCGCCACGTATGGCCGATAGCCCGGTCGCCAGTTGACCAACCGGCAAATCAGGAAGCAACTCGGGGTCGGCAGGGGCTACCAACAGTGTGCGGTCGAAGTTGCCTGGCAAAACGCCATCCTTGACGGCCTGGAAGAAACTCAGAGCTCCGAGCGAGTGACCGATGTAAATCAGTTCGCCGGCCTCGTCGCCGAGTTCAACCAGTTGCTCGATTTCAGCGACCAGCAATTGTTGCCATTTGGCGATATCAGGAGAATCTGGGCTCGGAAACTGCGGGTATGCGACCTGGTGCCCGAGTTTGCGCAATGCGATGGCCGTGCGATGTTGCCAGTGCTCAACTGGGCGAAGATTGCCCAGACCGTGATGCAAAAAGATTCTTGCCATCAGCCAAGTTTGCCAGCGGCTCGCGACTTGCCCCGACGAATTCGCAACAAAATGTAACCTGCGCCGGCGGCAACGATTGCCCCAACGGCCATCAGGCGCCAAACCAACGGGATCGAATCGTCAAAACCCGAGTCGCCGAAGTTTGCCGGCACAGCTGTGCTCGCTTCACAGTTGGTCGCGGCCGGGTCGGCATCCTGGTTATTTGCAATTCCGTCGCCATCGATATCTGGGTCGATGCCGTTTACGATTCCGTCGCCATCGATGTCGTTGTCGACGTTGTTGGTGATGCCATCGTGATCGGTGTCGATCGGTGCGCAACTCGGCAGCGGGCTGAAGCTCACGCTCGGCGAAGGTGCGTTGCGCAATTCGGCGGCCTTGGCAGGTGTGCCCGCAAGCGCGCCGACGATTGCGCCGAGCATCAACAGCAGAATGATGACCGCAGCCGAGTAACGAATCCAGCGAGGAAAGCTCTGTGGCTGATTCGATGGTTGGGTTGCTTGGGCTGGCGCAGGTTTGCGCTTTTTGCGTGGCTTTGGCACTAAAGAACTCCGGCAAGTTTCATGGTGACGATGAGCATCACGATGCCACCGATTCGGTACAACCAGACTAGGCGAGGCTGCTTGATCCAGCGGTCTTCGCCCTCGTTGCCTTCACGACCAAGGATGTGCAAGACAGTCAAACCAAGCATCGGAATCGGCAGCAAACCGAATGACCAGAGCGCCAAATCAGGGGTTCCGCCGAACCAGGCGCCAACCAGGTTGGTGGTAAGCGAGGCCACGACGAGCGTGAACGCTAGACCCGGAATGCCGTTCGGCAACAAGCGCCATAGCCATGGGTAGTTCGGGAACTTGTCTGAGTAGAAGCCGATCACGTTAGGCACAACGAAGAGCACCGAACCCATCCAGACGCGCCAGTCGTTACCCATCAATGCTGAAGTAACGAAGATGAATACGCCGAGGCGAAGACCGAGCGATACCCAACGCTGTGCGCCGTGAGTGTCGTTGACTTCGGTCGGGTGCAAGTAGTTCAAACGCTCAGGGAACAAACGACCGGCGAACTCTTCTGCTGCAACGCGCAAGGCAATCGCCACTGCAATCGCGAGTGAGAAGTCGCCGACGTGGTTCGCAACCGCAAGAGTTACGCCGGCAAGAGCTGGCAGCGTCGAGATCATCGACGAAGTGACCCAACCACCGATGAACGGTAGGACCGTCATGTCGACGACGCGCTCCCACCAGTAGCTTTGATTGTTTTCGGTTACCTTGCGGAACGCGCGGAATGCGTTGGCAAGTAACGCGGGGCCGTAACCAACGATGATTACGCCGAGCAACATACGAATGTGGTTGAGGTCGCCACCAGCGCCGATGAGCAGCGAACCGATTACGAAGACCGTGGTGCCGAACAAACCGGCGAAGGTGTCGAAGATACCGATGACCGCAATGGTCAAGAAGATCGCCCATGGTGGTGGCACGAATACTCCACCGTTGATAACCAACGAGACAACACCAAGGATGCCAGCTGCAGCGGTCGGCAGAATCGAGAAGGTGCCGAGTGCAGCGCGAAGGTATGCGCCGTCTTCGACGATGCGAGTAAATAGTGGCGAGAAGTGCGCCGACGCGTGGATCACCTTGAGTGAAGGCTTGTCGAGCCACTTCATCCAGCGACGGCGCCATAGTCGTGCGCCATCACCGCGGGCGCGGCGCAAGTCTTCAAACTCTTCGTGTTCGGCATCGATGTTAGTGACCGAGCCACTGCCAGAGTCTCCGCCAGAACCTGAACCTGAGCCACCGCCAGAGCCCGAGCCGCCACCCGATCCCGAGCCGCCGCCAGAGCTTGAGCCAGTTGAACCGCCACCTCGGGCAGCGGAACCGCCCGAGCTGCCGGCGACATTGCCGCTGGCAGCTCCGGCTCC
>JBJTNB010000016.1:0-18903 GCA_046073845.1 Micrococcales bacterium
CCCACACCGCTTTCCACATCGAAGACGCCACCATCTACGGCATCTGGGGCCTGATGTTGATTCTGGCAGTCGGGGCCTGGCTGCTGTCACGAGTTCACCCGAAGCCGCAAATACTCGACGCCTAAGTACATTTTTACAAGTTGTAGAATTTACACATGAGTAAACGTGCGCGGTTGCAGGGTGAACTTGAAAATGAAGTTCTTGGTGCCCTTTGGGATTCCAATAAAGTCCTAACTTCTAATCAGGTCCTCGATGCTGTCGATGCCGATGGCTTAGCGCTTACAACAGTTCTGACAGTCTTGTCGCGACTCGAGGAAAAAGGCTTAGTCAAGCGAGAAGCTGGTTCAGGTCGAGCGTTTTTTTATTCGGCAGTTAGTTCACGCGAAGAGCACGCCGCCGAACAGCTGTTGCAGATCATTCAAAATGAATCAAACCAGGCACTGACTCTTTCTCTCTTTACTGCCGGCCTAAGTAAAAAGTCTTTGACGGCTTTGAAGAAGTTGCTAGACGACAAATAGTAAATGTCCAGGCTTATCGTCGTCGTGCCTCTTGCTATCGAGTGGGTGTTGTTAACAAATTCCCTCTCACCATTACTCCGGGGTCGTTTTTCGAAAGCACCAAACCTCGGAATTGCTATTTGGCTAATTCTGTTTTCTAGCGTCGTTTTGGCCACAGTCTGCGCCCTTGCTGTTGCTTGCGTGTCTCTGTTTCAACTTCGTGAGTCTTTGCGCCTCACGCATTACGACCTACTAAGCACGTTGGTACTTGCACTTGGCCCGTGGCTTCTCTTAGCGCTAGCCGGGGTCGCGCTATCGCTTTCGAACGTCAGAATGGCTCCGCTGTTTGAAGCTTCTAGGCTGGTTCAGCAAGCGCCACTGTTACCGGCAGTGCCCTACATGAGCTTTCAGGGATTACCGGTCGAAGTCTTACAACTGCCCCTACCGGTTGCATTGTGCGTCTCTAAGCCCAGAACACGCATCGTGCTATCAACCGCGGCTTTGGAAGTGCTTTCTGAAGAGGAATTATCGGCTGTACTTTGGCATGAATATGGGCATGCTCGTTGGCGGCACAATCAGGTTAGATTCGCATTAAAGACCGTGAGCGCTCTATCTCGGTTTGCCAAGGCAACCAGGATTATGAATTCAGAGGTGGATCGACTTCTAGAGGAATCCGCCGATAAGTACGCCTTGCGTCATAGTTCCGAGAAATTTCTGGTCTCAGCAAGGGCGAAACTTGCCGGCTAGTTACTTTTTGCGGATGTAGAAGTAATACGAGCTTGAAACTGGATGGCCATCGACCGACAACACCTGGTAGGTGACTTTGTACCGGTCGAGTGGCAGGTTTGTCTTTAGAGTGATTTGCACCGATGCACCTGACAACTTAGTCGCACCAATGCTGACCGTTTTACCTTTGGAATTGGTAACGACAATTATGTTTGACCCCTCGAGCGCAATCAGATCGTCGTCGAAGGTAAGCGAAACGACCTTTGGTGATTTCGCAAGTACCGCACTTATTTTGGGGTTTGCATTTACCAACTGGGCGTGCGCCTGCACAGGCACTGGGGTCACCAAAAGCAACCCCAGTGCCACAGCAAGAACCCTAATTGGTTTCAAATTATGGCAAGACCTTTACGCTCGGTGCCGTGTTGTGCTCGGTGTCATCAAGAACTTGGTCTGCACCGCTGCCATCCGTGACATCCCAGCTGTTGTAGATGTAGATGGTCTTAGGTGCGATTGCTTTAGTGGTACTTGTTTTCTTGACACCTGGAATTAGAACTGGGCAGGTTTGAACGGCCATGAAGAATACTGTCTGGCCACCGGCAGTTGGAGCCCACTTTACGTTGACTCCGAAGTCTGCGAACTGGGTGGCACCGGTGTCGCCCTCTGGTCCGTCGGCGATCCAGAAGTCCTGAGACTTTGCAGTCCAGGTGATGGTATACACGCCAGTAGTTGCATTTTTGACTACCTTCGAAGACCAGCCTGGAACCCACTGGGGTTTAGGCAGGGTCGTACCAGTGCCCTGAGCGATTACTGGGATGTCAACACTGAACGAGCTGGTTCCCCATTTGGTGCCCTTGAAGCTTGTGTTGGTGGCTGGGTTGTTGAGGTTGTAAGCGAAAGTGCAACCGTGCCCGACGCGGAAAAATAGGGTTCCGCTCTGACCAGCGGTCAGCGCCTGGGTGCTGCTGCCAGTGGCGCTGACGCCTGGGATCACGTTCACGTGCGCGCTTGCTGGAACAGCTGCAGTGGCAATAAGTAGGGCCGCAGCGGCGGCAGATGCGAGAGCTTTACTCTTCATTTAGGACTCCTAGTTCTACAGTTTGTAAAAATAACTCTACATTATGTAGAACAAGGCTGACAACTTAATCGAGTGGTTGATTACCGACGTCGGTGCGGTAGAAGTTCTTGTAGCTGCGCGAAGCGGTTGGCCCGCGCTGACCCTGGTACCGCGAGCTGTACTTTTCGGAACCGTATGGCGATTCGCTCGGGCTCGACAACTTGAAGAAGCAGAGCTGACCAATTTTCATTCCTGGCCAAAGCTTGATTGGCAAAGTAGCAACGTTCGAAAGTTCAAGAGTGACGTGACCCTTGAAGCCCGGGTCAACAAACCCGGCGGTCGAGTGCGTCAACAAACCCAGACGACCGAGCGAAGACTTTCCTTCGAGACGTGCAGCGATGTCATCAGGCAACGAAACGAATTCATAGGTCGAACCCAACACGAATTCACCAGGGTGAAGAATGAACGGCTCGTTCGGGTCGACTTCAATCAGGCGAGTCAGCTCATCCTGATTCTCGGCTGGGTCGATGTATGGGTACTTGTGATTGTCGAATAGGCGAAAGAAGCGGTCGAGTCGAACGTCGAACGACGATGGCTGCAATAGGCCCATCTCGAGTGGCTCGAGGCCGATTCGGCCCGCTTCAAGTTCTGCGCGAATATCGCGATCTGACATCAACATGACTGAGAGTTTATCGCCAGGAGTGCCAATCGATTTTGCCCGCATTGGCATACTGGCAACATGAAGATTGAAGAGTTTCTCGAATTCGAAACCAGATTGACCGACAACCTAACCCAACTTGCCGATGTCATCGGGCTGGTCTTCGTTGGTTCGGCAGCAGCTCACTTTCGACTCGACGAATGGAGCGATCACGACTTCTTCGTTGTGACTGTTGAGGGGGCCGGCGAAGCCCTGCGTCAGGACTTGAGTTGGCTACCAGATGCAGATCAAATAGCCCTGAGTCCCCGCGAAACCGATCACGGCCTTAAGGTCGTTTACAAATCGGGTCACGTTCTCGAATTCGCGGTCTTCAACGATTCCGAGCTAGAGCTCGCTGGTGCAAATGACTACCTGGTCACAGTCGATAAGTCAGGCACCATTCACGCCAGGATGGCGGCCATCGCAGCCAAATCTGCAGTGGCCTCCGAAAAGGCACGCCTAGAGATTTTCGATTCAAAGGCCCAGTATGAGCTATTTCTTTGCCAGTTGCTCATCGGTGTTGGCCGAGCTAGGCGAGGCGAGCTAGCAATTGCCGGGGAGCACGTGCGCAGTTGGGCAGTCGGCACCCTAATTCATCTAGTTAGGCACTGGCGTGTGGTCGCTGAAGGCACCGAGAAACTAACTGACAACTTGGCACCGTTACGCAGGTTTGAAGTGCAATTCCCTGTTTTCGGTGCTCAAATAGCCGAGGCACAGGCTTGTTTGGTCGAAGACTGCGCCAAGGCACTGCTCTCGATCGCTCTGACAGCCGGCGAAGGAGCCCTGAACGAAAAACAGGTGACCCAGGCCGAAGTGGTTAGCCGCAAGCTCGGCTGGTAGCCCTCCCTAGTGGGCTAGTCCGGCCTTGCGGTAGATCCACTTGAGCCAACGCGGTGCCCACCAGTTCAGGTCTCCAAGCAATCGCATCAGAGCTGGAACCAGCAAGGCTCGAATCACTGTTGCGTCGAGCAGGATCGCGAAAGCAATGCCAAGGCCGAGCATTTTCATGATGCTGACACCTGACGTCACGAAGGCGATGAACGAGAATGCCAAGACCAATGCGGCGGCCGTGATGATTCGGCCACTGCGTTGCAAACCAACGGCAACAGATTCGGTTGTGCCCAGACCGGCATCATGCTGCTCTTTGATGCGGCTAAGCAAAAACAATTCGTAGTCCATCGACAAACCAAATGCCACGACAAGAATCAAAACCACGCTTGATGTGTCAATAGCACCGGTCACAAAAAAGTCACCAATTAACCACTTGAGATTTCCGCCGATGAATACCCAAGTTAGAAACCCAATCGTTGCGCCAAGTGAAACAAGATTCAGCAGCACGGCCTTGATGGGCAACAAAACAGATCCCGTGAAAAAGAAGAGAAGCAGCAAGGTGAAGCCAATAATCCAGAGCAACACATTTGGTAGTTGCTTTTCGATGCCGTGTTGTGAGTCGGTGTAGATCGCCGCGCTGCCACCAAAAAGAAGTGTGACACCCGGAATCTTGAGACCGCGCAATTCGTCGATTAGTTTGAGGCCATCGTTCGAACGAGGCTCAACGTTTGCAATGGCTTGCACTCGCTCATAATTCGTTTTCGAAAAACTGGTAAACATTTGTGCATAGCCTCTGTCGAGGTTGCCATCTTGCGCGATTCCCGCGGAGCTCTGCGCTCGCACAATGTGAGCGTGAGTTGAGAGCTCGGTAGTGAAATCACTCACCTGCTGTGCGGTGGCTGCTTGAAGCAAGACCTCAATCGGGCTACCTTCGCGACCACTGAAGCGACTTCGAATAACGTTGTTGGCCTCAACGGCTCTGCTGTTTGCAGGCAAAATGCGGTCATCAACCTGGCCAAATTCCACGCCATTCATAAGGCTCATGAGCCCGCCTAAAGCCAGCACCGTTACCAGGGTTACGGCAATTGGGCGCTTCATCACGAAGCGAGCTGTGCGTGCCCACAGGCCAGACTCCATGTGCTTAGTGGCCTTGCGGGCGAGGTGCAGCTTGTTCACATTGTCACCAAGCAAAGCCAGGATGGCCGGCAACGCGATCAGCGCCGCCGCAATCGCCAACAACACCACGACCACGCCGCCGACTGCGAATGATTTCAAGAAGTACTGCGGGAAGAACCCGAGCGCAGCAAGCACGATTGCAACCGTGAGGCCCGAGAACAGAACGGTCCTGCCGGCTGAGCCAACAGTATTTATCACAGCATCGTTTACCGAAGCACCCGATGCTCGCTCTTCGCGAAACCGATTCACAATCAGCAAGGCATAATCGACACCCAGTCCAAGACCCATGCCTGTAATTAGGTTGAGTGAGAAAACCGATGTGTCGTTAAATTGTGCGTAGAGCCAGACAGCACTGAACGAACCAAGAATCGATAAGGCAGCGACGACTATTGGTAGCCCCGCCGAAACCAGAGATCCAAAAACAAAAAACATGAGAATCACTGTCAGCGGAATTGCGAACGATTCTGCCGTTGCTAAGTCGCTCGAAATGGTGCTGCTAATTTCGGCACTCATTGCCGCAAAACCCGCGACGTAAATTTTCGCTGTCTCAAATTTGCCGCTGAACTTCTCAACTATTACTTTGCCGACCGTCGCCTGCTCTACGTTGTCTTTCAGCTTCACAAAGAAGTACGCGGCTTTGCCATCGGTACTGCGCAGGGATGGAGACTTGCCTAACGTGTAGTAACTGCTAACCGACTTGACTCCGTCGACTTTCGCCACGTCTCGACTCAGATCCGATGCAGTCGCGGCACTTGTCGTTGAATCCACGTAGTCGCTCATGTCGGCGATGATTACGACTTCGGGCACTTGACTTGAGAATTCAGTGTCGAGAAGTTTGGTGACACGTGCCGAATCGCTGTTCGGGTCGTCGTAGCCGCCGGCCTTAAGCAAACTGAACGATTGGAAACCCCAGATGGTGCTGATGCCGATTAGAGCGATGAAAGCAAAAAGAGCCAATTTGCGCTTACGAACAAGTAGGGATCCGTAGCGCTTCATGGTTTAGTCCTCTAGAAATAGCGGCTCGTCTGGTTCTTCGAGCTCTGGTGGGGCTGCATTGTGGTGCCCAGCCATAAAGGCTTGCACATGCATATCAACCTTAATGTCGGCCATGCGCAATGGCCTAGTCAAATAAAGGCCTTCGAGCGAGCGAACGCGGCTTAGCGCAACGTAGGCCTGGCCCGCGGCAAATACTCGATCACCGAAATCAATCGCAACCTCGTCGTAGGTTTGGCCCTGTGACTTGTGCACGGTAACTGCCCAAGCCAAGCGCAAAGGAATCTGGCGGAACTCTGCCACTGGCACAGCAACCAGTTTTTCGCGAACGGTTGCAGCAGATTCATCGAAGTACTCTTCGATTTCGTAGGTGACTTTCTCCCACTTTGAGCGGCCGACGTCGTGCAATTCACCGTCAACTTCGACCGTTAGGTGTGCGTCGTTCTTAATTTCGACAACTCGACCGATGGTGCCGTTGACCCAACGTTGCATGGCGCGGCCATCTGAATCTTTGTGCGGGCTTGAGTCGTCGTTCTTGATGAACATGACTTGGGCGCCTGGCTTTAATTCAAGCTTTTGTTCCGCTGGTGGTTGTCTGAAGTCGCCTACATCGCCCAAAGGAATCTGAGCGTGATAGATGTGCGCCTTGGTGCTGAGCTTGGCCAACTTCATGCGGTTGTGCCCGTCGACAGATTCATTGATTGTCTTCAATCGCAAAATGTCATCGTTGGGAACAGCGCGTACTGCGTGTGAATTGAGTTCGTCTAGCATGTCTTGCGTAACAGAGCCATCGCGAACGGCATTCAAAATATCTTTGAAGCGACCGTCGCGCTGTCTAAAGATTTCCATCAACTCGTAGCGCTCGAGATCTGTGTCGCGCCAAACGTGTGCGTGAAAGAACCAATTGCTCTGGTAATTTTCGGCCATGTAGATGCCATCGGCACCGCGAGGCGGAATCGGTGGCAACTGATAAACGTCGCCAAACATGACGACCTGAGCGCCGCCGAAAGGCAGGCCACGCTTGCCACGCGCCGTGCGAAGTTGCTTGTCAATTGCATCAAGGATGTCTGGATTCACCATCGAAACCTCGTCGATGACCAGCATGTCGATGGCACGCAAGATTTCGCGCACCCTGCGGTTTAGATGCTTGGTGATGTCTAGAAGGCCAAGCACTCCGAGGGGAAAGCCGAACAACGAGTGGATAGTGCGTCCGCCAACATTCAGGGCCGCCACTCCAGTCGGGGCACAGACAGCCACCGACTTGCTGGTGTTCTCAATCAAATACTGAAGCAGGGTCGATTTACCTGTACCCGCACGGCCTGTAACAAAGACATTTGCCTCGTGAGACTCAATGTATTCATAGAGCTTCTGCTGCTCTTCTGAAAGGTCTACGAATTCCATTATTTGCCCCCGTCTATGGCATCGCGCGCTGCCAATTTGGCAAGCATTGCGTTGTACTGCTCGAGGTCTTTGTTGTCGCCGCGGTCGGCTGCGCGGTCTAGGCGCCTTGCTTCACGGGCATCAGATCTGTACCACTGAACCGAGACGATAATCGTAAGGGCAGCCGTCGGCATTTCGCCGATACCCCACGCGATACCGCCACCAATATGTTGATCTTCTAGCGGAGCGGCACCCCAGGTGCGGCCCATTGCGCCAAACCAGTCGGCTAGCAGTAATCCGTTGCCGGTCATGACAGCAAGACCGAAGAATGCGTGGAAGGCCAAAACCAAAATCAGCAAACCAATTCTCATGGCGTATGGCAATCGATGTGGTCCAGGGTCGATGCCGATCAATGCCTGCACAAATAAATACCCACTAATCACAAAATGAATAATCATCCATTCGTGACCGATGTGTTCACGGGTTGCCCAACCGAAAATCGGCGTGTAGTAAAACACCACTAGCGAGGTTGCAAAAAGGAGCCCCGCGATAATTGGGTTGGAAATGAATTGTGCATACTTTGTGTGAACGGCCCACAACACCCACTCGCGCAGCCCGCGCGAATCATCGTGTCGTTTTTCTGTAGCACGTGAGATCAATGTAATTGGCGCACCAGGCACCAAAAAGATTGGCACAGCCATCGTTAGCAACATGTGCGCCATCATGTGCACGCTAAACAAATACTCTTCATATGCGTTGAACGAGCCGTTGGTGATGAAAGCCAAAAGCAACATTCCGGCTATCCAAGAAAGAGTTCTCGAGATCGCCCACTTGTCGCCGCGCTTCTTCAATCGGGCTACGCCTATCAAGTAGCCCAAGATGCCGAGCGCACAGATCGCGAGCCATAGCGGGTCCATGCGCCACTGCGAGAGGAACGTATCGAATGTGAGCTCGGGCGGCAGTTTCTGCCCGGTCAAGATTTCAGCCGGTGTGATGCCAACCAGGTTTGCGGCATTGACTGGTGGTGCCGTGCGGCTAAGCGCGGCGGCGACTCCGATGGCCCCAGTCATGAGAACGGCCTCGACCAGGACCAAACGCCAAAACGCCTTGCCACTAACCCAGCGCTTGAAAAGACGCGCTCGGTAGTAGGCGCCAAAAACACCAAGCACCACAAGGATGCCCGCCTTGATCGCCAACAAAGCACCGTACGGCCCAAACAACGCTGAGATGCTGCCGACGCGAAGCCAGGCCGAAATCACGCCAGAGGTGGTTATCAGGGCAAAAGCTACGAGGGCCAGAGCCGAGTAGCGCTTAATGACTAGCAAAGAAAGTTCGTGGCGGGTGCGCAGCAGAGCGAGGGTGATGAGGCCGCCAACCCAAAGCGAGACCGCCAACAGGTGCAATCCCAGCGCGTTTACGGCGATGCCGTGGTTTGCGGTGCCAGAGGCGTGGCCGGTGAGTGCGATGGGTACCAAGCTGAGAATCGCCACCGTGGCGGTAAAAATAGTTCCGGTGAGACTTCGCACCGAAACCGCCATGACTGAAACAATCACAGCTCCGGCAGCGTTCAACAGCAGGTAACGCCCTAACTCGATTTGAGTGAGAAACATTAGAAATTGCGCGCCAAACTTCGGATCGCCTGAAATGCCTGTGCCTGTGACGCTGAGGTAAGTGAAGAGTGCCTGGGTGATTTGAGCCACAGCCCAGACCGTGGCTGCGACAGCCGCGATGGTCAATGCCGTGGCTAATTGCTTAGTGCGGTCGCCCAAGGCATATGCCGCAAGAGCGAGTGAGCCAACGGCTACAGCCATCGAAACTTGGGCTATGGCCGTAACGAGGGGCAGCCCCCAGCGAACGAACGCACCCGGGTCAGCGATCAACAGCGGCGAAGCCGCTCCGCCGATGAACAACGCGAGAGAGGTTAGACCCAATAGCGAAATTGATCCCAGGAAAAGAATTGTGAGTCGCCGAGCAGCAGAACCCTCGGGCAATTTGGATTGGATTGAACTCACCCGACAAGCCTATTTACTGAACACGACTTTCTTAAGGCTTGATGATTTCACACCAGAAGAATCTGTTGTTGTCACTTGCAAGACGCAAGAGCCCGCCTTCACTCGAACAACTTTGTTGGCGATCACTTTGCAAACCGACTTGGTTCGTGAGCTGTAAATCACTTTGATTGCGCTGGTCGTAACGGGTGGAGCATTATTGAGCGCTGGAGCGTCAATCGCTGTTGCTTCACTCGAGCCTGCCGACGGGGTCGCACTGGGTGCCATTGTCGGTGCGACGATGCTGGGTTGCACAACGTTTGCGCAAACTCCACCCGAAGACTGCGACACCCCATTCGCATGAAGAATCGGACCCCATTGAACACAAATTTGTTGCCCCGGGTTTTCAGCGTTTAGCCGCGCAGACTCAGTACCGGCTGCATCTTCGGCCGCTTGTATGCGTGCCTGAAAATCATTGTCTTGTGCCTGGCGAAGTAAGTCTTCAGCGGTTGGCGGTGCGTTACAAATGGTGAACATGCCTACACCGATGCGCGCTTCGATGCCGATCGAGTACTGGTAACCGATTGGGCACTGATCGACAGTCACTTGCCCAGGTACTGTCACCGAGTCTGCGGCATAGGCAACTTGTGCGATGTTCACCAGGCCAAGGGTGACCAAAACAAAAATCACGGATGCGCTGATGATTCGAGTTGAACGTTTCATGTTGCCAAACTATTGCCGGGCACCGACATCCGAGCAAAAGAAAAAGGCGCCGACCGAAGTCGACGCCCTTTTCTTAGAAGCTGGATTACTTAACAGCAGCCTTTAGCTTCGAGCCTGCCGAAACCTTTACGGTGTTCGATGCAGGGATCTGGATGGTTGCGCCGGTCTGAGGGTTGCGACCAGTGCGAGCTGCACGGTGACCCTTCTCAACTGACAACCAACCTGGAATGGTGACCTTTCCACCCTTGGCTACGGTCTTTGCGATGGTGTCGAAGAATGCGTCAACAACGCGGTTGACTGCGGCCTGCGACTCACCGGTCTGCTCTGCAACTGCTGCTACGAGCTCGCCCTTGTTTAGTGCTGACATGTTGTCCTCCTGGACTAGATACGTTTTGACGTTTCGTCAAACTACAAACTACAGCGGTGTAGTTCCGCGCCAATGTTAGCCTCTCGGCGTGTTGCGGGCCTAGAACCCGCGTAATTTGTGGAAAAGTGGGCAATTTTGTGGCCTGTGGAAAGCGCTCCAAGGATGCCGTCGTCCCTGCATCCCAGTGAATTAGCGGGTTTCAGCCTTGTCGCCGCTGGAGGCGAGGAAAACAAAGGGCTTCAGGCCGGCCCGGGTTGGCCAAATCTGCCCGGCTTTCGCCGGACCGTTCTAAAGAGTTTGGATTACCAAGATGACTTGGTGATACCTGGAAGCTCACCGCGGTGTGCCATGTTGCGGAAGCGAACACGCGAGCCCCGAGCGCGGGCGAGGCTGTGCCGAGACGCGCTGGGCGAGGCCACCGCAGGTGACGATGATCAGCAACCACGAGTAACCGACGTTTAAAAAGAAAAGTCCGGCTTTCGCCGGACCGTTCTAAAGAGTTTGGATTACCAAGATGACTTGGTGATACCTGGAAGCTCACCGCGGTGTGCCATGTTGCGGAAGCGAACACGCGATACGCCGAACTTGGTGAGAACACCACGTGGACGACCGTCGATTGCGTCGCGGCTGCGAACGCGCACTGGCGATGCGTTGCGTGGAAGCTTCTGCAGTCCGAGGCGTGCCTCTTCGCGCTGTGCGTCGGTCGACGCTGGGTCAACCAAAGCCTTCTTCAGTGCGAGACGCTTTTCTGCGTAACGCTCAACGATGACCTTGCGCTTCTCGTTCTTTGCGATCTTGCTCTTCTTAGCCATTTTTAGCGCTCCTCGCGGAATTCAACGTGCTGACGTACAACTGGGTCGTACTTCTTTAGCACCATACGGTCTGGGTCGTTGCGACGGTTCTTCTTGGTTACGTAGGTGTAACCAGTGCCTGCGGTCGAACGAAGCTTGATGATTGGACGGATGTCCTTGTCTTTCTTGGCCATTAGCTAGATCTCCTTAGATCTTCTCGCCACGAGCCTGAAGCTCGGCAACTACTGCCTCGATGCCACGAACATCAATTACCTTGATGCCGCGTGCTGAGACGTTTAGGGTGACGTTGCGCTTCAGCGAAGGAACGAAGTAAGTCTTCTTCTGAATGTTCGGGTTGAAGCGACGCTTGGTCTTGTTCTGAGCGTGCGAGACGTGGTGGCCGAACTGTGGTCCGGTCTCAGTCACCTGGCAATACGCAGCCATTTGGTTCTCCTTGTAGAGGGCAAGCGACAAGCAGATCAGCTTGAGGCTTGTGAAAGTTTTGGTCGCAAGAGCAACCTCACAAGTTTAGGGAATATCTAGAGCCTTAAGCAACCCCGGAGTTAGCACATTTTGGGCAAATCCCGAAGATTTCTACGGTGTGGTCGGCCTGACTGAATCCGTGCTCGGATGCCACGTTCTCGGCCCACTTCTCAAGACTGCTGGCCTCGATTTCGACGGTGAGGCCACAGCCACGACAAATCAAATGATGGTGATGGTTAGTGGTACAGGCTCGGTATAGGGCCTCGCCATCCTGGGATTGCAGGGCATCGGCCTCACCCGCACCGGCTAGGTCGGTCAAGGTTCGGTAAACGGTCGCCAGACCAATGGTCGAGCCGTGTTTCGAGAGGGTTTGGTGCAGTTGCTGGGCGCTGACAAAGCCGGTGGCTTCGCCCAGGGCATGGCGAACTGCGTCGCGCTGTCGGGTATTTCGGCGTTTAGGTTCGGTCATCGGCCGGCCAGGTGCGGCTAGGCAATCTCGTCGTCGTGTTCGATGCCGTGCTCTTGGTCGATTTCTTCGTGGATGTCCTTGCGGATCTTCGGCAAGACCACTTTTTTCCAGACGAAGCCATACATGAACCAGCCAATGAATCCGTCTTGCAGCAATGTCCAGAGCAGCTCGGCGACGATGTGGTTTGGGTCGCTGAAAATGTCGAACCAGGTCTCGGCGTGCACACTCATAGGGCCTCCTCGGTCGGGCCCTTGGGCCACTGACCACAGACTAACTCTTATTGAAAATGATTGTCAATAACGGCACTACCCGGATGGCCTGGTTCCAGAGACTAGTCGAGCAGCAGCGCTGGTTCTTCGATGACCGAGGCGACGTCTTGCACGAAACGCGATGCCACGTCACCATCGACCACGCGGTGATCGAAGGTCGCGCCGATGGTGGTGACCTGACGAATCACGATCTCGTTATCGACAACCCAAGGCTTCTGACGAATCGAGCCGAGAGCAACGATGCCTACCTCGCCTGGGTTCAAAATCGGGGTTCCAGTGTCGACGCCGAACACACCGATGTTCGTGATGGTGATGGTTCCGTCAGACATGTCGGCAGGTGTGGTCTTACCCTCACGCGCTGTAACAGAAAGCTGCTCGATGGCCTTTGCCAATTCGAGTAGCGACATCTTGTCTGCATCCTTGATGTTCGGAACAATCAAGCCGCGCGGTGTCGCCGCAGCAATGCCGAAGTTCACAAAGTTGTGCACGATGATTTCTTCGTCGGTCCAGGTCGAGTTCACGGTCGGGTTGCGACGAACCGCCCACATCATCGCCTTCGCCATGATGAGCAGTGGCGTAACTTTCACGCCGGCGAAGTCTGCCGAGTTCTTCAAGCGCTTCACGTATTCCATGGTGCGTGTGGCATCGACGTCGACAAAGATACTCACGTGCGGTGCGGTGAATGCCGACTTAACCATCGCGGTTGCAATCGCCTTGCGCACGCCCTTTACCGGGATGCGCTCTTCACGCTCGCTCTTAGGCTGTGGAGTCGAAAGATTCTTAAACACGCTCGCTTGCTGAGCGCCAGCAAGAACATCTTCGCGAGTGATCTCGCCTGCGTATCCGGTGGCGACGACTTTGGTCAGGTCAACGCCAAGGTCTTTGGCCAGCTTGCGAATTGGCGGCTTGGCAATCACGTTTTGATCTGCAGGAACAACGGCGATGAGGCCCGTTGCTGGAGCGCCAGGGATCAACGGAATTGCCGAAGTCGTTGGTGCGACCACTGGAACCGGAGTGATTGGGCCGCGGCCGGCACGACGCGAATGGCCGGCAGTTGCCGCCACTCCATAGCCAACCAGTGGCTTCATGACTTCTTCGCTTGCAACCGATGCCGCTGCATCGGCAACCGCCTGGTGTGCCGCCTGTGCAACTTCGGCATTCACGATCGGCATTGATGCCGTTGCGGTGGCGCCGACCGCTCCGTCAGTAACGGTGGCAGCGATGATCGGTTTGCCAACCTCAACGGTCTGACCTTCGGCAGCAAGAAGTTCGGTGACAACACCTTCGAAAGGGCAAGGCAATTCCACGAGCGACTTCGCGGTTTCAATTTCGACGATGATCTGGTTCACAGATACGCGATCGCCAACAGCGACTTTCCAGCTGACGATCTCGGCTTCGGTTAGTCCTTCGCCGACATCCGGCAAATTGAAATATGCGATCTGACTCATCGATAACTCCTAGTAAGCCAACACGCGGTCGACGGCTTCGAGAATGCGGTCTGCATCTGGCAAGAAAATTTCTTCGAGTTTTGCCGCAGGATACGGAACATCAAAACCACCAACACGGATGATCGGTGCCTCGAGGTGATAGAACGCGAGCTCTGCAACGCGCGCTGCGATTTCTGAAGAAACCGAAACGAAGGTGCTTGCCTCGCTAGCAACAACAAGTCGACCAGTGCGCTTCACTGATTCAACGATGGTTGCGAAATCGATTGGAGACATCGAACGTATGTCAATTACTTCGAGGCTGTTGCCTTCAGTCGCTGCGATTTCTGCAGCCTGCAATGCGACCGGAACCATTGGGCCATAAGTTGCGATGGTCACATCAGTGCCCGGGCGCAAAATCGCAGCGGCGTGCAAATGACCAGGTGCACCATCGAGATTAACCTGGCCCTTTTGCCAGTAGCGGCGCTTCGGTTCGAAAAACAGCACTGGGTCGGTCGACTCGATTGCTTGCTGAATCATCCAGTAAGCATCGTTCGCATTGCTCGGGCTGACCACGCGCAAACCTGGTGTGTGTGCGAAGTACGCCTCAGGGCTTTCGCTGTGGTGTTCGACGGCACCGATGCCGCCGCCATATGGCACACGGATGACCACCGGCATTGTCATGAAGCCTTCACTGCGGTTCTGCAGTTTCGCCAACTGGCTGGTTATCTGATCGAACGCCGGAAAGATGAATCCGTCGAACTGAATCTCGGCTACTGGTCGGTAACCACGCATTGCCAAGCCAATTGCGGTGCCGACGATGCCGGCCTCGGCAATCGGTGAGTTGAAAACACGTTGCTGACCGAACTCTTTGTGCAGACCCTCGGTCACGCGAAACACGCCACCGAGCTCGGCAACGTCTTCACCAAAAAGTAGAACTTTCGGATCGTTGATCATGGCCTGACGAAGACCAGCGTTAATGGCCTTAGCGATTGCCATTTCTTGGATGTTGTTCACTACTGCTCACCGCCGAACGACGCCTCGTAGTTTTCGAGCCAAGCAAGTTGTTCGTCGATTAATGGGTGTTGCTGCGAGTAAACGTGCTTGAACATGTTTTCGACAGGTGGTGGTTTCAACGCGAAAGTTGCTTCGCGAATTTCACGACTCAGTTCTTCACCCGCGTGAGCAACATCGTCGAAGAAATCTTGACCGATGCCATTGTTTCGAAGGAACTTCTCGAGGCGATCTAGCGGGTCGCGCGCTTTCCAATATTCAACTTCAGCGTCTTCACGATATTTAGTTGGATCGTCGCTTGTGGTGTGTGCACCGATTCGATATGTCAGTGCCTCTATGAGATGTGGTCCTTGGCCAGAGCGCGCATCATCCATGTGTTTCTTAGTAACCGCATAGGCAGCAAGTACATCGTTGCCGTCGATACGAGTGCCAGGAACACCGAAGCCTTCGCCGCGACGGTAAAGCGGAACCTTGGTCTGTGCATCGGTGCGTGAAGAAATCGCCCACTGGTTGTTCTGACAGAAGAACACAATCGGAGATTCGTTGACCGCCGCGAACAGAAGGGCTTCGCTAACGTCACCTTCGGCAGTCGCGCCATCGCCGAAGTATGAAATCACCGCGAGGTCGTCAGCCTTGTTGCCAGTTGCGACCTTGCCGTCGAACTTCACACCCATTGCATAACCGGTTGCGTGCAACACCTGGGTGCCGAGCACAATCGCGTAAAGGTGAAAACGGGTTTCTTCTGGGTTCCATCCACCGTGATTAACACCGCGGAGCATTTTGAGAATTGACATCAACTCGATGTCGTGTGTGATCGCTACGCCGTGCTCGCGATAGCTCGGAAAAATGTGGTCGTTAGGGCCAACGCCGTAACCAGAACCAATCTGCGCAGCTTCTTGGCCGATTGCCGGAATCCAGAGTCCGAGCTGACCCTGGCGCTGCAAAGCATTTGCTTCATTGTCGAAACGACGGCACCGGGCCATGTCACGATAAAACTTCAGGTAGTCCTGCTCGGTAAGCTCGCGAAGATACTCGCCATACTGGGCGAGGTGCGCTGGAACACGAACTTCGCCATCTGGCGACAGGAACTGCACCATTGGGGATTCGGCGTCAATACTCACAGGCACAAATCTACCTTGTGGCACAATCTGAGCATGGTTCGATTTCTTGTAAACACACTTATCAACGCTGTCGGCCTTTGGCTGGTAACCACCATTGTTCCGCCAATCAAACTTGCCCCATATGGCGGTGGAAACACCTGGTTCGTTATCTTGTCTTACCTTTTGGTTGCGGCCATCTTTGGCCTGGTTCACGCAGTTATTGGGCCAGTAATCAAGGTGCTGTCATTTCCGCTCTACATACTTACTTTCGGCCTGATCAATCTCGTCATCAACGGCGCTCTGCTGCTCTTTGTGGCTTGGCTGTCGCAGTTGATTGGTTCACCGATCTTCAGCATCGACGGCTTTACTCACGAAGGCTTAGCGATTACCTCGCTGGGCTGGGCGATACTCGGTGGTCTGATTCTGAGCGTGCTCAGCTTCATCGGGCGCAAACTATTCACCAAGGCACTCCGGTAACCCCAAACTCGAAGTAGCGGGCTAGCCCTGCTCTGGAATCAATGGCACCAAAGGCCTGCCAGCCCGCCTCTTCCGGCATTGCCTCTAGCTGGCTGAGATATCCCTCTATTTCGTGATTTTTCACCGGGTTTATGCCTTGGTCGAGCCGCAATTGGCTCGATCCGGCCCATTGAGGAACCCCGAAACCGTCTAAAAGTGGAATCAAATCACCTTTGCCATCCACTGAGAGTAATTTCAGACCAGATATCGGGTAATGACGCCCCACTGGCGCTCCGATTTCAAGCACTTTATCTACAGAATATGGAACTTGCCCGGTTTTGCTACGCTCGGCAAGGCTGACAGCGACCATGCCACCCAAAGAGTGCCCGACCACCGTGACCCTGTCGCCCGACGCGGCACCTACTTTTTCTAGAGCCAGTTCGACCGCCGCTTCAACCGGGCTGCGCACTCCAGCTAGCTCGAGCACGTTGGTTCGCATGTCGAGCGGACCGCCCAAGAAAGCCTTTGTGCCTGGAACATAAACCACGAAGCGTCGCGACGGGTTGATGCTCTGCACATTTACCTCATACGTATCGATGCGCATTGTCGGTTTCTTCATCGCCCCGACTTCGGCCAGGCGTGCCACTAGGTCGGTCGTGCTAACTGGGGCCAACTGCCCTGGCATAGCTCGATCAAACTTCACCCAGGCCACACCCGCACCAAGTGCAACTCTGGCAATCGGTGCCAGGGCAAGGGCCGCAACCTCCATCACGCCAACGCGAGAATCGGTAACGTGTGCGATCACCTTTTGCTCGGCTTCGAAAAACCCCACGGCCGCCGCCTCAACCGAGACCAGCAGGTCGCGAATGCGAGTCACGAGCACAGGTAGTCGCTGCAAGATTTGCAAAATGTGCAGCGGAAAGGCCGGCGAGGTAATCAGAGCCTCGAGCGCAATCAGTTCACCAGCGTGAAAGAGTGCTGACCTGATTCGATCGAATTCCGAACGCTTAACGACGGTGGTCGGCATTGAACCCCCAAAGTGCCTGTACTAGCCCTTCAACCTCATCAGCCAGTGCAGAGATCGTCTGGGCGAGTGCCGCCGCACTTGGGCCCTGAAAATCAAAATGATTTGGCAGGGCTTCTAGTACCGCCGCGGCAGCAACTGAAAGTTGTTTCGTTATGTCAGTCATGCGTCCATGTTTCATTTTTCATTTTGCACATTGGGTGCGGTCGCTGAATCTGTGCATAGCAATAGGGCAGAATATGCCTGTGAGCAAACTTTCTAATCAACCACTTAGCCCCCTTGATGGCCGCTACCAAGCTGCCGTGGTTGAACTCGGCGAACACCTCAGCGAGGCTGGACTAAACCGCGCCCGCATTCACGTTGAGATTGAGTGGCTAATTCAGCTGGCTAACCGCCAAGTGCTTTCAAACTCACGCACCCTCGATCTCACCGAACAGGCGGCCTTGCGCGCGGTTGTTGCAAACTTCTCGGATGCCGACGTGGCAAAATTGGCGGCCACCGAGGCGGTCACCCGTCACGATGTGAAGGCCGTCGAGTATTTCATTCGCGAGCAACTCGCCATAATTCGTCGCACCGATCTGTCGGAACTGGCGCACTTCGCCTGCACCAGCGAGGACATCAACAACCTTTCTTATGCCCTCACCGTGAAGGCCGCAGTCAACGATGTTTGGGTGCCGCGTGCAAAAACTTTGATTGCCAAGCTTGCCGGTCTCGCGACTTCTTATGCCGAGGTCGCAATGCTGAGTCGCACTCACGGTCAGCCGGCAACGCCGACAACCGTTGGTAAAGAGTTGGCCGTCTTCGTTCACCGCTTGAATCGTCAGCTCGCTCGAATCGAAGCCGCCGACTACCTCGGCAAGTTTTCGGGCGCAACCGGAACCTTCTCGGCTCACGTCGTTGCGGTACCAAGTGTCGATTGGCAGACCGAGGCTCGCACCCTGGTCGAAGGCCTGGGCCTGAGCTTCAACCCCTTGACCACACAGATTGAATCGCACGACTGGCAAGCAGAGCTCTACACCGCGATCGCACACTTCAACCGTGTGCTACACAATCTCTGCACCGACATCTGGACATACATTTCGCAGAACTACTTCAAGCAAATTCCACAGGCGGGTGCTACCGGTTCATCAACAATGCCGCACAAGGTGAATCCGATACGTTTTGAAAACGCAGAGGCAAACCTCGAGTTGTCCAACGCAATTCTCGATTCGCTTGCCGCAACCCTAGTGACCTCTCGCCTTCAGCGTGACCTCACCGACTCGTCGTCGCAGCGCAACATCGGCGTAGGCTTCGGCCACTCACTTCTTGCCATCGACAACGTAATCAAGGGTCTTGGCGAAATCGAACTCAACCGTCCGGTACTTGACGCCGATCTCTCAGAAAACTGGGAGGTACTCGGTGAGGCAATCCAAACCGTGATTCGAGCCGAGGTTGCCGCCGG
>JBJTNB010000017.1:0-3163 GCA_046073845.1 Micrococcales bacterium
TCGAAGCGCACGAAGGTGCAGAAGTCATTTGGTTACCGGTTGGGCAAGACGGAGTTGTTGACTTAGCCGCGCTCGCGGAGGTGCTTGCAACTCGAGCCGACCAGGTGGCTCTCATCTCACTGATGTGGGGCAACAACGAAACCGGTGTGATCACCGACATCCGTGAGGTTTGTGACATCGCGGCTCCATTTGGCGTGCCCGTTCACTCGGATGCCGTCGCTGCGCTCGGTCATGTTGCGATTGACTTCGCGGCGTCGGGTCTTGCCGCGATGAGCATCACTGGGCACAAGGTTGGCTCACCGGTTGGCACCGGCGCGTTGATCCTGGCTCGCGCCTGGCAGTTGACCTCGCTGATTCACGGTGGTGGTCAAGAACGTGGATTGCGAAGCGGCACCATGAACTACTCTGGGGCGTTGGCTTTCGCGCACGCTGTCGAGCTTTCGATTGCCGAACACGACGAGTTTGTTTCGCACACATCGGCCTTGACTGCAAAGATCAAGGCGGCTGTATTGCAGATCGAAGGTGCCCGATTCAACATCGAAACCGCGCCTGGCATGCCTCACAACTCGCACTTCTTATTCAGTGGGCTCAAGTCAGACGCACTGCTGTTCTTGCTCGACGAGCAGGGCATCGCGGTTTCGGCCGGTTCGGCCTGCCAGGCCGGTGTTGCCCGGCCTTCGCACGTGTTGCTCGCCATGGGTCGCGATGAGCTAGAGGCATCGGGCTGTTTGCGCGTGACCATTGGGCTTGAGACCACCGAGGCCGAGATTGATCGGTTCCTGGCTGTTCTGCCTGCCGCCGTGGCTCAGGCGCGGGCGGCGATTCACTAGCCGTTCACCGTTCGCCGGCCGACCACCGGCATGGTTCAACGTCGCTAGTCGCGCTTAAACTTGACCCTATGAAGGTTTTAGCTGCGATGTCTGGTGGGGTTGACTCCGCCGTCGCAGCCGCCAGAGCGGTCGAGGCCGGTCACGAAGTTGTTGGTGTTCACCTTGCGCTTTCACGAATGCCTGGCACTTTGCGCACCGGTTCACGCGGGTGCTGCACCATCGAAGACAGCATGGATGCCCAGCGCGCGGCCCACAAACTCGGCATTCCTTATTACGTCTGGGATTTCAGCGAACGATTCAAAGCCGACGTAGTTGACAACTTCATGGCCGAATACACGGCCGGCCGCACACCAAACCCGTGCATGCGCTGTAATGAGAGCATCAAATTCGCGGCTCTACTTGAAAAAGCACTGGCTCTGGGTTTCGATGCAGTCTGCACCGGTCACTACGCAACAGTCTTGACTGGCGACGATGGTGCACTCGAACTGCACCGCTCAAATGCTTATGCCAAAGATCAGAGTTACGTACTCGGTGTGCTTACCGCCGATGAGCTGAAACATGCTTACTTTCCGATTGGCGCTAGCGCATCGAAAGACGACATCCGTGCTGAGGCTGCTGCTCGAGGTTTGACGGTCGCGAACAAGCCAGACAGCTACGACATCTGCTTTATTCCAGAGGGCGACACCCGCGAGTGGCTCAACGAGAAGTTGGGTGAGAACACGGGCAACATTGTCGACCGAGACGGCACAGTTCTTGGTGAGCACACCGGTACTCACGGTTATACGGTTGGGCAGCGCAAGGGGTTGAACCTTGGTCGCCCTGCCGCCGATGGCAAGCCGCGCTTCGTTCTTGAAATTCGCCCAAAGACCAACGAAGTTGTGGTTGGCCCGCACGATGCCCTTGCTGTCGTCGAACTTGCAGGCTCGCGTTTTACCTGGTGCGGGTCTGTGCCTGCCAACCCGCACGACTGGTTCGATGCCGAGGTTCAGGTTCGCGCCCACGCCGACCCGGTTGCCTGCCAAGCCGCGCTTGTCGATGGCGAACTGGTCATGCGGCTAGCCGAGCCGCTGCTTGGCGTTGCGCCAGGTCAGACGGCCGTTTTGTATGTTGGCACTCGAGTACTCGGGCAGACCACAATCGATCGCACGGTCTCTGCGGTGCCGCTAGTGCAGGCTGGCGCATGACCCGCGAGCAAGCAGCTAGCCGCATCGGCGAACTCGTCGATGAAATCAACAAACACCGTCGCGCCTATTACGAACAAGACAGCGTGTTGATTTCAGACGCCGAGTACGACGCTCAGATGCGCGAGCTCGAATCGCTAGAGGCCGAGCATCCTGAACTGATTACCGGCGATTCGCCAACGCAATCAGTGGGCGGCAGCGCAACGACAACCTTTAGCCCAATTCAGCATCTCGATCGCATGTGGTCACTCGACAACGTTTTCTCGCGCGATGAACTTGCCGCTTGGGTGACTAAGGCGCCGGCCAAGGGTTACTTGTGCGAGCTTAAGATTGATGGCCTTGCCATCAACTTGCGCTTCGAAAATGGCAAATTGGTTTCGGCTGCAACGCGAGGTGATGGAGTCGTCGGTGAAGACGTCACCGCAAACGTAAAAACCATCAAGGGTATTCCGCACACTTTGCTAGGCGAGGGGCATCCACCGGTTGTCGAAATTCGTGGCGAGATCTTTTTCGCTGTTGCCGAGTTCAATCAGCTCAACGCTGGCTTGATTGCCGAGGGTAAAGCGCCATTCGCCAACCCGCGCAATTCGGCATCTGGTTCTTTGCGCCAGAAAGACCCGAAGGTAACAGCGAGCCGCCCATTGCAAATGTTGGTGCACGGCATAGGTGCTTGGAGCGACGCCCCGCTAAACAACCAGAGCGAGCTTTACGCTCTGCTCAAGCGCTGGGGCTTGCCGACCAGTGAGCGTTTCAAGGTGGTCGGAACCCTCGACGAGATTTGGGCGTACATCGAGAACTTCGAGAAGCACCGCCACGACCTCGAACACGAAATCGACGGCGTAGTCATTAAGGTCGACGAGCGCAGCGAACAGGCCGAACTTGGCTACACCTCACGCGCCCCGCGCTGGGCTATCGCCTACAAGTACCCGCCAGAACAGGTGCACACCAGGCTGGTCGACATCCGTGTTTCTGTTGGTCGTACGGGCCGCGCTACCCCTTACGCCGTAGTTGAGCCGGTCAAGGTTGCCGGTTCGGTCGTCGAGTTTGCGACTCTTCACAACCAGGATGTTGTCAAGGCCAAGGGCGTAAAGATCGGCGACACCATCGTGCTTCGCAAAGCGGGCGATGTAATTCCTGAAATTCTTGGCCCGG
>JBJTNB010000018.1:0-3243 GCA_046073845.1 Micrococcales bacterium
CGTTGAACTCGGCGACACGAGAAGTTTCGGTCACATCAACCGGCGAGCCAACATTGCCAGGACGGCTCATACCCTCACCGTCTGGACCAACCACGATTAGTGCCTCATCGACCGAACCGTGATAGCAGTAAGCGTTGAACAAGATCTTCGGTTTGCCGGTAATTGCACGAACTAGGCGGATTGCCCAACGGTTAGCGTCGGTTGCGGTCAGCGAAAAGCTCCACTTGGTCATACCGAAGCGCTCGGTCAGGTTTTTGGCAACCCACTGCGCATCCTCGGTTGGCAACATGGTGGTCAGCCCGCCCTGCGCACGGATGCGTCGCTCGATTGCATCGATAACCACCGGATTCGAGTGGCCGGCCATCGCGCCTGTGTCTCCAAGTGCAAAGTCGATGTATTCGTGACCGTCGATGTCCCAGATGCGATTGCCTTGCGCACGGTCAAAGTAAATCGGAAAGCCACCGGCCTTCTTGTTCATCCAGGTCATTGGCACGCGACCGAAGAGGTTATCGGCGGCATCGTATGCGGCCTTCGACTTTGGGTTGCGCTCTGCAAAGGTTGCGCGTTCTCGAACAAACAGTTCGTCAAGGCGGTTGCGGTCGATCATGGTGGCTCCTCGAGGGTCCCCCGCCGAGGCTTCTTCGCCCGACTACTGCCCGCATCAAGAGGATATTGACTCAATCTTGCCATCGACTTCGCCCGTCTTGTGGAAACCAACTGTGTCGCTTAGCGTGGGTGCATGGTCGCCGATTCCGCAGAGTTGCAGCAAAAACTAACTCAATCCACCGAAAAGCTTGCCGGTTTAGCGCTCAAGAAATTCGACCTCCAGGATGCCTGGCAACTCGGCACTATCCTGCGCGAACTTGCCACCGAACGCTCGCTTCCTATCGTGATTGACATCAGGCAGGTAGACACCCCACTCTTTTCGGTGATGCTACCTGGGGCGACGACCGCAAACTTCGACTGGGCGAGACGAAAGCGCAACCTAGTGCTGTTGGTCGGTGAATCGAGCTGGCAAATCTCACTCAAGACTGCGCTCGGCACCGATTACCTGGCGCTGATGGATTTACCCGGTCGCGACTTCACCCCGCACGGAGGCTGTGTGCCCATTCGTGTAGAGGGTGTTGAAGGCATAGTTGCAACCGTCACCATTAGCGGCCTGCCACAAGAGCAGGATCACGAATTGGCCGTCGAAGGCCTCAGCCTGCTCAGTAAATCTCAGCGCCAATAAGCCGAACTACCTCTTCGCAGACTCGCAGGTTTGCCAGCGATTGCTCGTGCGATTCGTATGGCGACTCGAGCAAGCCATCGTCGATGAACTTAGCCATCGCGGTTGCCTGATATCCAAGCCCGTGGTGCCCCTGCACGGGATTGGTATCAACCCATTCCGTGACCGGGTCGTACATGTCGATTCCTGCAAGCTGCATCCTGGTTGGAATGAAGAACTCAGGGCCAACCGTTAGCTTCGCTTTCGATCCGCCAACGTGCGCTGCTCCAGAGATCGCCGAGATTGCAGATAACAAGATGTATGCACGCGCACCATTTGCATAGCGCAGTTGCACCGATACCTCTTGGTCGATCCCATTTTCAGCAAGGATGCCCTGTGCCGTGATGCCGATTGGCTCCCCCAGAAAGCTTTGCGCGAAGCTCACCGGATAGATGCCCATGTCAAAAAACGGATCGCCCTGATTCTTGGTGAACAGTCGCGGAACCGAACCGTTGGCCTGGCACATCGTCACGCTGATGAGTTCGATTTCGCCCAGCGTGCCCGCTTCAAGTATTTGGCGAATCGAGTCGTATTGAGGCAGGTAGCGAGTCCACATCGCCTCCATGACGAGCACGCCTTTTGCCTTCGCCGCGGAGAAAATCTCTTCGGCTTCAGAAACGCGCAGAGTCACAGGCTTTTCGAGCAGCACATGTTTGCCGGCAGCTATTGCAAGTAGCGCGTGGTCGCGATGCTGGTTTGGCAGGGTTGGAATGTAAATGATGTCGATATCTTCGCGAGCAAGCAGGTCTTCGTAGTTGTCGTGCCATTCCAAGTTGTGCTTAGCCGCGAACGTCTCGGCCTTACCGGGAGTACGGCTGGCTACTGCCACTACCTGCTGCCCGCCCAACTGCTTTACTCCGCCAACAAATGCATCGGCGATCTTGGCCGCCCCCATGATGCCCCAGCGATATGGAGTGACACTTTGAGGATCGATTAGTCGAGGTTCAGGAATGGTCAGGCTCATGCTCAAAGTGTATTGAGCCTGCGCTCGTCGACTTGACATCGAGGTATTGGCCGGTGCAATACTGAGCGAGTTGTAGGGAAACGACCGAGGGGCTTTCTCGGTCGCTCCTCTGCTATTTATGCAGAAGTGCAAAAAGCACCTGCAACGTCAGCAGTAACGTGTTGTCAAGCGGCAGGCCTGCCAGTTGGAAAACCAACTCGGCGGCCCGCCGTTTGACTGAGTTATTACTCACACGTATTGCCTCCTTTCTCTTCCTGGGGGAAGCGAAAAGCGGCCGGCTTTTGGATCCCTAGGAGTCAGCCTCGGAGGCAATACGTTGAGGGTAGAAAATAAACGAAATCGCGTGGGCACTGGGCACAAATCCGTGCATAGGTTGGCCGCGAAAGCACCTTGTGTATAAACAACCCCGGGTAAATCGACACCAGTGGTGGTCTCAGCCAGCGCGTCGAATCATAGATTCGCCACGCTCGGGCTTCGCGCCCTCGGCAGGAATCGAACCTGCGACCAAGAGATTAGAAGGTTCTTACCTAACAGCCTGAAGCCCTTACTGGGTCAACCATATCAAGCACATTGCGCACCGGCGTGCAACATATGTGCAACCTGCTGCCCTTTTGCGCAAAAATTATCCACTTTTTACGAAATCCAGCAATTTATCCACAAAATGCGCGACGGTCCTGGACTTTGTCTCAGGTTCAGTAGACAATGGAACCATGTCTAAGAAACCAAACTTCACTTACGTCGACCTATTTGCTGGCTGTGGGGGGCTTTCTCTTGGATTGGAACGCGAAGGTGGCGAGCTGTTGCTTGCGGTTGAACGTTCCGACATGGCTGCCGAAACTTTCTTCCACAACCTCGTTTCGCCGATTGGCACCAAGGACTTCTGGAAGTCTTATGTGTCCAAGTCAGTCGACGAGCAGGTCAAGAATCGGGTTCTGGTAAAGGAACTCAGTTCACTTCTGGACTCTAAAAGCGCCTTGGGTGCCATCGCTGATCAGAAACCCGACGTTGTTGT
>JBJTNB010000019.1:0-23752 GCA_046073845.1 Micrococcales bacterium
CGCCTGTACCCAGGTGGCGTGCGCCCAGCAGTTGACAAGCTAAACCTAGAGATCGCCGATGGCGAGTTCTTGGTTTTGGTTGGTCCTTCGGGTTGCGGTAAGTCAACCTCGCTACGTATGCTCGCAGGCCTTGAAGAGGTCAACGAGGGTAGCATTCGCATCGGTGACCGCGACGTCACCGACACCCCACCAAAAGACCGCGACATCGCAATGGTCTTTCAGAACTATGCTCTCTACCCACACATGACCGTGGCAGAGAACATGGGTTTCGCGTTGAAGATCGCTGGCGTTAGCAAAGAGGAGCGTGCAGAGCGCGTTCTCGAAGCAGCCAAACTTCTTGACCTCGAGCCATACCTAGCTCGCAAGCCAAAGGCACTTTCAGGTGGTCAGCGTCAGCGTGTAGCAATGGGTCGCGCAATCGTGCGTAAGCCTCAGGTGTTCCTCATGGACGAGCCGCTTTCAAACTTGGATGCGAAGCTTCGTGTTCAGACCCGTACTCAGATCGCATCGCTTCAGCGTCGCCTCGGAGTAACCACTGTCTACGTGACTCACGACCAGGTCGAAGCAATGACCATGGGCGACCGCGTAGCAGTTATGAAGGACGGCGTTCTTCAGCAGGTCGACACTCCTCGCAACCTTTACGAGAAGCCAAACAACGTTTTCGTTGCAGGCTTCATCGGTTCGCCAGCGATGAACTTGTTGACCTTGCCAAAGGTTGACGGCGGAGTTCAGTTCGGCAACGTTGTGATTCCGGTCACTGCGGCCATCCTTGCTAAGGCAAAGGGTAAGACCATCGTTGTAGGTCTTCGCCCAGAGAACCTCGATGTCGACAAGTCAAAGGGCGTTCCTGTTGCTGTTGACGTAATCGAAGAGCTCGGCTCAGACGGTTACCTATACGGCACCACCGATGTTGAAGGCACCACTCACGACATTGTTTCGCGTGTTGACGCTCGCAACCACCCAATGCACGGCGACAAGATCTTCTTGAAGCCATCGGGAGAAGCGATTGTTCACTTGTTCGACGCTGAGTCGGGCGAGCGAATCAACTAAGGCGCCTTGTCTTCACTAGACATAACAGCTGCCACGGTAGAACCAGCACTTCTGGATCTGCCGTGGCAGTTGCCTTTAGAGACCTGGCCGGCAGAGGCGATTGCCGCGCTACCAAAGGGACTTAGTCGTCACATCGTGCGGTTCGCGCACCTAAACGACTACATCGTCGCCATCAAAGAGACCCTGCCCGAGCTCGCCCGTCGCGAGTTCGAAATGCTGCAGGCCCTGAACCGCCTCGGCATTCCGTGTGTTGAACCGTTTGCCGTTGTGAGAAACCGCACGGATGCTCAGGGCGAAGAACTGATGGCTGCGCTGGTTACTCGTCACCTAAAGTTTTCGTTGCCGTATCGCGCGATGTGGTCGCAAGGATTGCGACCTGAGACCGCGAAGCGTCTTGTCGATGCGTTGGCACTGTTGTTGGTGCGCTTGCACATTGTGGGTTTTTTCTGGGGCGACGTTTCGCTTTCGAACACCCTTTTTCGTCGCGATGCCGGCTCGTTTGCCGCATACCTGGTCGACGCCGAAACCGGGCAACTTTACGAGAGCGGTCTTTCGCAGGGTCAGCGCGATAACGATCTCGAAATCGCGCGAGTCAATATCGCTGGCGAGCTCATGGACTTGGTTGCCTCGGGTAACGCACACGCTGGCGTTAACCCGATCGAAATCTCACAACGCATCGTCGACAAGTATGCGCAGCTGTGGCAAATCATCACTGGTGCAGAAGTTTTCGAATCTAAAGAACGCTGGAAGATCAGTCGTCGCATTCAGCAGTTGAACGAACTCGGTTTTGACGTTGGTGAACTTTCGATTCGCGCAGACACCGAGGGCAACCGGGTAAAGATTCAACCGAAAGTTGTCGACGCCGGTCATCACGCTCGTCGACTGCTCCAACTAACCGGCATGGACGTCGAAGAAAACCAGGCACGTCGCCTGCTCAACGCAATTGACGAATACAAACTGAAACACCAACGCCCAGGTGCCGACGAAGAAATGCTCGCCCACGAGTGGATGAGCAAGGTGTTCGAACCGGTAATTGGCGCGATTCCGATTGACTTGCGCGGCAAACTCGAGCCAGCCGAGATTTTTCACCAGGTGCTCGAACACCGGTGGTACATGGCCGAGAAGGCCGATCACGGCATCCCGTTGCTAGAAGCGGTTCAGTCTTACGTGAACGAGATTTTGGTGAATCGCCGAGACGAAGAGACCTACCTAGAGCCGACCAGCGGCATTTTGATGATGCCAGAGGCCGTGCCGACCGGACTCATCGTGGTCGACGACGACGAAGACAACCTGCCCGACTGGCGTGACCTGGTCTAACCAGGCGCACTGGCCTAGCTCTTACTTAGCGCGGCGCTTCGAGACTTCGTAAAGCGCAACCGAAGCTGCGATACCGGCGTTGAGCGACTCGGTCGCTGCGCTAATCGGAATCGACACAATCGCATCACAGTTCTCTTGAACCAGACGCGACAAGCCCTTACCTTCGCTACCGATGACGAGCACTAGTGGCTCGGTGCCGAGCTTGAAGTCGGTCATTTGCATGTCGCCATCACCGTCAAGACCAACCACGAACAAGCCGCGCTTCTTCAGGTCTTTCAGAGTGTTGGTGAGGTTGGCAGCAAGAGCAACAGGAACACGAGCCGCGGCACCCGCCGAAGTTTTCCATGCTGCTGCGGTGACACCGGTCGAACGACGCTGCGGAACGATTACGCCCTGGCCACCAAACGCTGCAACCGAACGGATGATCGCACCCAAGTTGCGCGGGTCGGTAATTCCATCGAGTGCGACCAATAGTGGGCGTTGACCGCGACCGATGATGGTGTCGACTAGCTCGGCCGGGTGCGCGTATGAATACGGCGGAGTCGAGAGTGCGATGCCCTGGTGCACCGAGTCGAAACCGGTAAGGCGATCGATCTCTGGGCGAGTAACTTCATTGATCGGAATCTTGCGAGCGTTTGCGATCAGCAATGCCTCTTTGACTCGGTCATCCATTTCGATTCGCTGTGCGATGTAGAGCGCGGTTGCCGGAACCTTGGCACGCAGAGCTTCGAGAACCGAGTTACGACCAGACAGAACTTCACTTGCGTTTTCTGCCTTGGTTACACGAGAGCCCGAACGCTTCGATGCACCCGCGTTACCCGCGGTGCGCGAGGTAGGTGCCAAGAATTCGCCACGACGCGCAACCGGCTTCTGGCCCTTGCCGACAGTCTTGTTTGCTGAGCGGCTTGAAATGCGCTCTGGGCGACCGGTGCCAGCAGCGGCTGCGCGCGGAGCACCTGCGCGAGGTGCACCAGCGCGTGAACCAGCAGCGGTTGGGCGACCGGTCGAGGCAGCAGCACGCGAACCAGCTGCCGGGCGACCTGCGGGCGCTGCTGCGCTCGCGCCACCGCGGGTTGGCTTACCGTGCTTGGCCTCGCTGCGCGCGCGCAACTCTTTGGCCTTGTATGCCTTGTGGTTCTTGCGGTCTTCAGCCTTTGGGGTTGGGCCCTTGCCTTCGAGTCGGCGCTTGTTGTTTCCGCCTGACCCCTTAGTGGCTCCCTTGCCGGCCTTTGCTGCTCCCGGGCGTCCTGGTTTTGCCATTAGTCAACACTCCAATGCGTTTTACCTGCGGCGTCTTCGATCGAAACGCCCATCTTGCTTAATTCATCAAGGATGGCGTCTGCCGCCGCGAAGTCTTTTGCGGCGCGTGCCGCGTTTCGTGCCGCGATAAGTTCTTCGACTCGAACTGAATCGACCGATGACCTGCGAATCCATTGCGGCGCCATCGGGTTGATGTTCAAAACATTCAAAATGCACAAAACTCGAACCAGAGGAGTCTCAAGACCTGATGATTCGCCGGCATCGATGGCCGAATTTCCTTCACGAATTGAGTCATGCAATGCGGCCAACGCAGTCGGCACGTTAAGGTCGTCATTCATTGCAGCAATGAATTTCTCGCCAAGCCAGTGTTGGTACACAGGCAAGAAGTGTGAGTCACTGATGGTCGACCCGAAATATTCCGCAGCACGGCGCAAGAAGTTTTCGATGCGCTCGATGTTGGCCTTGGCCTCTTCGATGATTCCGTCGTGGTACTCGAGGTTGGCACGGTAGTGCGCGGTGAGCAGGTAATAGCGCGTTGCAAGACCACGCGGGTCTTGCTCGAAAAGATCGGCCGCCGAAACGAAGTTGCCGAGCGACTTCGACATCTTGGTGCCATTTGAGTTCACTAGACCGTTGTGCACCCAGTGGTTCGCGTATTCGAAACCAGCCGCGCGCGACTGAGCAAGCTCGTTCTCGTGGTGCGGAAAACGCAGGTCGAGGCCGCCACCATGAATATCGAATTGACCACCAAGCGAGTCGGTTGACATTGCGCTGCACTCGATGTGCCAGCCTGGGCGGCCAAGCCCCCAAGGCGACTGCCAGGACGCGGTTTCAGGCTCGCCAGGTTTGTGGGCCTTCCATAGCGCGAAGTCGTGGGCGGCACGTTTGCCAGCCGCGGCGGCTTCGCCATCCATGTCGGCAAGTTTCTGGTTGGTGAGCTCGCCATAGGCCGGCCAACTTGCCGAGTCGAAGTAGACGTTTGCCGAGCCATCGGTCGCCTGGTAGGCATGCCCGCGCGAGATCAGCGAGGCAATAATCTTTTGCATGCCGAAGATGTGCTCGGTGGCCTTCGGTTCGACATCTGGCGCTGCGATTGCCAACTTGGCGTAAGCCTCGTTGAACGCCTCGTTCATGCGGGCAGCCAAGTCGCGCCAGTCGATGCCTTGAGCAGAGGCGTTATCGAGGATCTTGTCGTCGATATCGGTGACGTTGCGAACGAGTTTGGTTTCGAGGCCAAGCAGGTTCATCCAAGATTTGAAAATGTCGTAAACCAGTGCGCTTCGTAGATGACCAGCGTGTGGTTCGCTCTGCACGGTCGGTCCGCAAACGTAGATGCCGACTCGACCTTCGGTGAGCGGAATGAACGGCACCTTTTGCTGAAGCTTAGAGTCGTAAAGACTCAAACCGATCGGCGCGCTCATGAGCCCAGCCTAACTTCGGTAGCAATAATCAACGCGGATGCCACTGCCGCAACACCCTCGTCGTTGCCCAAGAACCCCAACCCGTCGGTTGTGGTTGCACCGAATGAAACCGGTGCTCCAACAAGTGCGGTCAAGGCCGCTTCGGTTGCCGCGCGCTGAGTTGAAACCTTTGGACGGTTGCCCACCAGTTCAACAGAAATATTTAGCGGGCTGTAACCGGCCTTCGCCAAAAGTGCAACGGTTGCCTCGATGAACACTGCGCCGTTTGCGCCGGCGAACTCTGGTCGGTCTACGCCGAAGTTGCTGCCAATGTCGCCGAGGCCCGCAGCCGAAAGCAGGGCGTCGACGATTGCGTGCGAGACGGCATCGCCATCGCTGTGACCATCAAGCCCTGGCACGCCAGGCCACTCGATGGTGCCTAGGTAAAGCGGTTTGTTTGGGTCGCTCGAGAAGCGGTGAACGTCTACCCCAATGCCTGTGCGGGTTTCAGCCGAGCCCGTTGCAGCAATACGTGCCACAGTGCGAACCAAGTCGCCAGGTGTCGTGATCTTTTCGGCGTTTGGCTCGCCTGCAATAAAGAGCACCTTGTGGCCAAGTGACTGCATCAAAGCTGCGTCGTCGGTGAAGTCTGCGCCTGCCTCGCGGTAGGCGGCGACCAGTTCACTGGCGACAAAACCCTGCGGAGTTTGAGCCGCTCGCAACGTTGAACGATCGACCGTCTCGAGAACGTTCTGACCTTCAACGCGTTTGATGGTGTCGGCAATTTCAACCGCAGGGATGCACGCACTCGAAGTTTCGCGAACGGCATTTGCTACTCGTGCAAAAAGCTCGGTACTGGCAAAAGCCCGAGCGGCATCGTGCACCAAAACAATCTTTGCTTCGTGCGAAAGCACGGCAAGCGCATTTGCGATTGACTGCTGACGGGTTTCGCCACCAACCACAACATCGATGCGAACGACTGCGCGACCCAAAACGACGTCGGCGATGTCGAGAGCCGGTTGCTGGTGGGTCGCAGGCGCGGCGATGATTACCTGCGCGAGCGCATCCAAGTTTGAAAGTGGCGTGAGCGAGTGCTCAAGAATTGTGCGGCCGAGAATCTCGACGAACGCTTTTGGTTTATTAGCGAGCAACCGCTCACCACGACCGGCGGCGACAACGATCACCGCAAGATCGCGGGCGGTCATGATTACTTCTTCTTGCCGGCTAGCTGGGTGTCGAGGTAGGCGTTGGCCTTTTCGGCGTCGGTCTTCTTCGAAAGTGCGATTTCGTCGACGAGGAACTGGCGGGCCTTAGCCAACATGCGCTTCTCGCCTGCCGAAAGCACCTTGTCGAGCTCGCGGCGCCATAGGTCGCGAACGACCTCTGAAATCTTGTAAACGTCGCCAGACTGAACCTTCTCGAGGTTGGCCTTGTAGCGGCGTGACCAGTTGGTCGGCTCGTCGACGAACTCTTCTTGAAGAATGGTGACGACCTTCTTGAGCCCCTTGGCGTCGATTACCTCACGGATGCCCACGCTCTCGATCTTCGAGAACGGTAGCCAGATGGTCAGGTCGCCCTGGGTGACGTGAAGCTGAAGGTGCTGCTCTTTGACACCTAGGAACTCGCGCTTCTCGATTTTTACGATTTTGGCTGCGCCGTGGTGTGGGTAGACGATGATTTCGCCAACTGAAAGATTCATGGGGAGGATTCCTCTCGGAAACCCCGAGTTTACCACGGAACGAGCCTGAATCCAAGGGAATCACTGGGTAAAATAGGCAACGGTTACCCCCGAGAGGAACACAAATGTCAGTTCGTAAGTTTGCCGCAATCGCAATCGCAGCATCGGTCGCCTTTGGCGCAACAGGATGCACATTCATGACCCCGATTGCCACCCAGCGCGCATACCAGCCTGGCAATGGCACAAACGCCGATCTGGGTTCATCGCTCAATGGAGTTGCAGCTCGCAACTTCGTATATCTGGTCAATGACAGCGGTCAAGGCGCACTAATCGGAACCTTGATCAACCAGGGCGACACCGACGCAACCGTAACCATCACCCCGGCAGCTGGCAAGGCAACCTCGGTTGCTGTGGCGGCCGGCAAGACCGTTGACTTCGGCTACAACGGTGCAGCAGCACTCGACCTCGGCATCACCGCAAAGGCAGGCTCGCTAGCCTCGATTGAACTTGCCTCTGGATCAGACAAGGCCATGCTTGGCGTCGAGGTTCTCGACGGCACTTTCTCTGAGTACGCGGGTTTGATTCCTGCAGGCCCGACTCCGGCCAAGAACTAATCTTCAAGAAAAGGCATCGCGCCTTCAAGAAAAAGAACCCCGCCAATTGGTGGGGTTCTTTTTTATTGGCAGGTTAAGCCTCGAACTTATAACCGAGACCGCGCACCGTGACGAGGTGGCGAGGTCTTGCTGGGTCATCCTCGATTTTTGAGCGGATGCGCTTGATGTGCACGTCGAGCGTCTTGGTATCGCCGAAATAATCGCTGCCCCAAACGCGATCGATGATCTGACCACGGGTAAGCACGCGATTCACATTTTCAAGTAGCAACTCGAGAAGCTCAAATTCTTTGAGCGGCATCTGCTTTGGTTCACCGTGAACTGTAACGAGGTGTCGATCGACATCCATGGTGACGGCGCCAGCCGAAAGCAACGAGCCGGTTTCGACCTGCGGGTCTACTCCGCGGCGAAGAACAGCCTTGATGCGCGCGAATAGCTCTGGAGTTTCGTAAGGCTTGGTGACGTAGTCGTCTGCACCGATTTCGAGGCCTACCACCTTGTCGATCGGGCTGTCTTTGGCGGTGAGCATGATGATGCGCACATTCGAGGTTTGGCGAATTGCCTGGCAGACCTCGTTGCCGCTTCGCTTTGGCAGCATCAGGTCGAGCAGAATCAAATCGGGCTGCTTGGCTTTGAATTCACGGATGGCCTCGTCGCCATCGACCGCCTCAAAGACCTCGTAGCCTTCTTTTTTCAGCAGGTAAACCAGCGGTTCGCGAAGGCTTTGCTCGTCTTCGACAACGAGAATTTTTGTCATTCGTGACTCCTGGTGCATTCGGGCAATGTGAGCGTGAAGGTCGAGCCGAGGCCCGGCTTTGAGAACACTGAAATGTCGCCGCCGTGGTTCTGCGCAATGTGCTTCACGATTGCTAGGCCAAGGCCGGTGCCGCCGGTTTCGCGCGAACGTGATGGGTCGACACGGTAGAAACGTTCAAAGATGCGCGCCTGGTCGTCGATTGCAATGCCGACTCCGCTGTCAGTAACCACAACTTCAACAACGCCGTCGTGCGAGTTGATCGCGACACCGACCTGAGAATTCTGATCGGAATAGTTGATTGCGTTCTCGAGCAAATTCGTAACCGCGGCAGTGAGTTGCTCTTCGTTGCCGAGAACGCATCCTGGCGCTAGGTTCGCCACAACTTTGGTGCGGCGCACCTCGGCAAACACTCGAGTGCGTTCGATCGACTCGGTGACAACGTTTAGCATTTCGACTTCGTCGTTGTGCTCAACAATCGATGCCGACTGCAAGCGAGAAAGCTCGATGATGTCTTGCACGATTTGACCAAGGCGGCTGGCTTCGCGCTGCAGGCTCGCGGCGAATCGCTTAACTGCATCTGGGTCGTCGGTTGCGCCTTGCAAAGTCTCGGCGAGCAAACCGATTGCACCGATTGGGGTCTTGAGTTCGTGCGAAATGTTGGCAACGAAGTCGCGACGAGTTTCATCGAGGCGGCGAGCCTCGGTGCGATCTTCGATGGTCAGCGCAATCAGGCCATCGCCTATTGGAGCGGCCGTCGCGAGCACCCAGGTCTTGGCGGTACGTGTGCCGAGGTTGAGGGCGCCTTCAAAAGTCTCGGCACTGCCAGCCTTGCGGGCCCAGTCGACCAGGTTGAGAAGTTCAAGTTCGATCAATGGGCGCCCGGCCTGAAGGCCGAAAACCTCAGCTTCGGCGGTGGCGCTGAGCATGACGTTAACCCCGTCGAGAATCACAGCAGGGCGACCCAGCATGTGCAGCACGTCGGTCGCTGCTTCGAGTCGGGTCTGTGCATCCATGCCTAAACACTATTCGTTGTTCACTAGGTAAACTTGGCTGAAGGTCAATAACTGAGCGGAATTACGCCAAAGTTATGCGCCTGTTTGGCAATTGTTTACTTAGTGCTGGGATGGTCAATGACAGATCAATTAGACAGGGGCGACCGCATGCGCGAAGTTTTTCAGACCCAACTTCAAGAAGTCCAGGTGCGCCTGGTCGAGATGGCCGAAGACACCGTTCGCATAATGGAGAAAGCCACGAAGGCATTCACCGAGTCGAACGTGCAGCTCGCCGACGAAGCCATCGCGATTGCAGATCAGACCGGCAATAAGGCGCTCGCTCTCGACGAACTTGTAATTCGTATTCTCGCCAAGCAGTCGCCGGTAGCTCGCGACCTTCGTATTTTGGTTTCTGCACTTCGTATTTCAGCTTCGCTAGAGCGCATGGGTGCCCTTTCGGGCCACATCGCTGCAATCGCTCGCTACCGTTTTCCGGGTTCTGCGATTCCTGCAGCACTTCGCGCGACTTTTGTTGAGATGGGTCAGCTCGATGTTGAACTTGGCAAGAAGTGCGTGCAGTTGCTTCGTAACACCGATGCAGATTTCGCTCGCGACATTCAGGCAGAAGACGCTCGCGTCGACGAGCTTCACCGCCACGTTTTCGACGTGGTTCTGTCTGACGACTGGAACGAGAACGCGATGTTCACCGTTGATGTGACTTTGGCTTCGCGTTACCACGAGCGTTTCGCCGACCACGTGGTCGACATCAGCGCAAAGGTTTCGTACCTAACCACCGGTGAATGGAACGAGCTGGAGTAGTCTTTGCAAACAAAAAGACCTCCCTATCTGGGAGGTCTTTTTGATTTAAGAAGCTACTTCTTGCCCTGGTTTGCAACGGCAGCCGCACCGGCGGCTGCGGCCTCAGGGTCGAGGTACTCGCCACCCTTGACTAGCGGCTTGAAGTTCTCGTCGAGCTTGTAGACCAACGGGATTCCGGTTGGAATGTTGAGCTCTGCGATCTCGTCGTCTGAGATTCCGTCGAGGTGCTTGACCAACGCACGCAGCGAGTTACCGTGAGCGGTAACCAAAACGGTTTTGCCGGCCTTGAGGTCTGGCTGGATGTCGCTCATCCAGAAAGGAAGCATGCGCTCGAGGACATCCTTGAGGCATTCGGTCTTTGGAATCTCGGCCAGGTCGGCGTAACGCTCGTCGTGAGCCTGCGAGTACTGGTCGTTGTCGTCGATTGGCGGTGGTGGCACATCGAACGAGCGGCGCCAGATCTGGAACTGCTCTGCACCGTATTCGGCCAAAGTCTGAGCCTTGTCTTTGCCCTGCAGTGCGCCGTAGTGACGTTCGTTTAGGCGCCAGTCACGCTTGACGTCGATCCAGCTGCGGTCGGCTGCGTTTAGGGCGATGTGGGCGGTATTGATGGCTCGCTTTAGGCGCGAGGTGTAGAGCAGGTCAGGCTTGAGACCCGACTGCTGAAGCAACTCGCCGGCGCGCTTGGCCTCGGCACGACCCTGGTCGCTGAGGTCTACGTCTACCCAACCGGTGAACAGGTTCTCTTGGTTCCAAACGCTGTTGCCGTGGCGCAACAAAATCAAGGTGTAAGTCATGGGCTAATTTTAGCCCGTGGCAATTGGCAAACCGCTCGGCAACATCACCCGAGGAACAACTAACCCGAATCGACTTCGTCGGGTCGATCGGTTCATCGCTGCCCTGCCAATTGCCAGCCGCGAAAACCTGCTTGCTGTTGACCTTGGTTTTGGTGCGAGCCCGATCACCGCGATTGAACTGCTCGCCCGATTGCGCGATATGAACCCAAGTGCACGAGTGGTCGGCATCGAGATCGATCGTGAACGCGTCGAGCGCGGTAAACCACACGAGAGCGATTCGCTTGCTTTCATGCACGGCGGTTTTGAAACGCCGCTGCCAGCCAAATTTGGTGAGCGCGCAGATTTGATTCGCGCATTAAACGTGCTGCGTCAGTATGACGAGCACGAAGTTCGCGATGCCTGGGCAAAGATGCAATCGCGTTTGAGCGATGGCGGAATTTTGGTCGAGGGAACCTGCGATGAAATTGGTCGAGTTAGTTGCTGGGTGGTTATTAATTCAGAAGCACCAGTTTCTCTAACTATTTCGCTTCGCCTGCTCGGTCTAGATGCACCAAGCAAAGTCGCCGAGCGCCTACCTAAAGTGTTGATTCACCGAAACGTGCCTGGCGAAAAAATTCACGACTACCTAAATGCACTTGATGTCGCCTGGCGCAACCACTCAGCACTCGGAGTATTCTCTCCGGTGCAACGTTGGGTTGCTGTTTGCCGCGATATGAAGGCCGCCGGTTGGCCGATTGCGACTGATTCGAAACGTTGGCGACTCGGCGAGATCACCGTCGACTGGGATGCCGTCGCGCCTAAACCTTAGGCAGCTCGTCGCGGGCTTCGTCTTCGCTCATGCCACTGGCACAGAGCAAGTCAACGAGTAGCGGGCGAAGCAAGAGCAATACCGACGCCTCGCGCAATTCATCGGCGATGCCGAAGCGCTTCGGGTCGAGCTGATGGATTACGTCGAGGTACTGCTGTTGGGCGGCCTCGAGCTTGGCCGGGTTCTCTAGCCCCTCGGCCAGGCTCATGGTGCCAATGAATATCTGTTCGACCAGTTCGGCCAGGTATGGCCTTGGCTGCTTGTCGCGCAGCAAGAAGTCAATGCGGCGAACCACCACGCGCAGGTTGCGAGTGGCTAGATCCATTCCGCGAAGCAGGCGCACTTGGCCACCAAGGTCATCCTTGTATTTGCGCAGGAATGGCGAAATTCGTGAGATGGCGATGGCACTGTCGAGCGACATGCGCCAGTTGTCGATCAGTGGCTGGCTGCGGCGAACTCGAGACAGGGCCTCATCGGCGACCTTGAAGTCAGAGTTCTGCAGGGCCACACGAAGGGCACGCAGCGAATCGAGGAAGACATCGAAAAGCCGGTCGGCATCCTTGATGGCTGCACCTCGCGGGTCACGCGGAATCAGAGCCGTGACCAACAGAGCGGTCAAACCACCGATGAGGCCGTCGAGGCTGCGAACGAAAACACCACCCGGCGGGGCTGCGAGAAGTTGCACCAACATCGATTGAATTCCGACCGTGATGGCGAATGCTGCGCTAGGCGAAATGAATCGTGCGAGTAAAAACGAGACGATTAGAGTCAGGGCCATTTGCCAAACGCCAATACCGAATGCCTGAACCAAGATTTCGCTGAGCGCAATGCCGAGCACCATTCCAACCGCGGTTTCAATTACACGACGCGGGCGGGCATCGCGAGTGAAGCCGAGCGAAGAAATTGTGACAGTCACGGCGAAGAGTGGAATTTCGTGACCGAGCATGAAGTGCGTGAACGAATATGCGCCGAGCACACCGAGAACAATTTGCACAATTGGCGGTATGGCCTCGATGGCGCGCCGAAAAGACTCTTTGAAACTCCAGTGCAGTTTGTTTTTCGCCACGTCTGCCCTAACCCAAAAGTGAAGTGCGTTTTTCACGGATGCCGGCTGCGGCACCTGCGGTCGGCGGAACTATGGTTTGCGCTTTTGCGGCAACAGTTGCACCAGAAGTTTTCACTTGCCAGTCTGCAGAATCGTCTGCGGTGCGGGCCACTACCGCGAGCGCGATCGGGCCGAGTTCGAAGTGCTGACCGATAGTTGTGATTCGCCCGATTTCGCGCTCACCCTGCATGACGAGGTCGCCAGCAGAGGCATCGGTGTCGGCTGATCCGTCTAGGTGAAGCATCACGATTCGGCGAGGTGGGTGGCCGAGGTTATGCACCTTGGCGACCGACTCTTGGCCGCGGTAGCAGCCCTTGCTCAGGTGAACAGCGCTCGAAAGCCAGTCGAGCTCGTGCGGCAGCGACTTCTCGTCGAGCTCGTTCGGTTGCCACGGGCGGTGGGCGGCTACGCGCAAAGCGTCGAAGGCCAGCGACCCGGCTCGGCCAAAACCGGCAAGGGCCTCGGCCTCAGTGTGCTTGTCGACGAGGTTTAGGTAGAAGTCCCAGCCCTCTCGCCCACCGGCCGCCGCGTAACGCACACTGCCGTTCGGTTCGGCCATCCAAGGGTCTTTACAGACCAGCGCGGTGGCGTTGCCATGCGCTATCCCGGGCAGCGGGCCACCGAACGAACCGATCACCGAGACATCGCCACTGGCATCGGTGACCTCTACCTTGCTTCTGAAGATCACCATGTCGAACCAGCGAAGAAGCTTGCTCGCCTCGGCCGAGTAGCAAATCAACCAGGTTGATTCGCCGTCTTCGATGAGTTGAAAATCTTGTTCGATGTGCCCCTGCGCATCGAGAAGCATCGCCTCGGCCGACGAACCAGCGCTCAGATTGTTGAGTCGCTGAGACAGCATCGAGTGCAACCACTCTTGCCGGTCGGCACCCGAGATGCGAATGACAGAGCGGTCGTCTAATTCGATCACTCGCTTGCCCGTGAGCAACTCACGCTGTTCAACGAGCGGGTTGTCGTAGTGCGATTGCATTTTTACTCAGCCGATGGTTCGGCGGCGGTTTCGATTTTGTGCAACTCAGCCGATGCGTGCGACTCGGTTTGTGCGCTGCGGGTCGCGATGTCCCACGCCCACATCAAGTTGTGATTCACCAAACCGTATACGCGAACCGAGTGACGATAGGTCTTGGCACCGTCGAACGCAGTACCCGAAAACGAAGCTAGATCGATTCGTGCACCCTTGATTTTGCCGTGATACAACTCGGCAACTCCACCAGGGTGAAGCATCGACACCTGAATGTCGAAACCGCCTTCTTGATTGCGCTGAGTTTCGAGATCTTCTCGAGTTTGAATCGCGCGCGGGCCAACGCCTGGCAGCAAGCCGGGGCCGGCATCCGAGTCGTGAACCGCGCGGGTAAGTCGCCAGTATCCGATTTCGCCAGGCATGATGCGACCGTCGTCGAGGGTCACGGTTGAAACATAGGTGACGGTGTCTTGACCGTCATGGGTGAACTCTGCGTTTTGGGTAAACCCGACCTCTACGGCCTCGGCCTGGTCGTGCTCGCGGGTGACGATCTTGCCGCTGCCCTGCCACTTGCCGAGCAGAAAGGCGAATGGGGTTACTTCAATAGGCAGGTCATCGGGGATGACGAACAACTACTTCTGCCCCTTGAAAAGACGGTAAAGAACCAAAACCGAGATGCTGGCGATAGATAGCGCAGCAAGAACCAAAAGGCCGGTGAAGAAGATTTCGAAGGATAGCTTCATGCCTGTAAGTCTAACCGCGCAGCCAGATTGCCAGCGTGGCAACCAGCAGGATCGCGTACGAGCCGCCGCCCACGAAAACCAGGCGCCGAACGAAACCGCTAGGGCCAGCTCGAAACAACTGACCGAGCGATACCAACGCGAGCGACCCGGCGAGCAAAAGCGCAAAGACGCCGAAGACATCGGCCTTGCCGAGATTACTGACCGCGACAATTGCCCCGATTACGACCAGCGACCAGATCACCAAGATCTCTAACCAGTTTTGCTTCACATGGCAATCATGCCAAACTTGTTCTAAACCCCTGGGGAGCCATGGCCAAACTGCTCGTTCTTTCGGCATCAGCCGACAACGAGGTTTTGCCTGCCCTGGGTTTGCTCGGGCACAACGTTCGAAACATTCCTGCTGAGCCAGCTGCCCTGGTCAATGCCCCAAGCTCAGACCTCATATTCTTGGATGCCCGCCGCGATCTAAACGCTGCCAAATCGATCGCCAAGATTCTGCACACCACTGGCCTTAGCGTTCCTCTCATTGCCGTAGTCACCGAAGGTGGCCTCATCGGCATCTCAAACGACTGGGGAATCGACGACATCATTCTCGAGAGCGCCGGCCCCGCCGAAATCGACGCCCGCGTGCGCTTGGCCATTGCCCGCGCTCATGCCGCAAATACCGGCGACGAAGACGCCGACGCCAACATAGTCATCGACGAGTCGAGTTACACGGCCAAGCTGCACGGCAAGCCACTCGACCTCACGTTCAAAGAGTTCGCGCTGCTGAAGTTCTTGGCCCAGCATCCTGGTCGGGTATTTACCCGCGACCAACTGCTCAGCGAAGTCTGGGGCTACGACTACTTCGGCGGCACCCGCACCGTCGATGTGCACATTCGCCGTTTGCGCTCGAAGTTGGGCGATCTCGACGCCCTAATCGGCACCGTGCACAATGTGGGTTACCGCTTCACCACCGATGTCGGCGTAGTCACAAAGGCTTAATGCGCAGTTAACCCATCAATGGCAGACTGTTAGGCATGTCTGACGAAACCATGGTGATTGATCTGCCCGAGGGCAATGGCCTGCCAGACGACCGTTTTCTCGACCGCGAGGTCAGCTGGCTGGCGTTCAACCAGCGTGTTTTAGAGCTAGCCGAAGACCCAAGCCTGTTCTTGCTCGAGCGAGTGAACTTCTTGGCGATCTTCGCCTCGAACCTCGACGAGTTCTTCATGGTTCGCGTTGCCGGACTCAAGCGCCGCATCGCCACCGGCTTGGCGGTTACGGCTGCCAGCGGGCTCTCGCCTGAAGACGTCTTAACCGAAATCAGCCAGGATGCCCACCGCCTGCAAATGCGTCACGCGAAGGTCTTCACCGACCACATTGAACCTGCGCTCCAAGCCAATGGCATTCGAATTTTGCGCTGGCACGAACTCGGCGATGTCGAGCGCGGCGCTCTCCACACGTACTTTCAGAATCAGATCTTTCCGGTTCTGACTCCGCTGGCCGTCGACCCGGCTCACCCATTCCCTTACATCTCTGGTTTGTCGCTGAACCTTGCCGTGGTTTTGAAAAACCCAAACAGCGACACCGAGCATTTTGCTCGTGTGAAAGTTCCGCCGTTGTTGCCACGTTTCGTGCGCATCCCTGGTAATTCGACAACTCACGATGCACGTTACGTTGCACTAGAAGACATTATTGGTGAGTTCTTGGGTCAGTTGTTCCCCGGCATGCAAGTTTTGCAACACCACTTGTTTAGAGTCACTCGCAACGAAGATCTCGAAGTCGACGAAGACGAGGGTGAAAACCTTCTGGTCGCACTCGAAAAAGAATTGCTTCGCCGTCGCTTCGGACCACCGGTTCGACTCGAAGTTGCTAATGACATCAACCCGCAGGTGCTCGACTTGCTGATGCGCGAGCTCGACATCACAGATGAAGATGTTTACCACCTGCCGAAACCACTCGACCTGACCGGTTTGTTTGGCCTGGCTGGCTTGGCTCGCCCTGACCTGCACTACCCGCCTCACCCACGAATCACCAACCGCTACCTCGCAGCACACGAAGACGAAGCGGTCGACTTTTTTGGCGCAATTCGCCAACGCGAGATTCTGCTGCACCACCCATACGAGTCATTTACTACCTCGGTGGTTCGGTTCTTACAGCAGGCCGCTGCCGACCCGCACGTGCTTGCAATCAAGCAGACCCTTTACCGCACCTCGGGTGATAGCCCGATTGTCGACGCCCTGATTCAGGCGGCAGAAGCCGGCAAGCAGGTCTTGGCGCTGGTCGAGATCAAGGCTCGCTTCGACGAGCAGGCCAACATCTCGTGGGCACGCAAGCTCGAAGCCGCAGGCGTTCACGTGGTTTACGGCATCGTGGGCCTAAAGACCCACTGCAAGTTGGCTCTGGTCATTCGCCAAGAAGGCGGCCAGTTGCGCCGCTACTGCCACATTGGCACAGGTAACTACAACCCGAAGACCGCTCGCTTCTACGAAGACTTCGGTTTGCTCACCTCGCGCGAGTCTGTAGGCGAAGACCTGACCAAGTTGTTCAACCGCTTGAGCGGCTTTGCCCCAGACTCTTCATTCAAGTCACTCTTGGTTTCGCCGAACGGAGTGCGCGATGGTTTGATCGAACACATCGATCGCGAAATCGAGTTCAAGCAGCAGGGCCGCGATGCACGAGTTCGCATCAAGGTCAATGCAATGGTCGACGAGAAAATCATCGACGCGCTTTATCGTGCATCACAGGCCGGTGTTCGCGTTGAAGTTTTGGTTCGTGGCATGTGTTCGCTCAAGCCAGGGGTTCCTGGGCTAAGCGAAAATATCGAGGTGCGCTCGGTACTCGGCCGTTACCTTGAGCACTCGCGAGCATTTACCTTCATGGGCGGTGGCGACCCAGCGGTTTACATCGGCAGCGCCGACATGATGCACCGAAACCTTGACCGCCGCGTCGAAGCGCTGGTGCGTTTGGTTCAGCCCGATCACATCCAAGAAGTTGATGGGCTGTTCGATCTTGCAATGAGCGATAACTCTGCCTCGTGGCACTTGCACACCAGCGGCGAGTGGACTCGTCAGCAATTCGGCGAGGGTGGCGTTCGCCTCGTCGATGTTCAAGACCAATTGATGCGACAGATTCACGCGAAGAAGCGCTAAGCGTGAGTATTGTAGCCGCAGGCGCCATTCTTTGGCGCATTGAAAAAGGTCAGTTGAAGGTCGCGCTGATTCACCGCGCTCGTTATGGTGACTGGTCGTGGCCGAAAGGCAAACTCGACAAGGGCGAGACAGTTACTGAGGCCGCCGTTCGCGAATTGCGCGAAGAGACTGGTCTCAAAGTTTCGCTCGGCGTTCACCTAGCCGAGATTCACTACCCGCTACCAAACGGGCAAGACAAAGAAGTTCACTACTGGGCCGCTGAGGTCAGCGATAAAGCGCTTGCCGCGTCAAAGTTTGAGCCCAGCGAAGAGGTCGAAAAGGTCGACTGGAAGACCCCGCAGCAAGCGCGAAAACTGCTCACCTACGAGTTCGACTATGTGCCGCTGAACGAGCTCGAAGCCCTGTATGACGCGGGTTTGCTGGCCACCAAGCCGGTGATCGTGCTTCGCCACGCAAAGGCAACACCCCGCGCAGACTGGAAGGGCGGCCGCGCTGTCGATGACGGCAAACGCCCACTTCACGAGTTCGGCCGCGCTCAGGCAAAGGCCCTGATCAAGCCCATTGCCGCCTTCGGTCCAAAACTTGTTGTGACCTCACCCTGGAAGCGCTGCCTCGACACCGTCATGCCATTTGCCACCAAACGCAAAGTCAAAATCGTTGAACGCCACCAATTGAGCGAACTCGGCAACGCTAAACGCCCAGCTCGCACCTCGGATGTCGTCGAAGACCTGATGCTTTCTTCTAAGTCGGTTGTGCTCTGCTCGCACCGACCGTCGCTGCCGACTATCTTGCGCACCATCGCCGGCTTTGCTCCACTGGGCATGCGCGGGCAGATCAACTCGGCAACAACTCTTCGCCCAGGGCAGATGCTCGTGGTGCACGTAAATCGAACCGGCAAAAAGCCGCGCGTGGTCGCAACCGAACTTCACGAATCGATATTGGTAGCAGACTAAAGCCATGAACGAAATCACCAGTGGGCTCAAGCTGTATAAAAAAACAGCCGGAAAAACCATGGTGCTCGTAACTGGCGTAACTGGCTACATCGGCGGGCGTCTGGTCAAAGAATTGCTTGAAGCCGGCTACGCCGTTCGTGTGCTCGCTCGAAGTGCAGAACGACTGCGCGACTATCCGTGGATCAGTAAGGTCGAGGTTGCTGAAGGCGATGCCTCAAACTTCTCTGAAATCTCGGCCGCACTGAAGAACATCGACGTTGCCTACTATTTGTTGCACGCACTCAATGCCCCGAAAGATTTTGAGGCTGCAGAACGCCACCTAGCCAACACCTTTGCAACGGCAGCCAAGGCTAACAAAATAAAGCGAATCGTTTACCTCGGCGGGATCATCACACCAAATCAAACCCTCTCGGCCCACTTGGCCTCACGTGCCGAAACTGGTGAGATTCTGCGCAACTCTGGCGTGCCAACAATTGAGCTTCGAGCTGGAGTGGTGATCGGATCTGGCTCTGCCTCATTTGAAATGTTGCGCTACCTGACTGAGCGATTGCCAATCATGACCACCCCGAAATGGGTCTTAAATAAGATTCAGCCAATCGCCGTTCGTGACGTTCTTCGCTACCTGGTCGGCGCCTCGGGCATAGATAGAAAGATCACCGGTGCCTTTGACGTTGCTGGCCCCGACCTCTTCACCTACGCCGAAATGATGCAACAGTACGCCGAGGTGGCTGGGCTTCGGCGTCGAATCATCATCCCTGTTCCTGTTCTGACGCCTAGGCTCTCGAGCGGCTGGGTCGGGCTAGTCACACCGGTTCCTTTTCAGTTGGCTCGAAAACTGGTCGACAGTCTGAAGAACGACGTGATTGCCGACACCAGAGAGATTCGCAAGTTGGTGCCAGACCCAGAAAACGGACTTACGCCTTTTAGGACCGCGGTGAAATTGGCGCTCGCCAAAGTGACGCTGGCGACGGTCGAGACTCGTTGGTCAGACGCTGCGGTTCCGACTGCCCCATCTGACCCACTTCCGACCGACCCTGCTTGGGCAGGCGGCACCATCTACACCGACGTTCGCAAGGTGTTTTCTACCGACTCGGTTGAAACAGTGTTTGCCCGAGTCGAGGCCATCGGTGGCGAAAACGGCTACTCAACGGCTACTTGGGCATGGCAACTTAGAGGCCTACTGGACCGCGTGGTCGGTGGTGTTGGGTTGCGTCGCGGTCGACGTGACCCAAACAATCTTGCCGTGGGCGATGCCTTGGACTTTTGGCGCGTAGAGGCGCTCGACCGGCCAAACCTGCTTCGCCTTCGAGCTGAAATGAAAATGCCTGGGCTTGCTTGGTTGGAATTTGTCGTCACCCCAGATATCAGTGGGCACGGCAGCATGTTGATTCAGCGAGCAATCTATGTTCCGAAGGGGCTCTGGGGTCACCTTTACTGGTGGGCAGTCTGGCCAATGCACGGATTGGTCTTTCCGTCGATGGCAAAGACCGCGGCCCACGGGCAGCGAAATTAGACTTAGCGAGTGAATCACCATACCCGCTGGGCTGCCCCGGCTCTCTTGACTGTTGCCGCCTTCTGGGGCGGGGCTTTCGTTGTAATGAAGACCGCCATCGAAGCACAACCGATTTACGATTTCTTGGCAACTCGATTCACAATTGCCACACTCGTGATGATCTTGGCTCGCCCCTCGGTAATCAAAAAGTTCAAACCTGAACTTCTAAAGTACGGTGCCGTTTTGGGGCTTCTGCTTGGCGGTGGCTACATCACTCAGACGATTGCGTTGCAACAAACCACCGCAGCCATCACCGGATTCCTCACTGGTCTATACGTGGTGCTCACTCCACTGATTTCGTTCGTTCTTTTTCGCAAAAAACTAGATAAGAAAATCGCCGGTGGTGTGGCCTTGGCTACGGTCGGGCTTGCTCTAATTTCAGTGAACGGGTTCTCGGTCGAGGCTGGTCAGTTGTGGGGCATCCTCTGCGCGCTTTTGTTTGCAGCCCACTTCGTCGGCCTCGGTGCCTGGAGCCCAGGCCGCGATGTCTACGCCCTGACCGTGGTTCAGCTCGGCACCATGGCGGTAATGACCTGGATCGGTGCACTCGTCGATGGCTACCAGCCGCCGCCTAATGGCGAGGTTTGGTTCGCCGTTATCTTCACAGCCGTGCTAGCCACCGCGGTGGCATTCTTCGTGCAAACCTGGGCACAGTCGCAAATCGACGCTTCGCGCGTGGCAATCATTCTCACCAGCGAGATCGTATTTGCGGCTCTGTTTTCGGTGCTGGTTGGCCAAGAAACCTTGTCGCTTAAGACCACTGTGGGCGGCGCATTAATGATTGGCTCGATGTTACTTATCGAATGGCCGACGAAAGTAAAACGATGACATACGACGTGAACTATGCATTAAAAAACGGGCTGCAAAATCACCAGGATGCCGACCCGATCATCGTGCTGCTCCACGGTTACGGCGCGAACGAAGCCGACCTGCCAGACATCATCGACCACATTGGTTTGCAATTGCCTTGGGTTTCGATTCGCGGTGGCTTGAGCGTTGGTCCAGGCGCCTTTGCCTGGTTCCCGCTTTCTACACCTGGCCTTCCAAACGTTGACGACGTGGTTGCCGGCACCGAAGCAATCTGGACATGGATCGATGCGAACCTGCCTGCCGATGCGCCACTAATTGTGATTGGGTTCTCGCAAGGTGGCCTAATGGCATCGCAGTTGCTTCGCACCCGCCCCCAGCGCATCAAAGACACCGTGATTCTCGCTGGCTTCTCGCTTCAGGGTGAACAACCTGGCGATGCCATTCTCAAGGCCAACAAGCCGCGCGTGCTTTATTGCCGAGGCGTTGAAGATCGCGTGATTCAACCGGTAGCCATAGACCGCACCTACGAGTGGCTGAAAGATCACGCGAAGGCATCCGTGCCGGTATACGACGGCTTGGGCCACTCGATCGATTTGCGTGTGCTGCGCGACGTCGCCGCGCACCTCGCTTCTAAATAGTTGTCTTGCGCTGCCAGCGGTAGCAAGCCAAAACGTAAACGCTCACGCAGAGCGCCTGCGACACTGTGACGATGCGCTCCCAGACTCCGATGTTCGTGGCATTCGGGTCGGCCCAGACAATCAAGAAGATGATTGCCAACGCGCCTTGGATGAGAGCAATCGAAATGCTCCACTTCGGTTTCAAAATCGTTGGTGCGTTCGCCCGCGACCGCATCGCCAGGAGTGGCCAACCAGCTGAGAGCACGAACGATGTGATGGCAAAAACCAGATGAGGAGTCGAGTGGCCGACCAATGGCGTAGGAAAAATCGTCAGGCCGAAGGTGCACAGCGCGCTGACCACTAGGGCAATTCGACCAGCCAACGAAAAGGTTCTCGCGTATAGTCCGGCAATCAGGGTGAGCAGTCCGCCGAATACAAAGAAACTAGACATCACCCCTCTGACGGGAGATTCTGGCGATGCCAATTCACTGATGGTTTGCTTGACCGTGTCATAGCCGGGCCAAAGACTGGCAGCGATAATCCAACCTGCTGCCGATTGGATCGGTCCTATCCAGGCGGCAATGACAGCAGGTTTTGCGATTGGCTTCATATGTGGAGCCTAACCGACCTCGGTTAGACTAGGCAGGTTGCCTTTTGGCAATAAGTGAGCGCTTCGGTGCTCACTTGGGCCTCTAGCTCAGTTGGTTAGAGCAACGGACTTTTAATCCGTGGGTCGTCGGTTCGATCCCGACGGGGCCTACAAGCAAAAACCTCCGGCACATTGTGTCGGAGGTTTCGCTTTAAGCCTGGCTTGGGTTACTTGACACCCAAGAGATCGATTACGAACACCAAGGTGCGGCCCGAAAGGTGGTGGCCTGCGCCGGCTGGGCCGTAGGCAAGCTCTGGTGGGCAGATAAGTGTGCGGCGACCGCCAACCTTCATACCCGGGATGCCCTCTTGCCAGCCCTTGATCAGCCGGTTCAGTGGGAACTCGATCGACTCACCGCGACCCCATGAAGAGTCGAACTCTTCACCGGTCTCGTAGTCGACACCGAGGTAGTGCACGTTCACTACCGAGTTGGCTGGCGCTTCGGCGCCGTCTCCGATGACGTCATCCTTGATTGTTAGCACCTCAGGTGCTGGGTCGAGCATTGGTTCAATTTCAGGGCGGTTTAAATTACTCATGCGAACAAACTTACCTAGAGAACTTTCTTCACGACAGATGACTTGAGCATCATCTGCCCGAAGCCGTCGACCTTGGCTTCGATGTCGTGGCCGTCGGATCCGTTGACCAGGCGAATGTTGCGAACCTTGGTGCCGACCTTGATGCTGTTTGTCGCGCCTTTGACCTTGAGATCTTTGGCGATGGTTACGGTGTCGCCATCGAAGAGCTCGTTGCCCGATACATCCTTGACGGTCTTCGGGCCGGTCTCGCCCCAGCTGTCATCGCCGGCGTCGGCAGGGTTCCACTCGTGAGCGCATTCAGGGCAAACCAGAAGCTCGCCCATCTCGTAGCTGTATTCGCAGTTGCACATTGGGCAAGGAGGCAGGGTTTCAGACATACCTTGTAGCCTAACCGCGCTTCGCGGTTCATAGACTTGAGCAAACGAGTGCATCGGAGCAAAAGTGCCAAGGTTCATCATTTCTTTCAACGATGGCGACATGCAGGTGGCCGACGATGAGTGGGAGCAGGTAGGCGAAGATGCTCACGCCGTTTTACGCGAGGCGAAGGCTGCCGGCGTTTGGATCTTCGGCGGCGGCTTTGAGGGGTTCAACGCTGTGACCGTCAACAAGGATGGGGTTGTGCGGCCCGGGCCAATCGCTCAAAGCGATGTTGTTCTCGGTGGATTTTGCGTGCTCGATGTTGCCTCGGCTACAGAAGCACATGCCTGGGCTGCGAAGTTTGCGAAGGCGTGCCGTTGCCCTCAAGAAGTTCGCGAATTTATGGATGACCCAGAGTCGGTCAATTGAGCACCGCACGCACAAACTCGTGGCTACCCGGCTACCTTGCCGCGGGCGTGGTTTGGGGTAGCTCGTTTCTGTTCATCAAGGTCGGGCTCGAAGCCCTGACCCCGCTCGGCGTCGCATTCTTTCGATCGGTGATCGGCGGCGCGACGATGCTGGCCTATGCGCTGATCACCAGGCAAAAACTACCAACCAGGATGCGCGACATCGGCCACCTTGCCGTCATGGCGCTGCTGCTGAACGTGATTCCTGGTTATTTGTTTGCCCTTGGTGAAACTCAGGTTTCAAGCGGCACGGCCGGCATTTTGAATGCCACTACCCCGCTGATGACCGTGCTGGTCATGGCGGTTTTGTTTCGCGCCGAAAAGGTGACCGCCAGCCAGTTCGTGGGGTTGCTGATTGGTT
>JBJTNB010000020.1:0-3399 GCA_046073845.1 Micrococcales bacterium
GTTCAAAGTAGCGAAGCAACACACGAACACAAAGAAGAAAACGAGTTAGGAGAGTGGGAATAAAAATGGCACAATTTGAGTTCACCACCCTCGCAACAAAGAACACCCCCAGGCATCCCCTGCTAACCCAGGACTTGATGCTCGGCAGGTGCATAACTAAATAACAAGTATCACGAGGTAGGAACAGGGTCCGTTCCCCCTACCGCTGCAATAAAAGCAGAGCAACCAGCCATCCATCGGCAACGGTGCACAAACGGGTACGAAACAAGATACGGCCGCAAGGCAAAACATAGATGGGGCATAGCCCCGGAAAGGGGCATTTTTTATGCCTAAATACTTCGACAACCTCCGCTTCGCGGTGGCTACTTTGGCCGAATACGAAGCGGATTACAAGACGGCAAAAGGCCGCAGCGCTTGGATGGTCGGTCGGCGCATTGGCGAGTATGCCGAGTTCGTAGCCCAGCAGGCACAAGGCATTCACAAGGTAGCGGTCGTCATCGACGGGCACGAAACCTGCCTCTGTGGGCTGATTTCACCCGATCTCGACACTCAAATCCAACGCGCGCCGGGCCACCTGCAAGGCGGCCAGCTCACCACTCTTCTTATTCACGACTTTGATGACGGCGGTGGCTACGAACTCTACTGCCAAGTCTGTCGCGAAAGCTGGCCTCTCGCGCTCGACCGCCGACGCGAAATCGATCTCGTCGCCACCCTCGCCCAACACCAAACCTGCCCACAACAAGGAGTCAAAAATGATTAGCTCAATCGACGAACTCAAGCGCCGAGAACTTTGGGGTCGAATGGTGAAAAACTGCCGTTGCTCCAAACCAGGTCATCACGTCTTCTACATGAAGCACTGGAAAGATTCTGGTCTCAGTTACTCGCACGTCGAGTTGATGCACATCACTGGGACCTTGTTCGTGATTCGGTTCAGCCCTTACCTCGCCTACTACGCGCACAATCACTGCCCGGACGTCATCAACTTTCTGCTCAGTTACGGGCGCGAAATCGAGTGGAGAGGGCATCCGACGAATACCGGTTATCACGCCGTCGCACTTTGGCCCGGCGGCAAAATCTGGTTCTCATTCAGCGTCTCGGATGCACAAGACTGCGGTTCGACCCCACACGTGTGCACCACTCACAACATTTACGAAACCCAGCTCGACTAATGCAAAGGAGTGAGCACATGGATCCAAGAGAAAGCGCAGCCAAAGACGCGACAACAAAGGCTGTGATTGAAGAGTGTTTAAACAAGGATGTCGGTCATCGCATGGACTCGATGAAGGCGTGGAAATCTAGAAGTAATGCACCGCATGTGACTTTGCACCATGTCGAAGGCACGCAATTCTTGGTGTACTGGAAAGGCCACCCGCCTTACGCGCTTTTCAATCACCGCCCAGAAATCGTCAACGAATACCTTCGACGTGGTCGCGAGTTCATTTGGAGCGGCGAAATCGTGCCTGGCGGATTCCATCTGGTGGCCTCATCGGCAATGAGTCGGAAGTGGTTTTCGTTTAGCCTCCGTGAAGTTCCAGATTGCGGCAAGGGTTTGGAAGGGTTGCTACTCCCTAGTGAAGTGCCAGTTGCAGAGCAGCAAGAAAGAAACAGCATCAGGCGCCGGATTCGTTTCCTCAAGAAAGAGATCGCAAAGCTTCGCGCTGAAATCCAGGAACCAGGCACTTCAGCCGGCAACCCTTTTAGGGCCCAGTTAGTGACGAAGTATTTGGCCGAGATCGAGGACCTGGGCGGTTCCGACTCAAATGTCGGAGGTAACCCTTAGCCTGCTTTTCCCATCAACGAACGAGAGGTTTTAGCCATGTCAAAGCACCGCAATAAGCACGAAGTCGAATACCGCCGTCCACGTCACCCTCGCTTCAGCGAGCTCGATCACTGCAGCCAGGATCGCCGCAAGATTCGTTACCGCGACAAGAAGATGGCGCTGAATTTCTTGCACCACTTCGAGAACAAGGCTGCTTCCGACCTCGCAACGAAGGGGTCGACCAACCGTCACGAGTGCCGCGTTTATGCCTGCGGTGCCTGCAAAGGTTGGCACACTACGTCTCGCAGCGACTGGGCTCTCAGCGCCTAGATTCATTCGTAAGGTCACCCAGCTACCAATTCAATGTCGGAGGTGGGTGGCATCCTTGTATCAGATGAAAGAGGGGCAATTATGAGCAAGATTACGATTCCATTCGATACACGCAAGGCACTCGGTTATTACGTGTACGCACTTCGCGATCCAAAGACCAAAGAGGTTTTCTATATCGGCAAGGGCAAGGGCGAGCGCATTATTCAGCATGTGGTTGAGGCTAAGAACAACCCGAAGTCTGAAAAGGCAAAGCTCAAGCGCATCAAAGAGATCGAGGCTCGCGGTCAGCATGTAGATCATCTCTTTATTCGCACCGGAATCAAGACCGAGGCTGAGGCATTTGCGATTGAGCAGGCCGTTATCGATTCGTACAAGGCGAATCGCAACGCTAAAGATGCTGCAGTTTTAACAAATCTCGTAGCTGGCCATGAGGCAAGCGAAAAGGGGCTCGCCTCGCTCGACACCGTTCTTGCACGTCACGCAGCACCAAGAACGCCGCGCGTTGACAGGCCAATTTTGGTTCTCAAGCTCAATCAGTTTTGGCAACCTGACATGAATTCCAACGACCTGCTGCAGGTGTCGCGTGGCTATTGGCGAGTCGGCAAGCAGGTTCGTGAGCAGGCCGAGGTGGCGCTGGTTATTGCCTATGGTGTGATTCGCGGCGTTTATGAAATCGATCGCCAGGCTTGGAAGCCGGCCACTGAGGCGAAGTTCAAGGGCAAGTGGATTTTCGATGGTGTTCCAACCAGCGATAAGTCTCTGAAAGCCCTAATCGGCAGCGACATGGGAAGCCAGGTGCGCAACCAAGTTTCAATCCAGAAGTACCTGCAAGGATTCGTACCTAAAAAGTAGGCAGCAATTCGACTTCGCCCTATCAAACAGAAAGTTGAATTATGTGGATTTTTACTCAAACAGGTTTCGTAAGCGCGGTGCGCAACAAATACGACTCGGAGCAGTTGCTGGTTCGATCTAGAGATCGGGTTTCGCTAGAGCCGTTGGCCCTTTACGCCGATGAGGCGATCACGCCCAGCCCAGAAGGTGATTACCCTTACCGTCTATCGGTACGCGATGACGTGTTTGGCCAATGGTTAGACATTCAGCTTGCAGAGCTTGATTACGAGAATTTCAAGAGTCGCGTTTCGAAAACTCGTGGCCCGGAATATGCTCACCACCTGATGGACGTGTGGAGTGCAATGCTTGAGACTGAAGATGAAGAGGCTCACCAGTGAACGTTTTAGAAGACAGCAAATCCCAGCGGACTGAAAATTTGATCGCGTTCTTGAAGGTGTATCACTATTTTCTTCGAAGCT
>JBJTNB010000021.1:0-8695 GCA_046073845.1 Micrococcales bacterium
CGGGTGAACGGCTCTTCGAAATCGATCATGCCGATGTCGTGCAAGACCTTGGTGAAGAAGCGCGCATAGAGAAGGTGCAAAATCGCGTGAGTTACGCCGCCGACGTACTGGTCGACTGGCGCCCACGCCTTTGCCTCTTCAACGTCGAACGCAACGGTCTCGCTGTTTGGTGACAGATAGCGCAAGAAATACCAAGACGAGTCAACGAAGGTGTCCATGGTGTCGCTGTCGCGTTTCGCAGCCGCGCCACACTTCGGGCAGGCAACATTTACCCAGTCTTCGGCGGCACCCAGCGGCGACGAACCCTTTGGCTTCAAATCAAGACCGGCGGCACTCGGCAGCTCAACTGGTAGTTGGTCTTCAGGAACCGGTACTTCGCCACAGTCAGCACAGTGGATGATCGGAATCGGCGTGCCCCAATAACGCTGACGCGAAATCAACCAGTCGCGCAATCTGAAGTTCTTGGCGGCCTTACCCTTGCCATCTGCGGCAAGTAAATCAATCGCCTTAGCAATTGCTGCAGCCTTGCCTAACCCATTCAGAGCGCCCGAATTCACCAGGATGCCGTCACCGACCGTAGCCTTGCCGATTTCACTCGGGTCGCCATCGTCGGTTTGAACCACCATGCGAATTGGTAGCCCGAACTTGCTGGCGAATTCGAAGTCGCGGTCGTCGTGCGCCGGAACGGCCATGATCGCCCCGGTGCCGTAATCGGCAAGCACGTAGTCGCTCAACCAAATCGGCAGCTTCTCGCCGTTAATCGGGTTGATCGCAAACAAACCGGTGTCGAGGCCAGTCTTTTCGCGGTCGGTAGCCAAACGCTCGATGTCGTTCGACTTCCTCGTCTCTTCTAGATAGGCCTGGAACTTCTGACGAACGGCAGGCTCTGCCATCGAAGCAAGCTCTGCGGCCAAGTCGCTGTCGACAGCAACAACCATGAAAGTTGCGCCATAGAGGGTGTCTGGTCGGGTGGTGTAAACGGTGACAGGCGCAGTTCGACCTTCGATAGCAAAGTCAACTTCGGCACCGGTCGAACGACCAATCCAGTTGCGCTGCATCGTGAGCACCTTGGCAGGCCAGTTGCCCTCGAGAGTGTCGAGGTCATCTAAGAGGCGATCTGCATAATCGGTGACCTTGAAGTACCACTGAGTCAAAGCTTTCTTGGTGACCACGCTGTCGCATCGCTCACAGAGCCCGGCAACGACCTGCTCGTTAGCAAGCACGGTCTGGCAAGAAGGGCACCAGTTCACATTCGAGTTTTTGCGATAGGCCAAACCCTGTTTGTAGAACTGCAAGAACAACCACTGATTCCAGCGGTAGTAAATCGGGTCGCTGGTGACCAGCACTCGGTCCCAGTCGAACGAACATGCGTAGCGGCGCATCGATGCTCGCTGCTGCGCGATGTTGTCGTAGGTCCAGCCTTTAGGGTCGAGGCCGCGCTTGATGGCGGCATTCTCGGCCGGCAAACCGAATGAGTCCCAGCCGATTGGATGCATCACGTTGAAGCCCTTTTGCGCCCAGTAACGCGAAATCACATCGCCAAGTGCGTAGGCCTCGGCGTGGCCCATGTGCAGGTCGCCCGACGGGTAAGGGAACATGTCGAGCACGTACTTCTTCGGGCGTGGATCGCCGGCGATACCGCTGTTGAACGGCTTTAGGTCATCCCAGATAGGAAGCCACTTATCTTGAATCGCGAAGATGTCGTATTCGTTTACTTGCTCGGGCATCCCTCTAGGCTACCAATTACGCGCTTGGATAGCCCGTTCCGAGCACATCAAGCAGCGCCTTGGCCTTCAATTTGATCTCTTCGAATTCTTCTTCACGGATGCTGTCGCTCGTGATTCCGCCACCAACTCCGATGTAGCCGTGCCCGCCCTCGATAATCATCGAGCGAATCACCATGCCGAAATCAGCAACGCCGCCGTGGGTTAGATAACCGGCGACTCCGGAATAGATACCCCTGCCCCGATGGTCAGGGGTTGATTCGAGTTGGTCGATCAATTCGATGGCACGCTGCTTTGGCGCCCCGGTCATCGACCCGCCAGGAAAAGCTGCCTCGGTGGCATCAACGGCAGTCTTACCCTCGGCCAACTGCGCCTCGACAGTGCTGACCAATTGATGCACCGATGCGTAACTCTCGATGTCGAACAGTTTGGTGACTGCCACACTCTGCGGTTGACTAACGCTGCCGATGTCGTTTCGCATTAGGTCGACAATCATGAGGTTTTCTGCACGCTCTTTGACGTTGGCCGCCAGTTCTGCGGCGATAGCGACATCGGTGGCGGCATCTGCGTGGCGAGGTCGTGTTCCCTTGATTGGCTTGGTCGAAACGTGACCATCGCGTTCAACATGCAAAAACTGCTCTGGTGAAAAACAGACAAGTTCTTTTGCGCCGAACTTGAAATAGCCCGCGTACGGAGCCGGGTTGGTTTCTCGCAGCTGCATGAATGTTGTGAGCGCGTGGCCAGTCACTTCGAATCGCAACTGGTTGGTTAGGCAGAGCTGATAGACCTCACCTCGTGCAATCGCGTCTTTGGCTGAATCAATCAGCGCGAGATACTCGGCTTGAGTGTGGCGAGCGTGAATTGCGCCGGCGCGAAGCGGCCCGTGGAACAAGCGATAGCCCGCCTGCTCACCTCCGCATAAACCGATGCGCAGTAGTGCGGCTTGCTTCCATGCGTCGTAGGCATCCGTGTTTTCAAACTCACCGATAAGCCAAAAACCCTTGGCATCATGATCAAAAACTATTGCGCGATCGACGTGCATGAAATACGAATCGCCGTCGTAGGCAAGTGCGCCGACAAGGCCGGGGCGAAACTCGAATGGCAGGTCAACGACCTGCTGAGGCTCGAGCCCTGCATGTAATGTGGCTAACCCGTCTCCGCGGTGCAATTTATGGCTAGCGCCAATCACAGAAAAGCGTGAACCCCAGTGATTCTCTCGATCGAGCCAGAATGCGTTCTCGTCACCCTTGTGCAGCAAAACGAAGACATCGGCGGGGGCAGCCCAGCCGGCGAATTCGTCATAGTAAAGAGGCACGACAATTAGATTAGACAACGAGATGGAGGCGCCCGTGAACCAACTGCTGCGCCTTTCTAGTTCAGGGCTTGCCGAGGTCAAACCATCTCTCGATACCCAGCTTGCCGTTGCAGACAGTTTGCTGGTCGAAAACGGCCGAGCTCGCTCACTCGAAGCGCACTTTGAGCGCTTCAAGCGCGGGGTCGAGAAGGTTTCGCCGAGTGAACTTCACCTGCTGCCGAGCCTGTTTGAGTTCTTTCGCCAGCTGGTTTCAATTGAAGGGCGGCAGTTTCCTCGCTTAGAACTGCATGCCAATCAACCCGCTGGGCAACGCCTGCATCTGCATTTACGCTCAGCTCCTGACGCTCTAGGCCCCGCCACTCTTTGGACCTTCCCAGATGCCGACCCACGAATCGACCCGAGCATCAAAGGGCCAGACTTGGCGTTGGGGGCAGAACTTCGTAACAAGGCACAAATTCTGGGTGCAGATGAGGCAGTGATCATCGATAGCGATGGTTATCTGATTGAAGGCGCATTGAGCGCAATCGTGTGGTGGCGAGGCGATGTGCTTTGCGCTCCGAACGATGAGGTGAGCTGGCTCGATAGCGTGACTCGTGGCGAAGTTTTCGCCATCGCAGAACAAATGGGGCTATCGACACGAGTCGAACGTGTCAAACCCGCCGACCTGGTTGAAAGTGAAGTTTGGATGCTCAGTTCACTGCAGGCAATTCGCCCGGTTGTCGATTGGTTGAATCTCGGTGGCCCGGTTGCGAGACCAACTCGTGTCGAGGCATTCGAACGCCGTCTGCGAATGATGGCCGAGCCAATTCGCTAGGCCAATTGCTAACTACTCGATTGCGTAACTTTCGTCAGCGAGTTCTGCCAAGTCTGACTGATGAGTAATCAATAGGGTTGCAACATTCGAACGCCTGGTTTCGGCCAAGATGTCTCTGGCTAAAGCGAGTGCTTGCGTGCGGCTTAAGTTCGCCGTCGGCTCATCTAGGATGATCGCATCAAACTTTGCCAGCAGCGCACGGGCAAGTGACAAACGCTGCGCTTCACCACCACTGATCAAGACACCGGCTTGTCCGAGTTCTGTATCAAGCCCCTCGCGCGCAGCAAACATCGCCCAAAGTTGCACGCGTTTAAGCACGGCAATCAATTCGACGTCGGTGGCATGAGGTGCAGCGAGCTTGAGGTTCTGCCGAACGTTGCCAGCCAGGATGCTCGGCGATTGCTCGAGGTAACCAACCCGTGTGCGAAGCAGAGCTCCACCCCGTTCACCATAAAGCCCAAGTGATTCCGAAGACAGACCATTCACACGCAGCTCGCCAAGCGTCGGAGTGATGAACCCCGCGAGAGCCAGCCCGATGGTCGACTTGCCATCGCCGCTGGCTCCAACCAGCGCCGTGACCTTGCCGGCTGAAATCGAAATGTTGACGTCAGATAGCACTGGGGTTTCATAGCCAATCGAGGCACCAACCAGAGCCAAAGAAGTGATTGCCGGCAATTGATCGCGAGTAACTGCAGCGTCGATACCGGCATCCGCGTTGTTATCTACCGAGCCATCAAGCAGATCAAGCACACGACTGGCCGAGGAGCGGAAGCGCCGCCAGGTTGAAAGCAGGTTTGCCGCCACAGCGGCCACATCAAACACACCGAGTGGCAATAGCGCATAGACAGCAAGCATCACGAGTGACTTTGAGCCGCTTGCCTGAAGCGCCTGCAAACCAAGCACAGCAGCAATCACCGAACTTGCCTGAGCCATGAACCCGAAAGCGGCCTGCCCTAGCCCTAGCGCTCGCGCCGTTTTGGCATTGGCCGAAGCGATTCGCGACTGCAAAACCTGAACTTTCCCGAGCAACTCTGCCTGCCAGCCGTAGGAATGAATAACCGGTGCGCCGGCGACAACGGTACGAGTCAAGGTGATCAGTTCTGCCCTGTCGCCTGCCGAACCCCGATCAGCTGCCGCCGAGATTCGTGCAGCAAGCGGCAACGCAAAGACGAACGCAATTGCCAGTGCAACCGCGAGTGGAAGTGCAGCAATCGGCAGAATTAGGGCAAACAGTACCACGCTCAAAATTGAAACCGAAACCGATTGAACAAGTGGTAGCAGCACTCGCAATGAAAAGTTGGGGAGCTCATCGACGTCGTTGATGACTCGCGCGCTCAACTCACCAAGGTCGAAATGTTCCTTGCCAGGCACAAGCGGAATCAAACGCGAATACAGCTGACCTCTCATTTCGCTTGCCGAAGCCAAAACTGAATCGTGCGAAAGCCAACGCTCTGCATATCTCAGCGCAGAGCGAGCAAGAGCAAAGGTGCGAACTCCGACGATTGCCAGCGACAGGTACATCATCGACGGCATCTCGGCTGCACGGGCAATCAGCCATGCCGAAACACCGAGAAGTGCGATAGCCGAGAGCCCCTGAAGCACAGCTACAAAAAGTGAGAACTTGAAGCGCGCACCCTTCGGCATGCCAAGTGAAATCAACCGCTTCATTAGAACTCGACCACCTTGTCGGCGACTTTGATGAGTGCATCCTGGTGTGAAACAGCAACGACCGTGAATCCGCGCTTAGCCAATTTGCATAGATTGGCGACAATCGAATTGGCTCGGGCCGAATCTTGCGCGGCCAAAGGTTCATCGAGTAGCAAAGTGTCGGCACGGTCGGTCAAGAGGCGGTAGACCCCGCGTGCGAGTGCCACTCGTGCAGCCTGCCCGCCTGAGAGCGCTTGGTTTACTTCGCTAAGACCTTGCCCAGGTGCAACATCATCGACCCCAGCGATAGCCATGGCCTCGGCCAACAGCACCTTATTCGCAGCATCGAAACCCGCAACGTTCTGCGTCACCGTGCCAGGGAAAATGACTGGCACCTGAGAAACCCAGGCCGTGCGCTCGCCCACCAATGCCTCAAGAGCCGTGGACTTACCAGCACCAGACTCGCCAACCAGCACGGTTAGCCCTGCAGCCACCGGCTCGATAGACCTGGACTTCAAAGGCGCCACGGGTTGATCTAGCAGCTCAAAAGTTCTGCCTATAGCGGTAACACCCTCGGTTGAGGCGTGAAAATTCGCACCAATCATTCGAAGCGGCAGGTAGGCATCCGGGGCGAGCAGAAGCACAAACAAGCCCACTCGATAATCCATCTGACCATTGATCAGACGTAAACCAATCGAGACCGCTATCAACGCAACCGAAAGTGAGGCAATCAGCTCAAGTGCGAAACCAGAAAGGAACGAGACCGAAAGCACCTTCATGGTTTGCTTGCGATGGCGAACCGACAAATCGGTCAGAGAGGCAATCTGCGCCTCGGCCCTATTGAAAATGCGAAGAGTCAAAAGACCCCGGATGATCTCGCCGAAGAACTTTGAAAGTTCGGTCATGCGGGCCAGCTGTCTCTTTTGCACGCGCTCGGTTGCCCACCCGATGAAAACCATGAACAACGGGATGAGCGGCATGGTGACCATAATGATCAGCGCCGAAAGCGCATCCTGGTTGAAAACCGTAATAACGAAAATCGGCATCGCCAAAGATGTGTAAACCACCTGCGGAAGAAACTTTGAGAAATAGGCATCGAGTGAATCGAGCCCGCCTGTGAGGAGCTGGGTTAGTTCGGCGGAGTTTTGCTGATCGTGCCAGGACTGATTTGCGGCGAAAAGTTTTTCGAACAGTTTGGTTCGAAGTTGCGTCTTGACCTTAGCGGCAGCCAGAGCAGAGAACCACTCCTGCGCGAAGACCGTGACTGCCTTGAGCGCACCGCCGAGGAGTGCGAGCCATAGATTTGCCCAATCCGCGCGGGCCACAAAGGCCGAAAGCTCGAGTGCGAAAAGGATGGTTCCGGCCGTGCCAAGTAAAGCAAAGGCGACCACGCCGGCAATAAACCAGCGGGCCGCCCCTGCTTCGCGCAGCAGACGAGGATTGAACGGATTAATGCTCTCTCCTCGCTTGCTGCTATTGAGTTTTTAACCTAGTGCGAACCAGCGGGAATCGACTTGCGACCCACGCGCTTTTTGAAGACCCAATAGGTCCAGCCCTGGTAGGCAAGCACGAGAGGCAACATGATTCCGGCTACCCAGGTCATCACACCGAGGGTGTAATCGCTCGAACGGGCGTTGTCTACGGTGAGGCTGTAGGCCGCATCCGTGGTCGATGGCAGCACATTTGGGTAGAGCGCCGCGAAAAGTGCGCCGACGGCGGTCACAATGGTGAGCACCATGAAACCGAACGCAACGCCGTCACGACGACGCACGTTCATCAACTGAGCTGCGATCAACGAGAGCGCTGCGACTGCGGTTAGACCTAGGCCGAGCACGCTGAAGTGAGCGAACAGGGTCCAAAGCAAGAAACTCGCCGCCAACACTGTGCAGACCAAACCAACCTTGACCGCCAGTTTGTGGGCGCGCTCTTTAATCTCGCCCTCGGTCTTCAAAGTGATGAAGATCAAACCGTGTGTCCAGAACAAGGTCAAGGTAACCAGGCCACCGAGCAAACCGTATGGGTTTAGCAACGTGAACAAGGTGCCGGGGTAGATGTGCTGTGCACTGAGCGGTACACCCTGAACGATGTTTGCGAATGCGACACCCCAGAGCAGCGCAGGCAGCGCAGAACCGATGAAGATCATCCAGTCCCAACCCTTGCGCCATCTGGTTGCCTCGTTCTTTCCGCGGTATTCAAATGCCACACCGCGCACGATCAAAGCAACCAGGATGAGCAAAAGAGCTAGATAGAAACCACTGAACAGCGACGCGTACCACTCAGGGAAAGCCGCGAACAGTGACGCACCGGCAACGAGCACCCAGGTCTCATTGAGATCCCAAACCGGGCCGATGGTGTTGATGAGCACGCGACGATCTGTGTCATCCTTGCCAAGGAACGGCAACGAGATACCGACGCCGAAGTCGAAACCATCGAGCACGAAGTAACCGATGAACATAAAGCCAACGATTAGGAACCAAAGGTCTTGAAGTTGCATTTTCTTTTCTCCTGATTCCTAGTAGGCCACGGCCAGTTGTTCAGACTCTGACTTCGGCTCATCCTTGGTGATTCCACATTGGATTGCCTTAAGCAAGAGCTTCATTTCGATAACCGCGAGCACGCCATAAACCAACGTGAAGACGATGAGTGAGATCAGTACATCTACGCCGTTGATGCCTGGCGAAACAGCGTCTGCCGTTTTCAACAAACTGAACACAATCCATGGCTGGCGACCCATTTCAGTGAACATCCAACCAATCGAGATGGCGAGGATTGGCAATGGAGCAGACCAGATAGCGGCTGTCCATGCCCATCGAGGCACGCGGGCGATGTTCTTCTTCTTGGTCAAGAACAAGCCAACCACGGCTACGAGCACAGAAAGTGCGCCTAGGCCAATCATCCAGCGGAATGCCCAGTAGGTAATCCAGAGCACTGGCATGTAGTTGCCCGGGCCGTAAAGGCCCACGTACTGAGCCTGAAGCTGGTTCAAACCTTCGACGGTGCTGTTCCATTCACCGGTAGAAAGCCATGAAAGCAGGTTAGGAATGCGAATCGAGAACAGTTCGCTGGTTCCATCTGGAGTTCCCCAGGTGAAGTCTTCCATGGATTTCTCGCTTAACGACGAACAGCAAGCGCTCGTCAACGCTGCGCGCGAATTTGCGCAGAACGAAATCGCGCCGATTGCCGCCAAGTTCGATG
>JBJTNB010000022.1:0-3202 GCA_046073845.1 Micrococcales bacterium
GTTCGATTGGGTCGACTCCGCTGATGCCGAGCAGATAGTTGACCAGCGACCCAGCTCCAGAGCCACGAGCGGCAATACGGATGCGCATGTCGCGAATCATTTGAGCAACGTCGGCAACGGTAAGAAAGTAAGTGGCGAAGCCGAGTTGCCCGATAGTGATTAGTTCTTGATTGAGTCGGTGATTGACGACCCTGAGTTCACTTTCGGTTGCGTGCGGGTAGCGCTGGGTTACCCCGGCTTGGGCCTTTTGTTGCAGCACGGTGAATGGGTCGCCGTCGATTCCGAGCGTTGCCTTTTCGGGCGTCTTGGGCCTGCCCCAGCCGCAGTCGCTTGGCGGGTCTAGCCGAAGTCGCTCGGCAATCAGCTCGGTGTCGCGCATGAGCCTTCTGGCTCGTTCGGGCGAATCGGCAATCTCTTCGGCCAGTGCCTGCATGAGCCTTGGCGGCTTGAGCCAGGCCTGGGCGTTGGGTTGCACGCGAAAGTAGCCGAGCGGTTCGAGAAAACGAGCCGCGTCTAGTACGTCGGCGGTGAGGGCATCGTCGGGGGTGAGGTAGCGCACCTGGTTGGTTAGCACCGCGGTGCAGCCGGCGAAATCTGCAAGCTGCAACATGCGCGATGCCTGCAAGATCGAACTCTCGCTGTTCGGTTCGGTCAGCAGGGTGCCGACTTCGATGGCGAGTGTGTTTGGAATAGCGAATAGGTCGAGCCAAGGTTGCAGTAACGCGACCGCTTCATCGCGCGAACCTGCTAGCACTGACCTGCCGACATCGCTGTCGTTACCAATCAACACCGTGCAAGCACCAAGACTTTCACCGATGATGCGAGCTAGATCGCCGCGACGAATCGCCACCTTGTTCTGACCGGTTTGATTGCGAGTTAGTTTTTTGCCGCGATCGTCGATGTTAGAAAGGTTGTAACCCTGCGCGGTCGAAACGATTGCGCACAGAGTTGCCCACCCGATGCCAGAGTCGCGACCACGCGCCAGGACGATTGCACGCGCCAGGTGTTCATCGGTGTCGTCGACGATTTCGAGATTGACCCCGACAATCGGCGAGATGCCCAACTTGATGCACGCACCGATGTGTTTCACTGCACCGTAAAGACCATCGCGGTCGGTTACGGCGAGCGCTGTCATGCCAAGGCTTGCGGCTGCTTCGGCCAAGAGCTCTGGTCGGGTTACTCCGTAGTGAGCAGAGAACGCCGATGCGACATTGAGGTGAGTGAACATTTTTCGTGAGTGGGCCTAAAGCTGGGTTTAGTGGATACGGGTTTAGTAAATGCGGTGCAATCGCCACTGGTTTTTGTCGCCGACAGAAGAGTGGGCGAGTTCGTAGTGCCGCTTCTCGCGACCCTCGCTAGCGATCAGTAACCACATTTCGACCTCGAGCACGCCGGCACCGATGCCGCGTGGCACACGAGATGCCTCGTTCCACCATTCGCGTCGGGCGAACCAACGCACCGGCTTGTTGAGCACGCGGTAGCCACCGCCGCGCCAGTTGAATTCGACCGGAATGCCGGCCTCGTTGATCGCTACGGTGACCAACTCGTCTACTCGAGCCATTTTTGCCCCTAAGTTCGAAGATTATTCGAACAAATGTTCGAACACTAAGAATCTAGGAATGACCTCCGACATTGCAAGTTGCTACGGCGTGGCGAGTTCAACCTTTGATTGAAGGTTTGCCAAAAGGCAGTCAGTAATAGGGCTATAGGCCCGTCAGGGCAAGGCTAAATCGAGCGAATTAACTCGGGCGAGTTGTTGCGAACGGCACCAACGGCGGTGTCGACCTTGTGAAACTCGACCTCGCCAGCAACCACATTCGACTCGGCAGCAACGGCAGCCAAAAGCTCTTGGTCGCCCACAACATGCGGATCGAGCCAGGCATCCAAGGTGTCTGCAGAGAGCAGCACCGGATTGCGGTCGTGAATGTGCTCTAGCTCAGGTGCGGTGTGCTTGGTCAAAGTCGTCGCCGAGAGCAACCAGCGCGATGGGTCGTTGTCGGCCTTCGATGGGTCACGCCACCACTCATAGAGCCCAGCCAGCGCAAGCATGCCGTCGGCACCCGCCGAAATGTAGAACGGCTGTTTGGTGCCGTCGGGCGCAACGTGCCATTCGTAATAGCCGCTTGCCGGAATCACGCAGCGACGACGAATCACCGAATCCTTGAAAGAAGGCTTTTCAAGGATGCTCTCGATGCGCCCATTGATAAGTGGCGATGAATTGGCTGGGCCATCCTTGCTCCAGCGTGGCACCAGGCCCCAGCGGGCTGAGTAGATCTCGCGGTGCAAATCGCCAAGTGGCGAGCCGTCGGCCGCCTTTTCGTCAGGCCGCTCGACGATGATCGAAATCGGGTGAGTGGGTGCAACGTTGTAACTCAAGCCGGGTTGGTCGCCAATGATCTCGTCGACCTCAAAGATCGACATGATTTCTGAAACCGTCTTGGCAACCACGAAACGTCCGCACATGCCCCAATTCTCGCAGGCACTCGGAAGAAAAGGCGCGACACGTTAGGCGACCCTTAGTTGTATTTGAAAAGTCGTTAGGATACAAACGATTATGAGGGGAATCCTCAGAAGGAGAGCCAGATGCACAACACGCACCTGATAAGCGACCTGAGTGCTCTAGACCTATCAAGATGGCAGTTCGGCATCACCACGGTCTATCACTTTTTGTTCGTACCACTAACCATCGGTTTGGTTTTGCTAACCGCCGTCATGCAAACCGTTTGGTACAAGACCAACAACGAGAAGTGGCTTCAGCTAACCAAGTTGTTCGGCAAAGTCTTTTTGATCAACTTCGCCATCGGTGTGGTCACCGGTATCGTGCAGGAGTTCCAGTTTGGAATGAACTGGAGTGCCTACTCGAGATTCGTTGGAGACATCTTTGGTGCGCCGCTGGCGATGGAAGGTCTGATTGCCTTCTTCTTCGAAGCGACATTCATTGGGCTCTGGATTTTCGGCTGGGACAAGCTCTCAAAGAAGCTTCACCTCGCCACGATTTGGATGACGGTGCTCGGCGTTTGGCTCTCGGCTTACTTCATCCTTGCTGCTAATTCATGGATGCAGCACCCAGTTGGTTTTGTAATCAACACCGCAAAGAACCGTGCTGAACTCACCGACATTGGTGCAGTGGTAACCAACATTGTCGCGCTCAACCAATTTCCTCACACCATCACTGCTTCGATCATGTTTGCCGGTGCGGTCA
>JBJTNB010000023.1:0-3084 GCA_046073845.1 Micrococcales bacterium
GTTGTGCAGCTGTTGCCAAGACCGGCCGCCAGATTCGTACCGGTCAGATTCTCGATGCCATGCGCCACACCGATCGCTCCCTTGAGATTGCCGAGCTTGCCGTTCGTCACCGAGACAATGGCGTGGTCGGTTTCGACATCGCTGGGCCAGAGCTGGGCTTTCCACCAGCGAATCACAAAGTCGCCTTCGACTACCTTGCTGCCGAACTAATGCCGGTTACCGTTCACGCGGGCGAGGCCGACGGCATCGATTCAATTCGCGATGCGATCTATTCGGGTCGCACCCTTCGTCTTGGTCACGGCGCTCGATTGGCCGAAGACATCGGCTGGACCCGAAGCGAAGGCGACACCATGTTTGTAGAACTTGGGCCAGTTGCAGAATGGGTGCACGATCGCGGCCTCGCGCTTGAGCTTTGCCCTTCGTCGAACCTACAAACCGGAGTGCTGAGTGACATGGGTCTTGTGAACGAATTGGGCGAGCATCCGTTTGCCGCTTTGTACGATCTTGGCTTCAAGGTGACCGTTTCGCCTGACAACCGTTTGATGTCGAACACTTCGATTACCAACGAACTTGAAATGTTGGTCGATGAGTTCGAATACGAACTAGAAGATATTCAGCAGTTTCAGTTGAACGCGGCCGAGGCAACTTTTCAAGCGCACGACGACCGCGAAGAACTAATTGAGCAGATTCTGAACGGCTTCGCGAAGTTCGCTAAGTAGTTCGTTGGCCTCGGTGTCGCTTGCGGCGCTGGCCTGCAGGTAGCACTTGAGTTTCGGTTCGGTGCCACTGGCACGGATGATGACTCTGCGGCCATCGGCTAGGTCAAAGCGCAATCCGTCGGTTGGCGGTAGTTTGCCGCCAGGCCGTGCGAGGTCGGTGAAGGTCGCCGCCTTGCCTGCAAGTTCGATTGGAGGGTTCTCACGAATCGCCTCAATCAACGGGGTCACCTTCTCGATGCTTTCGAATCGCAGGCTGATTTGGCTGGTTGCCCAAGCCCCGTATTTAGGCGTGAGTTCGGCAAGGGCGTCGGCTACTGTCTTGCCCGCGGCCGCTAGGCGATTGGCCATGCCGGCCATGACGAGGGCGGCCGAGATTCCGTCTTTGTCGGCAACGTGCTGTGGGTCGACGCAGTAGCCAAGCGCCTCTTCGAAGCCAAACAGCAGGCCAGGCACCTTCGATATCCATTTGAAACCGGTGAGGGTTTCGGCGAACTCAAAGCCGTTGGTCTCGGCGACTTTGCCAAGACCCGAGCACGAAACAATCGAACAGGCGAACGCACCGGCTTGGCCGTGTGCCTTCGCTCGCCTTGCGATCTCATCGCCAAGCAGCAGACCAACCTGGTCGCCGGTGAGCCTGCGGTAGCCGGCATCCGAGGTGGAATCTGGAATCGCCACTGCGAGTCGATCGGCGTCAGGGTCGTTCACCAAAATCAAATCGGCATCGACTGCACGAGCAGTTTCGAAACTGAGATCCATTGCGCCTGGCTCTTCAGGATTCGGAAACGCGACGGTCGGAAAGCTTCCATCGGGTTCGATTTGAGAATCGACAACAATCGGTTCGTTGACACCGGCGACTGCAAACAATTGTTTTGTGGTTCGCCAACCAACACCGTGCATCGCGCTGTAAACAATTCGCAGCTGGGGGCCGACCGGCTGGTCAATTAGTTTGCGAGTGACGTCAGCGTATTCGTCGATTAGGTCGTCGCCAATCATCGAGTAGTTATTCGACTTGGCAATTTGCGTGAACGTCTTGGTGGCCGCAACGGTTTCGATCAACGCAGACATGTCTTTATCGGTTGGGCTAACAATCTGCCCGCCACCGTTTTCTTCGCCGAGGTAAACCTTGTAGCCGTTGTCGCGCGGTGGGTTGTGTGAGGCGGTCACCATAACGCCGGCGGTGTAACCACGCTGCTTCACCGCAAATGCGAGCACCGGGGTTGGCACCTTTTGGTCGAACAGGTGGGTCTCGATTCCTGCTGCCGCGAAAATTTCTGCGCTGTCTTTGGCAAAGACATCTGAATTGATGCGACCGTCAAAACCAATCACCACGGATGCGCTCGAGTAGTGAGCGTTCAGGTACTGGGCGATGCCGGCCGCCGCCTGGGCGACCAACACGCGGTTCATGCGGTTCGAGCCTGCGCCTAGTTCGCCGCGCAGGCCAGCCGTGCCAAACCCAATGCGTTTGCCCATGCGGTCTTGCAGGGCGGCGGTATCGCCGGCGGCGATCAGGGCTTCGAGCTCGGCGCGCGTCTCGGCATCCGGGTCTTGGGCGGCCCAGGCGGTTGCGCGGGCTAGCAGGTCATCCATGGTTAGAACTTGGCCACGATCTCGGCAAGCAGTTTGCCGATTCGACCCTCGGCTTCGCGACCAGCTTCGAGAACTTCTGCGTGGCTGAGCGGGGTCTTCTGAATTCCGGCTGCGTGGTTGGTCATCAGCGAAATGCCAACGACTTCCATGCCGGCTTCGCGAGCGGCGATGGCATCGAGCGCTGTCGACATGCCAACCAGTTGAGCCCCCATGATGCCGGCCATGCGAACCTCGGCAGGGGTTTCGTAGTGTGGCCCGCGGAACTGCGCGTAGACGGCTTCGGTCAAGGTTGGGTCAATGCTCTTGGCAATGTTGCGAAGTCGCGACGAGTAGAGATCGGTGAGATCAACGAACTTCGCGCCTTCGATAGGCGAGAGGGTGGTCAGGTTGATGTGATCGCTGATCAGGATCGGAGTGCCAGGTGCGAGGTCGGTGTTGAGGCCTCCGCAGCCGTTGGTGAGCACCATGATTTTCGCGCCGGTGGCTGCTGCGGTTCGTGCCGCGTGCGCAACCGCACGAACGCCCTTGCCCTCATACAGATGTGTGCGCGAACCGAGAACGAGTGCGTGCTTGCCGCTTGGCAATTTGATTGAGCGAATGGTCGGCGAGTGGCCTTCAACGTGTGGCTTCGAGAAACCCGGCACTTCGGCTGCATTGATGCTCGCCACGGTCTCGCCCATCAGGTCGGCTGCCTTGGCCCATCCCGAGCCGAGCACGAGCGCGATGTCGTGGCTGGCAATTCCGGTGAGTTCTGCGATCTTGGCCGCGGCATCCTTGG
>JBJTNB010000024.1:0-18807 GCA_046073845.1 Micrococcales bacterium
GGCCTACGGCACCTGATGCAGAGGGAAGTTCACCCACATATGGCTGAGTAGCGCCGAAATCAACTGCCACTGCCATGCCTAGAAGCCCAATTGCAAACAAAGCAAACCAAAGTCCTGCGATGGTCAGCAATCCAGCGATAAATATTGTTGCGTTTCTAGAAACCAGCCCGAACGTGAATGGGTTGCAATTTGTACATGACTTCTCAGTCTTGATTTCAGCCCCGCAACGTGCACAATTTTTCATGTTTTCCCCTGTCTGTTCTAAACATTAGCGGCACTTTAGAAGCGAGTGAGTGCAAAATGGGCAAATGGTGTGAAGGCCATTCGCCAAAATTTGCACTCAACTAGCCGACCAGCGACCGCGCGATCTCGGCGTCTTCTTCGGTGAAGAAAACCAGGCTTACGCTTTCGAGGCTCTCGGGTTCAAAGCTCGCAATGGTCTGAAGCGCAACGCGGGTTGCATCGGCCAAGGGGTAAAGGTAAACGCCGGTACTTATCGCCGGAAACGCAATGCTCTGCAGCCCAATTCGATCGGCCTCTTCTAGGCAACGGCGATAGCAGCTAGCGAGAAGCGCTTCGTGGTCGATGCCGACATTCATGTAGTGCGGGCCAACGGTGTGAATGATGTACATGGCGGGCAGGTCGTAGCCGAAGGTCACTACTGCATCGCCAACGGCCATGCCATCGGGGTAGCGCTCGACCAGCTCGTACATGAGTTGGGCTCCGGCCGCCTTATGAATGGCGCCATCGACGCCCGAACCGCCTCGTAATGCGGTATTAGCCGCATTGACTATGGCGTCGGTTTTGATTTTGGTTATGTCGCCGACTTGAACATTAATTTGCATCTGTTCCACAAGTCTTGCACGCCCACACTGGGTTCTCAGGCCCAATTATGCAGCCGCCAAAGACTCGGGTGTCGCGATTTTGTTCGTAAAACTGTGGGTCTGGGTAGCCGTAAAGAATTCGCGTCATAGGTTTGCGGCAGAAATCACATAGTGGCGGTACGTCGTCGCCAACCTGCTCGGCGATCTGAGTGCGCTCAGCGAAATATTTGCAATGCTCACAGTCATCGGCGGCGCGAGGAACAAAGTCGCGATCGATGTTTTGCTTCATCTCAAGTAGCTCGCTCTCGACCCAACCGTCGTTACCTTCATAGGCAATGACGCGAGCTTCGAACTTAATCACCTGATCAAAAGTGGCAGCGGTGTTGTCGCCAGTTTCATAAAACCAGAACGCGGTGTTGCTAACTGTGAAACCCATTTGACGAAGCAGCCACTGGTAGATCTCGAGCTGGCGGCGGTAGGCCTGGTGCCAAACGGCATCGCCGACTTCTTCGACCGGTTGGTCTTTTGCTGTCGACTTGTAGTCGACCACGTAGAGCACGCCTTCGCCATCGACCCAGATGTCGTCGACCAGACCCTGCACATCGAAGCCGGTTGGCTCGTGCACGAATCGCATGCCCTTGCCCATGCTGCGCCACGCCTCGATGTCGGGGTGGTCGAATGGCTTGAGGTCGTAACCTGCGGCGGCAACCAGCGGGTGAACGGTTCCGGCCGCGCGGTGAATGTCGAACTCGCGTTTCAGCATTGCGTCGACGGCTGAGTTCAGCGTAAAAGCAGGGATGCTCGGCTTGCGTATGCCGTAACGGCGATCAAGCACGAAGCAACGAGGGCAGCGAACGTGGCTCTCGATGGTGCTGCGAGAGATCAAGTAGGTGCCAGTAGCATTCGGGTCGTAAAGGTTGCGTTTAGCCATGCCCTATTTATAGACCCTGCCTCCGACATTGACGGGCTAGAAAGGGTCGGTCGGCTAGGCTCGAACAAAGCAAAACCCAGCCAAAGGACCCACCATGAAAAAGATTGCCCACTTTCTAGAAGTCTTTATCTTTGCCGCACGCTGGCTGCTCGCACCGCTTTACTTGGGCCTAGTCGGCGCTCTCGGCCTGTTGCTTTGGCGTTACGGCATGGAATTCATGAACCTTGCCAACAACATCAACCAAGAAGACCCACACGTCTTCACCATCGACATCCTTGGCCTTCTCGACCTCGTCTTGCTGGGCAACCTGATTCTCATCGTGCTTTTCGCCGGCTACGAAAACTTCGTTTCGAAGATCGAGGTCGCTCACGAGTCAGTCGACCGCCCACATTGGATGGGCACCATCGACTTCTCGGGCCTCAAGATCAAGCTCATCGGCTCACTGGTCGCGCTTTCAGTCATCGAGCTACTCAAAGACTTCATCGACCTTTCGAACAACGAAGCCGCTCCGGTTGGCCAGGGAGTTATCTGGCGCATCGTCATTCACCTCACCTTCGTGATTTCGGGCGTGCTGTTCTCGGTCATGGACTGGGTGGCAGACAACCGCCTAATTCAAGAGAAGAAGGCTGGCGAGGCACCTCGCGCAGTCGGTCACTAAACAAGGATGCTAGAACCGAGCTCAGTCGCATCGCCGCGTGAAATCGCGGTGCAGCGTTGGGAGCGCTTCTCGACCATTCCTCTTGCCGTACTCGCGCTGGTTTATCTCGCGCTATACGCATACGAAGTTCTCGCTCACCCGATTGCGATATTGCGTAATGAGCTAATCGACATCACCGACATCATCTGGGCGCTGTTCATCATTGACTTCGTGACTCGCTTCGGCATGCACGACAACAAGAAACTTTTCTTGCGCCGCAATGTGATTGAGCTGATCGGTTTGTTGTTGCCGATGTTTCGAGCGTTCCGAATGTTTCGAGTTGTCATCGCAATCGGTTTTCTCTCGCGCGTTACCCAAAGTCTTCAAGCCCGAATCGGAATTTACCTCGGCCTGATTTTGCCGCTACTGATTTTCACCTGTGCACTCGGTGTTTACGACGCCGAGCACAACGCGGTCGGGGCCAACATCACGCAGTTCGGCGACGCGGTTTGGTGGGCAATTGTTACCGTTGCCACGGTTGGTTACGGCGACTACCACCCGGTCACGTTCGAGGGTCGTGCGATTGCCGTGCTGCTCATGTTCAGCGGTGTCGCAATGTTGTCGGTGGTTACCGTGAGCTTCGCATCCTGGTTTCTTGGAACTCTCGATTTTCAGGTCACGAGGCGTAAGCGTAAGTAGCGCCGAAGGCCCGGCGAACCGGGTACTCGAGATAGTCGCACCACTCTTCTAGGCGCTCGTCGCGCCACGAATAATCGCGCGCCACCTTGGCTAATGCCGCCCAATAAAACACGTCGATTAGGTCGACATCGATGGCGTTCATTTCGAGATGATTGAAAGCCTGACCAAGGATGCGCCGGAGCGTGGCAGGAACAACAGCGAGGCCGAACTGGTGCAGCACCTCGAGCACTCGAAACTCGAGTTCACGGGCACGGCGGGGCTTCCAGATCTGGTTGCCGCCACGTACCATCGCGGTGCCGGTAGGCAGGTGCAGCAGGCGGTTGACGGCTTTGGCTTGGCTCATGCGGGCCTCGTCGAGAAGGTCGAATAACCCCTCGAATTTTTCTAGTTCGTAGCCGACGCGGCGAAGATCAAGGCGATCCATGTAGAGCGCGAATTTGTAAAACGGAATGTGGTCACCGTGGACTCGCGATAGCGAGACCGGGCCACCGCCCCAAAGTTGCTCGGCTTCGTCTTCTGCGAAGTCGTCGAGTTCGTCGTTTGTCGGGGCCACGCATCCATTTTGTCAGGGTTGTAACCTTGTATCCATGTCGAAAAAAGAAGCCAAACAAAAGCGCAAATGGGGATGGGCCGATTCGGTCATCGCTGTCTCAGTGGCACTAATCGCACTGGTTGGCTTCACCGTATGGTCGGGCACAGTTGGCAAGCAGCAAGCTGATCAGCAGAGCGACAAAACGGCTTGTGTGAACTTCAACAACGCACTCAGTAACGCTTACAAAACCACAACCGCAAAAGACTTTTACTGGACTCTATTCCGCGGCGCCTATGCCGGTATCGATCAGACCCGCGAGAAGACCGCCATCAACGATGATTTCATCGCACTGGCTCAGCTCGAAGCCTACGTCGATAACACCACCTGGAACTCGATGCTCGTGACCGTAGGCGATGCAACATCTGCAGTTCAGGCCGACTGTGCCGTTGTGCTGAAGGTAGACGTGAACAAATGGTCGAGTGCGATTCCTCACGCATCTGGTTCGGCAGCACCTGCTGCCAGCGCTTCGCCAAGCGCCTCAGCTAAGAACTAGTTCGCCAACATTTCGTGACGCACAATAATTGCGTCGCGAGCTGGGCCAACGCCGATTGCTGAAATTCGAGCACCGCTCAATTTTTCAATGGCCAGGATGTAGTCCTGAGCGTTCTTTGGTAGCTCTTCAAACTTGGTTACACCACTGATGTCTTCGCTCCAGCCAGGGTAGTTTTCGTAAACCGGCTTGGCGTGGTGGAAGTCGCTCTGTGAAACAGGCATCTCGTCGAAGCGCTTGCCGTCAACCTCGTAGGCCACGCAAACAGGGATCTCTTTGAGACCAGTGAGCACATCGAGCTTGGTGAGCACGAAGTCGGTAACGCCGTTGATGCGTGCCGAATAGCGGGCAATCGGGGCGTCGTACCAACCGCAGCGTCGCGGGCGGCCAGTGGTGGTGCCGAATTCAAAGCCGGTTGCGCGCAAGAACTCGCCGTTTTCGTCGAACAGTTCAGTAGGGAATGGGCCTGAACCAACGCGAGTTGTGTAGGCCTTCACGATTGCAATCACGGTGGTGAACAGACCAGGGCCAATGCCTGAACCGGTCGATGCGCCACCAGCAGTCGAGTTCGAAGAAGTTAAGAATGGGTAAGTGCCGTGATCGACGTCGAGCATGGTCGCCTGACCACCCTCGAACAAAACGTTCTTGCCGGCCTCGATTGCCTGGTGCAATTCGAGAGCGGTGTCGGCAACCATTGGGCGAAGGCGCTCAACGTATCCGAGTAGTTCTTTAACGGTGTCGTCAACCTTCACGGCAGCACGGTTGTAAACCTTGGTCAGCAAGTTGTTCTTTGCAACCAGAGCAGCTTCGACCTTCTGGCGCAAAATGCTTTCGTCGAAAAGGTCTTGCACGCGAATACCAACACGGTTGATTTTGTCGGCGTAGGTCGGGCCGATTCCGCGGCCGGTTGTGCCGATTGCACGCTTACCCAAGAAGCGCTCTGAAACTTTGTCGACGATGACGTTGTAAGGAGTGATGATGTGCGCGTTCGCCGAGATTCGCAATTTCGAGGTGTCGATGCCGCGCGCGTTTAGCGCGTCTAGTTCTTGGAACAACACTGCAAGGTCAATGACCACGCCGTTTGAAATCACTGGAACAACGCCAGGGGTCAAAATGCCAGAGGGCAATAGGTGCAGTGCGTACTTTTCGGTACCGATAACCACGGTGTGGCCCGCGTTGTTACCACCGTTGAACTTGACTACATAGTCAATGCGCTCGGCCAAAAGGTCGGTGGCCTTACCCTTACCCTCGTCGCCCCACTGGGCGCCAACGATCACGACTGCAGGCATGGCGAAGCCTTTCTAAAAAGGGGGTGGTTCGCGAGTGCGTTCCCGCTCAAGTTTAGCCGCGCTGGCGCGCTCGGCCTAGTGCCACCAGGATGCGCTGCCGCTTGTTTCAGCGAAAATCGACGTGCTGCATCACCCAGTGGTGCATGGTGATGGCCGCCGCGGCACTCGCGTTGATTGAACGGGTTGAGCCAAACTGGGTGATTTCGAGCACCACCTCGCTGGCCTCAATCGCCTCGGCCGATAGGCCCGGGCCCTCCTGGCCAAACAGCAGCACGCAGCTCTCGGGCAAATCGTAGGTCTCGATTTGCGAGCATCCTGGCACGTTATCGATGGCGATGATTGGAAGGTTGTTCGCCTTGGCCCAAATTACAAACTCATCTACCGTCGGGTGGTGGCGCACGTGCTGGTAACGATCGGTGACCATAGCGCCGCGACGATTCCAACGGCGGTGACCGATGATGTGAACCTCTTCGGCGAGAAACGCGTTGGCGGTTCGCACGATTGAACCGATGTTTAGATCGTGCTGCCAGTTTTCAATTGCAACGTGAAACTTGTGCCGCTTGATGTCGAGGTCGGCAACAATCGCGTCCATTTTCCAGTAACGATATTTGTCGACAACATTCCTGGTGTCGCCATTCGCCAAAAGCTCGGAGTCGTAGAAATCTTCGAGTGGCAATTCACCAATCCATGGGCCGACGCCCCAGGTCGTTTGCTCGTGACTCGGTTCGAAGTTTTGTGATTCAGACATTCTTCTTAGACCCAACACGCAACCACACCGCGCTGACGATAGCCATCGCGGTTGCAACCAAAACGATTGCCGCATTTGCACTGGTGTGTAGCTCGGCATTATCTCCGAGTGTCAGTTCAGACATAAGCAAAGAAATCGTGAAGCACATCGCAAATAGTGGTGCAACTCGTCGCAGTAGTGGCCAGGTGATTGCGTCATCGAGTTTTCCGAGTCGACTCTTGGTGACCAGCCAAGTACCGCCAAGAATTCCGGCTGGTTTGCCAATCAGAATCGCGACAGCAATCGACCCAAAGAGCCATAGGTCAAAACCCTGACCCAACTGACCGAGTACAACACCGGCTGACATAAAGCCAAAAAGCGGCAGTGCGACCAGGCTCACTGCCGGATCAAGTTGCGGGCGAATTCGATATAGCCCAGGGGCGAAAAGGCCGACAGACAAGGCAGCAAGCGAAACCAGGGCGATTGGGTTGAAGCTGGTGGCAAAGAAAAGGGCAAGAACCAAGATTGCAAGTGTGTCATCGATGACAGCGACAGAGAGCACAAATGCGCGAGCCTGACGGGGTAACCAGCCACCGGCAATCGACAACACTGCGAGCGCGAATGCGACATCGAACGAGATAACAGTTGGCCACGCGACGCTCGTGGCTCGACCGAGGTTAAGTAGCCCGAAGATTGTCGCAGGCAAGACCATCCCCGTCACGGCCGCCGCGAACGGAACAATTGCCAGCTTTGGCTGCTGCAAAATGCCGTCCTTGATTTCGTGACGAAGTTCTAGGCCAACATTTAGAAAAAACAACGCCAGCGCAACTGTCTTCAGTCCTTCGAGATCCGCAATTGCGAAATAGCTTTTCTGGAGCGGTGAGTTTGCGAACACGACTGCGAGAGCAATTGCGCCAAGAAGCATGAAGCCACCGATGCGCTGGCGACGAATGCTTTTCATACCCCCAGCCTATTCGCGAAGGTAGGCTTGCCTCATGGCTGATCGAAGCAAAATCACAACCTGGCTCACCGACATGGATGGCGTTCTCGTACACGAGGGCCACGTGCTACCGGGGGCTACCGAGCTCATCAACCAGTGGGAAGCAAATGCAACCCCGTTTCTGGTGCTCACCAACAACTCGATCTACACACCGCGCGACCTTTCTGCGCGACTTCGTGCCGGCGGGCTGAATGTTCCAGAAGATCGCATCTGGACATCCGCGTTGGCGACTGCGGCATTTTTGAAATCGCAGAACCCAAACGGCACTGCCTATGTGATTGGCGAGACCGGCTTGACCCAAGCCCTGCACGACATTGGCTACATTCAGACCGACACCAACCCCGACTATGTGGTGCTCGGTGAGACTCGCAACTTCAACTTCGACAACTTGACCAAGGCCGTGCGCCTGATCAATAACGGCGCTCGATTCATTGCTACCAACCCTGATGCCACCGGCCCGTCGGCCGAAGGTGTGCTGCCAGCAACCGGTTCGGTCGCGGCCCTAATCACCAAAGCCACGGGTAAACACCCGTACATTGTGGGCAAGCCGAACCCGATGATGTTCCGCTCGGCCATGCGCAAGATTGGCGCCCACAGCGAGTCGACCGGCATGATCGGCGACCGCATGGACACCGACGTGGTCGCCGGCATCGAGGCCGGCCTGCACACCGTACTCGTGCTCACCGGCATCAGCGACCAGGCCGAGATTCAGAAGTACCCGTTCCGCCCGACCGAAATCCTGAACTCGGTAGCAGACCTTGTCGACTAGCCCGGATGCCCCCACCGAAGCCCAGGCGCCGGCGCCGTTGCTTCGCACCAAGGGGTTCTTGGCTCTTTGGACAGGTCAGACGATATCGACCATCGGTAACCAACTAAGTGGTTTGGCCTTTCCGGTATTCGCCGTCACGATGCTTGGCATCAATGAATGGCAAATCGGAATTCTGAATGCCGCAAGCACAGCTTCTTTCTTGCTAGTTGGCCTAACTGCGGGTGCGCTAGTTGACCGCATGCGCAAGCGCCGAGTGATGCTGGTTGCCGACGTAATTCGATTTGTGGCAACACTGTCGATTCCAATTTTGTATTTCGCTGGTGCGATTCAGATCTGGCACCTCTTTATCGCCGCTGCAATCAACGGTCTCGCCACGGTCTTTTTTGACGTCAGTTATCAGAGTTACATTCCGATACTCGTGCCGAAAGACAAGATTGCTCCTGCGAACTCGGCTCTCGAAACCACGAGTCAAATCTCTGGCCTCGGTGGCCCAGCGATTGTCGGATTCTTGCTAACCGTGATCAAGGCACCATTTGTTTTGGTTGTTGATGCGTTCAGCTTTTTAGCATCGGTACTTTCGCTTTCTGTAATTCGTGATCGCGAAGTGCCAACCCCTAAGCACGAACGTCAACCACTGCGCAACGAAATTGCCGAAGGAATCAGATTCGTTTGGTCGAACAAAATCATTCGTTCAATTTCTTTTACAACTGCGACTAGCAACCTGTTCTCGACAGCTATGTACACCCTGTTTCCGATTGTGATTTTGCGCTCGCTTCACCTTTCGGTGGCAGCATTCGGCTTGATTGAATCGCTGTCGGCCGTCGGCGGGCTGCTTGGTGCAATCTCAGCTGCAAAACTTGCCAAGTTGATTGGCGAGGGTCAACTCGTTGCTGCGAGCGCGATTGTCACGGGGCTTTGCACTTTCGGCCCGGCAATCGCGATCCACCTAGGCCAGCTTCCTGCCATGGTCATGCTTGTTGTAACCCAAGCCCTGACCAGCTTCACCGTCTTGACCTACAACATCACCCAGGTCAGCGCCCGTCAGCGACTATGCCCCGAGCGCCTTTTGGGCCGCATGAACGCCTCGATCCGCTTCTTCGTCTGGGGAGTAATGCCAATCGGTGCGTTGTTGTCCGGAGCCGTGGCTACGGCCATCGGCATCATCCCGGTGCTTTGGATCTGCGCAATCGGCGGCCTGCTTTCGGCCGGATTCGTGACTTTCGCCCCGCTTTCTCGCATGCGAAGCCTTGGAACTTCTGAAGACGCGGCCGTTTAGTTAATCTGGCGTTTAGATTAGGTGAGTGCCTAAATCCAATAGTCTGCGTGCTTTCAATCACCGCAACTATCGGGTTCTCTACCCAGCGCTCGCACTGTCTAACATCGGCACCTGGGCCCAACGAATCGCTCAAGACTGGCTCGTTCTTCAACTAACGCATTCACCGCTTGATCTCGGCCTAGTTACCGGATTGCAATTCGCCCCAACCTTAATTTTCAGCGTGTACGGTGGCGTACTCGCCGACCGGTTCGACAAGCGCAAGCTGCTGGCGCTCACAAATGCCGGTGCCGGTTTGGTTTCGCTGATCCTTGGCGTTTTGGTCATGACCGGCAGCGTGACAATTGGTTTGGTCTACCTGCTCGCACTTGCGCTTGGTTTGTTCAATGCAATCGACGGGCCGATTCGCGCATCGTTCACGAGCGAACTCGTTGGTAAAAGTGACATCGCAAATGCGATCAGTTTGAACTCGGCAAATTTCAATGCTGGTCGACTAATTGGCCCAGCGGTTTCAGGTTTGATGATTGCAGCCTTCGGCACCGGCCCCTCATTTGTGCTTAACGCAACCACCTACGTGATCATGCTCGTTGCGCTAGCCTCGCTGCACAAAGACAAATTGCACATCGCAGAGAAGCAAGCAACGAAAGCAAAATTCTCGGATGCCCTGCGCTACGTTCGTGGTCGTCTCGACATTCAGATGGTGATGCTCACAGTTTTTGTGACTTCAACGTTTGGCATGAACTACCAAATATTTAACGCGTTGATGGCAACGATGGAGTTTCACAAGGGCCCTGCCGAGTTCGGTGGCCTCGGAACATTTCTTGCCGTTGGCTCGCTATCGGGTGCACTTCTTTCGAGTCGCTTCGAGCACACTCGCGTGCCAAGACGAATTATGTTGGGCGCCACAGCCTTCGGTTTGCTTCTAGCCGGCCTTGCCCTCATGCCCAGCTACCTCGCCTATTCGCTTGCCTTGCCTTTCGGCGGCTCGGTTGCTCTACTCACGCTGATTTCGGCAAACAGTTACGTACAGACCACCACCGATTCGCACATTCGTGGTCGAGTCATGGGCATCTACCTGACCATCTTCATGGGCGGAAACCCACTGTTTTCGCCGCTGCTGGGCTGGTTGGCCGGCCAATTTGGCATCCGTGTCACGATCATTTTCTGTGGCTCGCTGGTTGCGGTTTTGGCTCTCAGTTTCTATTTCATCTACTCGGCAAAACGCAAAAAGCTCATCGACCAAACTGGCGATGCGCCGACCGTGGCACTCGACATCATCGAATAGTCATGCTGACTTGGTCTGACGTTGAACGGGTGGCCTCTCGGGTTTCTGGATTGGTTCTCGAAGGTGAAAATCCACACGCTTGGCGCAACTCGAAATTCACTGTCGCGTGGGAACGGCCGCTTAGCAAAAAAGATATGAAGGCCCTCGGTGAAGACGCTCCAGTTGGAGAAGTTCTAGCAGTCAAAACCGACAGCATCGAAACAAAGTTTGCTTGGATTGAGACCGAAACCGGTGCATGTTTCGATTCACCACACTTCATCGGGTACCCTGCAGTGCTAGTCGATCTCGACAAAGTTTCTGAGCAAGTTCTCTTTGAGTTGCTCAGCGAAGCAGCCGAAGTGAATTAGGCGCGCAACAATTCAGCGGCTGCCTGCAATTGCGGTGCCAAGAATCTATCTGGGCCAACACCAGGTACAACGGTGCGCAATTTCGTCAACCACGTACCAGTAACCGCTGCTGGTTGATGTGGTGCGCGTGCTTCGATTGCGAGCGACGCAGAAACCCACTCGACAGCAAGAATCATGCGAAGGTTTTCAACCACACGGCGAAGTTTGCGGGCCGCATGCCAACCCATCGAAACGTGATCTTCTTGCATTGCCGAGGTCGGAATCGAATCAACAGAGGCCGGCACGGCAAGTCGCTTGTTGTCTGAAACCAAACCGGCTGCGGTGTATTGGCCAATCATCATTCCGCTGTCGACACCGGCATCGGCTGCCAAGAATGGGTTGAGCCCAAACGAACGCGCTTTGTCGAGCATGCGGTCTGTGCGACGCTCAGACATCGAGCCGAGGTCGGCAGCTGTGATTGCCAAGAAATCGAGCACGTAGCCAACCGGGGCACCGTGGAAGTTACCGTTCGAGGTGACCTCGCCCGATTCAAGAACAACTGGGTTATCGATGGCCGAAGCCAACTCTTGTTCTGCAATCGACTTGGCATAGTTCACCGAGTCGCGAACGGCGCCGGCCACCTGCGGTGCACAGCGCAACGAGTAGGCGTCTTGTACGCGTGAGTCACCCTCGCGGTGCGAGGCAACAATGCCAGAACCCGCGAGTGCCGCAAACATGTTGGCGGCCGATTTGGCCTGACCGGCGTGTGGGCGCAGGGCAAAGTGCAGCTCTGGGCGGAACACCTGGTCGGTGCCAAGCAAGCCCTCAACGCTCATGGCGGCAATCACATCGGCAGAGTCAAGCAGACTTTCGAGGTCTGCAATCGCAAGGATGAGCATTCCGAGCATTCCGTCGGTGCCGTTGATGAGTGCTAAGCCTTCTTTCTCGCGAAGTTCAACGGCCGTGATGCCGGCCGCGGCGAGCAGTTCGGCAACCGGCGCTTCGACGCCATCCGGGCCAAATGCACGACCCTCGCCCATGACGACCATCGCGCAGTGAGCGAGCGGAGCAAGATCACCGCTGCAACCGAGCGAACCGAACTCGTGCACGATTGGCGTGATGTTGGCGTTCAAAAGTTTTGCGTAGGTCTCTGCAACTTCTGGTCGCACACCAGTGCGCCCACTGCACAATGTTTTTAGTCGAAGCAACATCAATGCGCGAGTAACTTCGTTTTCTACAACTGCACCCATACCGGCGGCATGTGAACGAATTAGAGATTTTTGCAACTGCACGCGATCAGCAATATCGATGTGACGATTTGCGAGTGCACCGAAGCCTGTCGAGATTCCGTAAACCGGAACATCGCTGACGGCTAGCTTCTCAATATGTGCGCGAGTCGCAGCCATAGCTGCATGTGCGTCAGGTGAAATTGCAACTTTCGCGCCATGACGTGCGACGGCCACAACTTCTTGTTGAGTCAGGCCTGAAGTTCCGAGGGTTACTGTTTGCGTCATTTCTTACCTTTGATAGACGTTGGTTCCGGCGATCCAGGTCGAGTCAATCAGATTGACACCTGGGCGATAACTGAGGTGAACGTAACTTGGTGCGTTCAGCACAGCGAAATCTGCGCGCATTCCGATTGAAAGCGCGCCGATGTCGGTTCTACGTAGCGCGGCGGCCCCAGCCTTGGTCGCAGCAAGCAGCGCCTGCTCTGGGCTGAAGCCCATTTCGCGCACGGCTACAGCAATACAAAACGGCATCGATGTGGTGTAGCTCGAACCTGGGTTGCAGTCAGTGGCAATCGCCACCTGTGCCCCAGCCTCGAACAGGCGCTTGGCGTTCGGGTAGGCCGAACGGGTCGAAAATTCGGCACCAGGCAGCAGGGTGGCCACCGTGCGGCTGCCGGCCAACACCTCTACATCCTGGTCGTTCAGGTGGCTCAGGTGGTCGGCGCTAGCGCAATCGAGCTCAACGGCAAGTGCCACGGCCCCTATCTCGGCCAGCTGATTGGCATGGATCCGCGGGCTCAAGCCGGCCGCAATGCCAGCCTCGAGCACCACTCGGGCCTGGTCGACATCGAAGGCACCTTTGTCGCAAAAGACGTCGATCCACTTTGAGTGTGGGGCGGCGGACTTCAACATATCTCCCGCAACCAGTGCGACATAGTCGTCGGTACGACCGGCGAACTCGGCCGGCACAACGTGGGCACCAAGAAAAGTAGTTTCGCTAGTGAACTGCTGCGCAATGCGCAAACTGCGCGATTCATTTTCGACATCGAGCGCGTAGCCAGATTTCGATTCAAAAGTTGTAATTCCGCTTGCATGCATTTCTGAAACCAGTCGTGCAACATTTGCACGCAACTCATCGTCGCTCGCATCACGAGTTGCCGCGACAGTGGTGCGAATTCCGCCCGCAGAATATTGCTCGCCATTCATGCGTGCTTCAAACTCTGCCGAACGATCACCTGCAAAAACCAAGTGCGCGTGAGAATCAACAAAACCAGGAATCACAGTTCGACCGTGCAGAGAAATGTGGCGATCGGCATCTGGCACACTCGCCGAATCGCCAACCCACTCGACTTTGCCATCGACCACAACTATTGCCGCGTCGGTGCGCAAACCCAATTCACCGTCGCCGATGTTCGAATCGTTAGAAACTAACGACCCGATATCGGTGAAGGCAATTGAAGTCATGAAACGAATTTATTCGGTGTCGAGCATCGGAATGTGCACGTGCTTTTCGCGTGCGACATCAACCGCGTGGTCGTAACCCGCATCGACGTGACGAATCACACCCATGCCAGGGTCGTTGGTCAAAACGCGCTCGAGCTTTTGCGCGGCAAGTTCGGTGCCATCGGCAACAGAAACCTGACCTGCGTGAATCGAACGACCAATTCCAACACCACCGCCGTGGTGAATCGAAACCCACGATGCACCCGATGAAATGTTCAGCATCGCGTTAAGTAGTGGCCAGTCTGCAATTGCATCCGAGCCATCGAGCATTGCCTCTGACTCGCGGTAAGGCGAGGCAACCGAACCGCAGTCAAGGTGGTCGCGACCGATAACGATCGGGGCCGAGACCTCACCCTTCTTGACGAGGTCGTTGAAGACTGCGCCGGCCTTGTCGCGTTCGCCGTAGCCAAGCCAGCAGATGCGGGCAGGCAATCCCTGGAAGGCCACGCGCTCCTGAGCCAGCTTGATCCAGCGGTGTAGGTGCTTGTTCTCTGGGAACAGGTCAAGAATCGCTTGGTCGGTGCGGTAGATGTCCTTCGGGTCACCCGAAAGCGCCACCCAGCGGAACGGGCCTTTACCTTCGCAGAACAGCGGACGAATGTATGCAGGAATGAAACCTGGGAAAGCAAACGAACGTGAGTATCCACCCTTACGAGCCTCATCGCGAATCGAGTTGCCGTAGTCAAACACGACAGCGCCTTTGTCCATGAAACCGACCATTGCTTCAACGTGCTTGGCCATTGCGGCCTCTGCGCGTTCAGTGAACTCCTTCGGGCTCTTCTCGGCGTACTCGCGGGCATCCTTGAATTCAACACCTTCAGGGATGTAGTACAGCGGGTCGTGCGCACTGGTCTGGTCGGTGACGATATCGATCGGCACTTCGCGCTTGAGCAACTCGGCGAAAATTGTCGCAGCGTTTCCGACTAGACCAATCGAGATTGCTTTCTTTGCGTTCTTCGCATTGACCGCGCGCTCAATTGCGTCGTCGAGGTTATCTGCGATTTCGTCTAGGTAGCGATCAACTACTCGACGACGCAACCGTGACTCGTCGATGTCGATGATCAAACAGGTTCCCTCGTTCATCGTTACTGCGAGCGGTTGTGCGCCACCCATTCCACCGCAACCTGCGGTGAGAGTTAGCGTGCCGGCGAGAGTACCGCCGAATGATTGTTCTGCAACCGCTGCGAAAGTTTCATAGGTTCCCTGCAAGATTCCTTGGGTACCAATGTAGATCCACGAACCCGCCGTCATTTGGCCATACATTGTCAAACCGAGTTGCTCGAGTCGGCGGAATTCAGGCCAGGTTGCCCAGTCACCAACGAGGTTCGAGTTAGCGAGCAACACGCGCGGTGCCCACTCGTGAGTGCGGAACACGCCAACCGGCTTGCCCGACTGAACCAACATGGTTTCGTCGTTCTTCAAGTGAGTAAGTGTTTTGACCAGAGCGTCGAAGCTCTGCCAGTTGCGGGCGGCCTTTCCGTTGCCGCCATAAACAATCAGTTCTTCTGGGTGCTCGGCGACAGCCGGGTCGAGGTTGTTGTGAAGCATGCGAAGGGCGGCCTCTTGCTGCCAACCCTGGGCGGTCAATTGAGATCCTCGAGCGGCTTGAAGTGGGCCGCGAGCTGCACCTGAAAGTGTTGTCATGGGGCTATTTCACTCCTATCTAGGCGCTGGCGTTAGGCAGTTTGACCAAGTAGTGTCTGAAATACCAGACACCACGAAAGACGATTTTGAGCCCCGTAACCCGCGTGCCTTCCGCAGCTAGAACGCTGGCTGTGTTGCGCACATTGGCGCGAATGGGTCAGCCAACCACCGCGACGGCTCTGGCTCGTCAGGTGGGTATTCCGCGGTCTTCGATCTACCAATTGCTCGAGGTTCTCGAACGCGACGGTTTTGTAATTCACTTCGCCGAATCGGCCCGCTGGGGGCTTGGCGTTGCCGCCTTCGAACTCGGCAGCGCATATCTGCGCCACGATCCGCTCGAGCGTTTGGCTCGCCCAATTTTGACGAGCCTGGCTGCCGCGGCAAACAAGCTCGCACCGAGTGTTGCCCAACTCGGAATTTTGCACGGCAACGAAGTTTTGTATTTGCTCAAAGAAGCACCGAATCACAACTTTCTTGTCGTCACAGATGTCGGCGTGCGACTGCCTGCACATTTGACCGCGACTGGTCGCGCGCTTCTAGCCAAATTGTCACTCGATCAACTCAAGGCAATTTACGCGCGCGACCGCTTGGTGAATCGCACAGGGGTCGGACCTCGCGATTTGACTTCGCTGCGCAAGTTGCTCGATGAAGAGCGGCCATCTGGTTTCGCAATCGAAGAGGGGCACGTGACATCCGGGTTGAATTCGATTGCAGCTGCGGCAATCAATCACCTTGCGATTCCAACCGGCGCGTTCGCATTGACCTTTTCGCAAGAGCATACTTCTATTGAGTTAGTCGACTCGTACTCGAAACTTGTAATTTCGGCTGCGGGTGAATTGTCAAAAAGATTGGGTGCGCATTGAGCGAAGATGCACTTTGGCCTCGCGCCGCAAGTTGGTTGAAGCCCGCCGAGGGTCGCGTAGATGTCGCCGTGTTCGGTGTGCCCGCGCACCTGACCTCGATTTCTACTACCGGCGCCGACGCAACACCTGGTGCCATTCGTCAGGCCCTGCTTCGCTATTCGACTTACAACTGGTCACACGATATTGACCTTGCGACTGTCAGCGCAGGCGACTTCGGCGATGTTGATTCACCAGATTCGCCCGAGGGCGAAGCGCGCACTTCGGCGCTTGCCGAGAACGCCGTTGCCAATTCGCAACTGGCGGTGGCCCTCGGTGGCGATAACTCGGTTACCTTCGCCGCCGCACGCGGAGCCTTCGCAGGCGATCTGTCGAACGCTGGCTTGATCACCTTCGATGCCCACCACGATCTTCGCGATGGCATCAGCAATGGTTCGCCGGTTCGCCGCCTCATCGAAACCGGCCTGCCTGGCAACCGCGTGGTTCAAATCGGCATCGCAGACTTCAGCAATTCGCCGGCCTACGCAGCCCGTGCTCGCGAGCTCGGTATCACCGTTATTCCACGAAGCGCACTTCGAAACCGTTCACTCGCCGAAGTCTGGGCCGAGGCGGTGGCGATTGCCGGTAACGGCACCGACGGTATCCATGTTGATTTCGACGTGGATGTTTGTGATCGCGCATTCGTGCCCGCCTGCCCAGCCGCTGCACCTGGTGGCATCAGTGCCGACGAGCTTCGCGAGTTCGCGTTCTTGGCCGGATCAACAAACTCGGTTCGTTCATTAGACATCACCGAGATCGATGCAACCGCCGATTCAAAAGATGGCCGCACGGTTCGCCTTGGTGCGCTATTAATTCTTGAGGCAGCTGCCGGGGTTGCTAAACGCTAGCCGAGCTTTGCGAATGCCAGCGTTGCTGCAATCGCAAACATGATCACTGCAATCACGCTGTCGAGCACACGCCAGAAAATCGCCTTCGACATAAATCGCGACATCGCTCGTGAGCCATAGCCCAGGGCAAAGAACCACACCACCGATGCAGTCATAGCGCCAAAAGCGAACTGCCAATGCAGGTCGCCAAATTGGTTGGCGATCGAACCAACAAAGATCACAGTGTCGAGATAGACATGTGGGTTTAAAAACGTCATCGCCAAAACGGTGAGCACGGCCGACTTGAGTGAGCCGCTGGCCTCGCCACGGGCATCCAAGGTGTCATTTTTGAAAGCGGCACGAATCGACTTGACGCCGAACCAGGTCAGGTAGGCCACTCCGAACCAGCGAATGCCTTCGAGCATCCAGGGCAAGCCTTTGATGACTGCGCCTAAGCCGGCCACGCCGACCGCGATTAGCAGCGCATCGGCCGCCGCGCAAATTGCCACCACCGGCAAGATGTGCTTGCGGGTGAGGCCCTGGCGAATCACGAATGCATTTTGTGCACCGATGGCCACAATCAGTGACCAACCGGTTAGTAATCCGGTGAAGTAGGCGAGCAGCATTAGAGATTCCCGTCGCCGTATGTGTGCTTCACTTCGGCGACTTCAATTCGGTAACCCTTGTACCACTTGGCGTAGTTATTCTTGGCCGTGATGTGCTGCTCATAACGCCCTAGTTTGGTCATGGTGGTCATGTCTTCGAAGTAGTAGACGGAATTGCGAACCTTGCCATCTAGTGAAATCCAGCGATCGGTCTTGATGTAGCCCTCGAGGCTCTTGGCATAGGCGTCGATCTGACCATCGAGTTCATGAAACTCTTCGTCGTATTCGCCAGGTTCAAAAATGAACGAGCACGCAATCATGGCCGGCCTTTCAATCTCTAGCCGAGTCTAGGCTTACCTCGGCCAGCATGCCCTAGTGTTTGCTCATGGAGCACACTTTCGGTTTAGACGCACGGATGCTCACGCCAATCGTTGCTCGTTCCCTGAATGACCCATCGGCCACCCTGCTCGACTTTGCGCTGAAGGCGCTCAAGCCTGGCGTAGGCAACCCGACATCCTTGGGGGTTTACCGCGTGAGCGGTACTGCCCAGACAGCTTCAGGCCCCGTGCCGTTCAGCGTTGTGGTGAAACACCTTGCCGACGGTCGCCCAATGATGGACGCCTCGCAGCCCGAATTTTGGAACTATTGGCGCAGAGAGATTGCTTTCTTCGAATCAACGATTGCCGCGCGCATCCCGAGTGAAATCGATTTCCCGATTTATCTCGGCCACACTGTGCTAGCTGACGGCACCGAACTATTTTGGAATTCCGATCTTGGTGAACTCGAAAAATCGGCCTGGACTTGGAGCGAGTGCCTGCATGCCACACAGTTGGTTGCAGGGCTAAATTCGATTGAGCTCACTACTGAAGAAAACTACCCATGGTTGAATCGCGACCAACTTGAGGGTTGGATGGTATTCAGACCTAGCTTCGTCGAGCCGCTATTCGCCCCCGCCTTTTCTTACGCCCGATCAAAACCACACACTTCGGCCGCGCTCGAAAAATACGAAAAGTTCTTGCACCTGCAACCCGAACTCAATCGACTTCTTAATCGAATGCCGCGAGTATTCGTGCATGGCGACTTCAACTTGAAAAATCTGGTTCCGCGTTCGGCAGCAATTCAAAAGCTAATTGCGCTCGACTGGCAACTCTGTGGAATTGCCGCTCTCGGTTCTGAAGTCGCTTCGATTTACAACACCGCCTGTGAGCTGGGGGTGATTGAAGCGAGCCACGAAAACTTCAACGAAATCTGCGAACTT
>JBJTNB010000025.1:0-7140 GCA_046073845.1 Micrococcales bacterium
ATGTACTCGGCGTGGAGCGCCGTGGCCAACGCGATCGTTGAGTTTGAGCCGGTAACTGTGGTGGTCGATCCGTCGGTTGTCGCGATTGCGCGCGAGCGACTTGATTCACGAATTGAAATCGTTGAAGCCCCGCTAGACGACTCATGGATGCGCGACATCGGCCCAACCTTTGTGCTCGACGAGGTCGGTCGCCTCGGCGGAGTTGACTGGACCTTCAACGGCTGGGGCGCGAACAACTGGTCGCAATGGGAGCGCGACCGCGAGATCGCAAAGGTCGTAATCGACGAGGTTGGCAGTGCCCACATTCCGTCGGCCCTGGTTAATGAAGGCGGCGGCATCCATGTTGATGGTGAAGGCACCGTGTTGCTGACCGAGACCGTTCAGCTCGACCCGCTTCGTAACCCCTACACGACCAAAGAGCGCGTCGAATGGGAGATGGCTCGCACACTTGGGGCCACCAAGGCGATCTGGCTGCCGCGCGGGCTTTACCGCGACTACAGCTCGCCTGGCACCCGTGGCCACGTCGACATGGTTGCTTGTTTTGCGGCGCCCGGCAAGGTGCTGCTGCACTGGCAAGAAAACCCCGAGCACCCAGATCACGCGTTGAGCGTTGAGCTCGAAAAGTTGCTGCTTGCCTCGACCGATGCCAAGGGGCGCAAGCTCGATGTCGTGCGTGTGCCGGCACCTCCTGCGCTCAAAGACGAACACGGCTGGGTCGATTTCAGTTACATCAATCACCTGGTTGTGAATGGCGGTGTAATCGCCTGTGGTTTCAACGACTCGGATGCCGACGCTCGTGCCGCAAAGATTCTCGGCGAGGTGTACGGTCGTCGCGTCGTGACGATCAACGCGCTCGAAATCTTTATTCGTGGTGGTGGCATTCACTGCATCACTCAGCAGCAGCCGAAGGCATCCGCGTAAATTGACCAACTTCAATGTGGTTGAAAAATCAATCGCCGAATTACGTGCTGCGCTCGAGTCGGGCGCAGTCACATCGGTGCAATTGGTTGAGCAATATCTCGACCGCATTGAGCGCTACGACCAAAACGGAATCAAACTCAATTCAATTGTTGAGCTAAACCCGCACGCACTTGATGAGGCCGCCGCCTCGGATGCACGACGCGCGAGTGGTGCACTTCTCGGTGCGCTCGATGGAATTCCATTCACTGCTAAAGACTCATACATGGTTGAGGGCATGACGGTGGCCGCTGGTTCGCCAGCGTTTGCAAACTTGCGTGCATCGAAGAACGCATTTTCGATTCAGGCGCTCAAAGATGTTGGTGCGATTTTCATCGGGCTTACCAACATGCCACCGATGGCAAATGGCGGAATGCAGCGCGGGCTCTACGGCCGGGCCGAGTCGCCATACAACGGCGACTACCTGACTTCGGCGTTTGGTTCGGGTTCTTCGAACGGCTCTGGAACGGCGACCGCGGCGAGTTTTGCCGCCTTCGGCTTGGGCGAAGAGACCTGGTCTAGCGGGCGCGCGCCAGCGGCCTGCAACGGCCTGTGCGCCTACACGCCTTCTCGCGGGCTGATCTCGACCCGCGGCAACTGGCCGCTAGTGCCCACCATGGATGTCGTTGTGCCACACACCCGAAGTATGGCCGACATGGCCGAACTGCTCGATGTTCTGATTGCCGGCGACGCCGATTCGACCGGCGACTTGTGGCGCATGCAGTCGTGGGTGAAGATTCCGAAGCCATCCGAGTTCAAAAAAGGTTCTCTAGTCGCTGAGTTTGAATCTGCTCGCGATGAAGTAGCTCGCGAATCGAAACCGCTCGCTGGGGTTCGACTGGCTGCACCGAAAATGTTTTTGGGTCGCGACGAGGCACAGGGCAGCGGTACTGGCATGGGGTCGGTAACCGGTGAAAAGATTTCGCCACGAGCATCGTCGATGGTTTTGTGGAACGCGCTTGTCGAAAAGTTGACAGCTGCTGGTGCAGAAGTTGTTGAAACTGATTTTCCGGTAGTGACGAACTATGAAGCCGATCGTGCCGGCGTACCAAATGTTTTCAATCGCGGAATCGTTCCGAGCGAGTTTTTCGATTTCGAAATTTGGGATCTTTCGATTTGGTCGTGGAATGCGTTTCTTGAGAACAACGCACAAAAAGATTTGTCGCACATCACCGAGGTTGACGGTGAAAATATTTTTCCGCATCCGAGTGGTGCACTTCGTGATTGGTATGCAGAGTTTGATTTCGACCCTGCCGATTACGTGAAGCGTGCGCGCGAGGTCGGCGTGATTGATCCGTTCGATTCGAAGCACGCAGATTTGTTGCAAGCGGGTCTTGAGGCGCTCGAATCTACGCGAAAAGTTGATCTCGACGATTGGCTGATCGAGAACCGTTTTGCCGCCGTCATTTTTCCGACCCTCGCCGATGTGGCCCCGGCCGATGCCGATGTGAATCCTGCCTCTGCCGACATCGCCTGGCAAAACGGGGTCTGGGTGGCCAACGGCAATCTGGCGATTCGGCACCTCGGGGTGCCAACGGTCACCGTTCCTTTGGGTACGGTGGCCGACATCGGCATGCCTTTCGGCCTGACGATTGCCGGCGGTGCCTATCAAGACCTCGAGTTGCTCGGGCTGGCCGCCAAAATCGAGGCGATTTCGCCGGCCCGTACCGCGCCGACTCGCACCCCTTAGGCTGAAGCCATGGCAACCCTCGAAATCGTCGAAAACGGCCTCTGGATCCGCCTCTCAGCGGGCGAAAAGTGGCTGGCAATCCACCGCGACCTCTTCATTCCGGCCACCAGCCTGCGCGGGGCCGAGGTTTTGGGCCCGAAATGGTGGCGCCAGCTGGGTTTGAGGGTTCCGGGAACCGCCATCCCTGGTTTGGCCATCTATGGCACCTACATTTGGGCCAAAACCCGTGATTTCGCGGCCTGGAAGCGCGGCCAGCAGGTAATTCGCCTGAATCTCAGCGGCAACCCCTATTCGCACGTCTATTTAGGCACCGGTGACGCCCAGGCTCTGGCCGATCAGGTGAACGACGCCCTCACCGCCTGCTAATAAAGGCCTTGTAAGACGGTTCGCGCTGTGCCATAGTTGGTTGCATACGAGTTGCATACCAAGGAGGCCAGGATGCGCAACGCAAAGACAATAGGTTTCGCCGTCGCCGACGAAGATCGAGCCCTGCTCGATCAGCTCGTCGAGCAATATGGCAACGGCAACCGTTCAGAGTTCCTTCGTGTGGCCATGAAGCGAATGGCGCGCCAGGCTTTCGCCGAGCGGTTCAACGGCATCAAAGCCGCCATTCGCTCTGATTTAGGCAGCCAGGTCTTCACCGAGGCCGACGTTGAGGTGCTGGTTCGCCAGATCAAAGGCAAATCGGCCGATGACTAACCCACCTTCTTTGAGGGTGGTTTTCGACATCAACGTCTTCATCGATGCCGTTTTGCGCGACGGCTCGACTTTTCCGCTCTTCGAAGAGGTGCCGCCAAAGACTTCAAATCCGGCCCTAGATGCCCTGTCGCTGGCCTTCGATGCCGACAACTTCGCCCTTTATCTGTCACCGCACATCATCCGCAATTTCAGCGAAATCCTGACAAAGCAAGGGGTTCAGCCGGTCAATGCTGCCGCCTATGTCGAGGCAATCGCCGAAATTGTGCACTTTTCGGGTGGGGCCATTGTCGAGCCACTCCGCCAAATCAACGATGTAGTCGATTTTGAAGACAATCTCATCCTTGATCTGGTGAAATCTGTCGATGCCCTCATCCTGGTTACTTCAGATCGCGACCTACTCACGCTGAATCCCTGGCGGCATCGCTTAGTCTTGCGCCCAGCTGACTTTGTCGCCAAATTTCTCTGAATTGCCCAAAACCGGGCAAAATCCCCCTTGGCAAATGTTGCCGATTCGTAATAGATTTATTGTTTGCTCCCAAACACCCCGCATGCAAATTTCGGCTGCGCGCTTGACCGCATATTTTGGCGTCAATGGTTCTTGGGTCGCGATTCCACCACTGAAGATCTAGTCCTTGGAGGGACATCTCTTGGCATCTGCGAAGAAGAACAAAAACATCCGTAGCGCAAAGCGTCCATCGTTCGCAAAGGTAACTGAAGCGATCGATGTTCCAGACTTGCTAACCCTGCAGACCGAAAGCTTTGACTGGCTAATCGGCAACCCTGCATGGAAGGCGAACAACGCAAACTCGAAGAACGGTCTCGAAGAGATCTTCGAAGAGATTTCGCCAATCGTTGACTCGGTGAACCCTGCACAGGCACCGAAGATGGGCATCTCGTTCGACAAGCCTGAGCTTTACGACCCTGAATACACTCCTGACGAGTGCAAAGAGAAGGGTCGCAGCTACACCCAGCCGCTTTACATCAAGGCAGAGTTCACCAACTACGAGACCGGCGAAATTAAGTCGCAGACCGTATTCATGGGTGACTTCCCTGTGATGACCGAAAAGGGCACCTTCATCATTAACGGAACTGAGCGCGTTGTTGTTTCGCAGCTCGTTCGTTCACCTGGTGTCTACTTCTCGCAGACCACCAACACAACTGGCAACTTGGATGTGCGCAACATTCGTGCACAGATCATTCCATCGCGCGGTAGCTACCTTGAGTTCTTGACAGAGTGGGTCAAAGAAGAGCGCAAGCCTATGTCGCGTTTTGGTAAGCCGATCGTTCAGGTTCAGGTTGACCGCAAGAACAAAGTTTCTGCAACCATCTTCTTGAAGGCCCTTGGTCTAACCGAAGACGAAATCCGTGCAGAGTTTGCCGACATCAAGGACTCAGTCACCAAGGCTGCACCAGCATGGGCAATCGACATCGACCTAATCGAGAACACTCTCGAGTACGACAAGTCGAAGGTCTACGCAACCACCGGCCACATCATCACTAAAGAAGATGCACTTCGCGAGGTTTACCGCAAGGTACGCGGCGAGGCTGCAGGCCCTGAGGTTGCTGAGGCCTGGTTGAAGTCGACTTACTTCGACGGCAAGCGTTACGACCTCGCACGCGTTGGTCGCCACAAGGTAAACCGCAAGCTTGGCCTTTCGGTTGACGGCGAGAAGCGCACCCTCGAGGTCGCAGACGTCATCGCAACCATCAAGTACCTATTGGTCTTCGACCTTGCACAGGTACCTGGTAACGGCACCGTTTCGAACACCTTCGACTTCAAGCACGAAGGCAAGAAGGCTTCGGTCACCATCTCGGCTGACGACATCGACGACTTCTCGAACCGCCGCATCCGCTCGGTTGGTGAATTGATTCAGAACCAGGTTCGCACCGGTCTTAGCCGCATGGAGCGCGTTGTTCGCGAGCGCATGTCGACTCAAGACATCGAAGCGATCACTCCGATGACGTTGATCAACCTTCGTCCGGTTGTTTCTGCAATCAAGGAGTTCTTCGGAGCTTCGCAGTTGTCACAGTTCATGGACCAGAACAACCCACTTGCAGGTCTTGCGCACAAGCGTCGTCTTTCAGCCCTCGGGCCTGGCGGTATCGCGCGTGAGCGTGCACAGATGGAAGTTCGTGACGTTCATCCATCGCACTACGGCCGCATGTGCCCAGTTGAGACTCCTGAAGGTCCGAACATTGGTTTGATCGGTTCGCTAACCGCGTTCGCTCGCATCAATGCATTTGGTTTCATCGAGACCCCTTACCTAAAGGTTGCAAACGGCAAGGTTGCAAAGAACAACCCTGAGTACCTAGATGCAGCATCTGAAGGTTTCAAGATCATCGCTCCTGCTGATGTTCCTTTGAACGCAGATCGCACTTTCGCAAACTCAAAGGTGTTCGCACGTTTGCGCGGCGAGGTTGTTGAAGTTGATGCAACCGACGTTCACTACGTAGACATCTCTCCTCGTCAGCTCGCTTCGGTTTCAACCTCGTTGATTCCGTTCCTCGAGCACGACGACTCGACTCGTGCACTTATGGGTGCAAACATGCAGCGTCAGGCTGTTCCACTAATTCGCAGCGAGGCCCCTCTCGTTGGTACCGGTATGGAGCGCGTTGCTGCAATCGACTCGGGTGCAGTTGTGCTTGCAGAGGCAGCCGGTGTAGTCGACGAAGTTTCGGCTGACAGCATCGTCATACTCCAGGATGCAGGTGGCAAGAAGACCTACCAGCTACGCAAGTTCGACCGCTCGAACCAGGGCACCGCAATCAACCAGCAGGCGCTGGTTAGCGTTGGCCAGAAGATCGAAGCCGGCGAAGTTCTAGCCGATGGTCCTTCGACCGACAACGGTGAGCTCGCATTGGGTAAGAACCTACTCGTGGCATTCATGCCATGGGAAGGCCACAACTTCGAAGACGCGATCATCCTTAGCCAGAACTTGGTTAAAGAAGACACCCTTACCTCGATTCACATCGAGGAGTACGAGGTTGAGGCTCGCGACACCAAGCTTGGTAAAGAAGAGATCACCTCTGACCTTCCAAACATCTCGACCGAAGCACTTGCTCAGCTCGACGAGCGCGGCATCATTCGCATCGGTGCAGAGGTTCGCCCAGGCGACATCCTGGTTGGAAAGGTAACCCCTAAGGGTGAGACCGAGCTAACCCCAGAAGAGCGTTTGCTTCGCGCCATCTTCAACGAGAAGAGCCGCGAAGTTCGCGACACCTCGCTGAAGGTTCCGCACGGCGAGGCCGGCACCATCATCGGTGTGAAGGTATTCGACGTTGATGCAGGCGACGAAGAGCTAGGTGCTGGAGTTAACCAGCGCGTTGTTGTTCACATCGCACAGAAGCGCAAGATTACCGAGGGTGACAAGCTTGCTGGTCGCCACGGTAACAAGGGTGTTATTTCGAAGATTCTGCCTGTCGAAGACATGCCGTTCCTCGAAGACGGTACCCCTGTCGACATCGTTCTGAACCCGCTTGGTATTCCAGGTCGTATGAACTTCGGACAGGTACTTGAGACTCACCTTGGTTGGATCGCCAAGCAAGGATGGGACGTCAAGGATGGCGCCAAGTGGGCTGCCAACCTCGTCGACGAAATGCGTTCAGGTGAACCAGGCACCAAGGTTGCCACTCCAGTATTCGACGGTGCATCGAAAGATGAGATCGCCGGCCTACTCGAGTCGACTCGCCCCAACGTAGACGGCAAGCAGCTGGTCAAGAAGACCGGTAAGGCTCGTTTGTTCGACGGCCGCTCAGGTGAGCCGTTCCCAGAAGACATCTCGGTTGGTTACATG
>JBJTNB010000026.1:0-4603 GCA_046073845.1 Micrococcales bacterium
CCCAAAGCGACGCCGACACAATTCGCGACACCGCGATTGCCCAGCCGCTTATCGTTTCGGCAAGTATCGCTAGCGCCAAGGCACTGCTCGGTTCGCGTTCAGCACACGAGGCTGGCGTAGCTGGACTGGCCGGTCACTCGGTTGGCGAAATCGCAGCCGCGAGCCTCGCTGGAGTCTTCGATTCTGAAACCGCAATCAAGTTCGTGCAGATGCGTGGCAACGAGATGGCATCTGCGGCTGCGCTTGAGCTGACATCAATGGCTGCTGTGGTTGGCGGCGACCAAGATGAAGTGGTGGCGGCCCTTCGTGCTCTAGATCTAGAACCGGCTAATTACAACGGCGGCGGTCAGATAGTTGCAGCTGGTTCAGCGACCGCAATCGAAGCGCTGAAGGCGAACGCACCGGCTGGCTCACGCGTGATTCCGCTGCAGGTTGCCGGCGCCTTTCACACTCGCTACATGAAACCGGCCGTTGCGAGCTTGGCCGACTACGCAACCTCGGTAACCACTGCAGACCCAGCAACCAAACTTTGGACTAACGCAGGTGGTCACGCTATCGAGAACGGCCAGGAGTTTTTGAAGCTGTTGGTGAACCAGGTTTCATCTCCTGTTCGCTGGGACCTATGCATGGCAGCCATGCTCGAAGCAGGCGTAACGGCTCTGATTGAGGTCTCACCTGCCGGCACCTTGGTTGGCTTGGCCAAACGTTCGATGCCTGGCATCGAATCTGTGGCACTTAAGACTCCAGAGAATCTTGAGGCCGCACTTCAGTTGATGGTGAATCACGCCGGCTAAGCGCCACTAAGTTTTAAGCAATCGAAAGCAGACTCATGAGCCAGCCAACACTCAAGCAGTACGAACCAAACAAGTTCTCGCGCATCTATGCACTCGGTGCTGCTCGCGGTGACCTAGTAGTCACCAACGATGACATCGCTGGCCCGATCGATTCGAGCGATGAATGGATTCAACGCCGCACCGGCATCATCAGTCGCCGTCGTGCATCTGAAAACGTTTCGCTTCTAGACATGGCCGTCGAAGCTTCGAACACCGCAATCAAACGTGCAGGTATCTCGCCAAGCGAAATCGGCGCAGTTATTTTCAGCACAATCACTCACCCACACCAAACCCCAAGCGCAGCTGCACTGCTCGCCGATCGCGTTGGTGCCAACCCGGCTCCTGCATACGACGTTTCTGCAGCCTGTGCCGGCTACTGCTATGGCATCGCACAGGCAGACGCGCTGGTTCGCGCCGGTGTTGCCAAATACGTTTTGGTCGTTGGCGGCGAGAAACTAAGTGACTTCATTGACCCAACCGACCGCACCATTTCGTTCTTGCTCGGCGATGGCGCTGGCGCAGCCATCGTTGGACCAAGCGACACACCTGGAATCTCGCCCACCGTCTGGGGAACCGATGGTTCGCATTGGGAGGCCGTTGGCATGACAGCATCCTTGTTGGAATTGCGCGACGGAACCTCTGCCTGGCCGACCCTTCGCCAGGATGGCGCCACAGTCTTTAAGTGGGCGGTCTGGGAGATGGTCAAGGTCGCCCGCAAAGCCCTCGAGGTAGCCGGCGTTGAGCCTGAAGACCTCGCTGCGATCGTTACTCACCAAGCAAACATTCGTATCATCGACGAACTTGCCAAGCAACTCGAAGTGCCAGAGAACGTCGTCGTGGCTCGCGACATCGTCTACACCGGTAACACCTCGGCAGCCAGTGTGCCCCTTGCCATGGATGCGCTCCTTGAATCAGGTGCTGTGAAATCAGGTGGCCTAGCTCTAGAAATCGGCTTTGGCGCAGGCCTTGCCTTCGCTGCTCAGGTAGTAGTCCTGCCCTAAAATTGAAGAAGTTACAACAATCCCCAACTAGGAGAAATTAATGGCACACTCGCAGGCCGACGTCCTTGCAGGACTCGCAGAAATCGTAAACGAAGAGACCGGCATCGACACCAGCTCGGTACAGATGGACAAGTCGTTCGTTGACGACCTAGACATCGACTCGATTTCGATGCTAACCATCGTGGTAAACGCAGAGGGCAAGTTCGGCGTAACCATTCCAGAAGACGAAGTTGCCAACCTAAAGACCGTAGGCGACGCAGTTAACTTCATCGTTAGCGCTTCGTAGGTTTTCCTTTGACTCGCAAGATTGTTGTCACTGGGCTGGGAGCTACTACCCCGCTCGGTGGCGACGTTCAAACAACCTGGCAGGCACTGCTAGCTGGTAAATCCGGCATCAGCACCCTTGAACAGGACTGGGTAGCCAAGTACGACATTCCCGTAACCTTTGCGGGTCAGGCGGCTGTTAAAGCCAAGGATGTCCTCTCGGTTCCAGAAACTAAGCGACTCGATCCATCGAGCCAGTTTGCGCTGATCGCAGCTCGTGAGGCTTGGGCCGACGCTGGCAAACCAGAAGTTGCTCCTGAGCGACTTGCTGTTGAAGTCGCAACCGGAATCGGTGGCGTATGGACGTTGCTCGACGCATTCGACACGCTCAAAGAGCACGGCCCCCGCCGTGTTTTGCCGATGACCGTTCCAATGCTCATGCCTAACGGTCCGGCAGCGGCAATCGGCATGGACATTGCGGCCCGTGGTGGCGCTCGCACCTCAGTATCTGCCTGTGCCTCGAGCACCGAGGCTATCGCCAACGCGATCACTCGCCTTCAGTCTGGCGAAATCGATGTTGTGGTTGCCGGCGGCAGCGAAGCAGCGATTCACCCACTACCAATCTCAGCCTTTGCCTCGATGCACGCTCTATCGCGCAAGAATGACGAGCCTGCCGGCGCATCGCGTCCGTACGACACCGCTCGTGATGGCTTTGTGATGGGTGAAGGCGGCGGCGCACTCGTGCTCGAGACAGAAGAGCACGCCAAGGCTCGTGGCGCAAAGATTTATGCATACCTCGTAGGTGGCTCTGTCACTTCAGATGCCCACCACATCACGGCACCAGATCCTGAAGGCACCGGCGCTGCACGTGCAATGCTCGCAGCACTAAAACAGGCTGGCGCATCGATCAACGATGTGGTTCACATTAATGCTCACGCGACCTCAACGCCGGTTGGCGACATCGCCGAGTACACAGCGCTAAGACGCGTTTTCGGCGAGCAGCTAGACAAGATTTGCATCTCGGCTACTAAGTCTTCGACCGGTCACCTATTGGGTGGCGCGGGTGCGATTGAAGCAATCTTTACCGTACTTGCACTCCACGAGCGTGTTGCACCACCGACGATTAACTTGCAGAACCAAGACCCAGCGATTCCGCTGGATGTTGTGACCAGCCCTCGCAAGTTGCCGGATGGCGACATCCTGGCCATCTCGAACTCATTCGGTTTTGGTGGGCACAACGCAGTAGTCGCGTTCCGCTCGGCCTAAATCGCCTTCAAGCGAGCTGGTTCTTGCCACTCGTCGTTTCGGTAGTTTTCGAGCTCTTCATCCCACGGGTAGCCGAGTGCGTTACGCATCAACCGTTGCAATTCGATACCGTTCGACCCCGCCTGAGAGAGAATTACGGCAAGCTCGTGCTCATTCAGGATTACATTTCCGAATCGATCTGAACCCGCGCCAAACATGCCCAAAGCCGGCGTGTAGGCCCATCTGTAACCCTCGACCTTGTCACTTGACTCTTGGGTCACTTCAAACCGGATGCTCGCCCAACCGCGCAAATCACTGGCAAGGCTGGCCCCCAGCTCGGTTTCGGCCTGCCATTCGGCTTCTGCCCAAAACTCACCTGTAACGCCTCTACGGGGTTGCCATTCGAGTTTGATTGGCATGCCTATCGAGCGAGAGATTGTCCACTCTACGTGCGCCAAAAGAGCCCTTGGGGCCGAATGAATGGTCACTTGGCCGCGGGCTGAAATACCTTGCATTTCGCCTCCAGAGCCTAGGTACGTCTTCCCCAACGACCTGTGCACGAGGCAGGCAATCAGAGTACATCCGCGGTGTGACGTCTGTCAAAGAGAAAAAGCGGGTGCCAGCTAACTGACACCCGCTTTTCAGGATTGCTTTAGTTGTGAACCACCAGGGTTGCACCTGCCGGAACGCTAACCACGTTGCTCGTGACACTCGAAAGGGTCGCCACACCGGCCTTACCGGCGGTAACCACGATCTGCCAAGTTGCGCTTGCTGGCAGGGTCAACTTGTAAGCACTAGCACTCGGGTTGTGAGCCACCACAATGGTGTTCCAACTGTCACCGAGTGCTGCACCATTCAACGAGTAGGCAACGATTGGCTCGCTGGCCTGCAAGAAAGTTAGGTTCGCCTTGACCTGGTCGGCGGTAGTCATGCGGAATGCCTTGTGACCAAGACGAAGGGCAATCAGCCCCTTGTAGTAGTTCACGGTCGCGATGTTGGTTGCCCGCTGGTTCCACTGCAACTTGTTGACGCCATCACCCGAGTTGTAAGAGTTTCCGTCGCCATTCTTAGTGCGCAAAAACTCTTGACCGGCCTGCTGGAATGGCATTCCCTGCGACAAGAACGTGATCGATGCAGCAAGTTGATCGACTGCCGTGAGTTTTGCCTTGCTAGCTCCGCGAAGGCTGGCAACCAACTTGTCGTAAAGAGTTAGGTTGTCGTGAGCTTCAACGTAGTTCACGGCCTGACCCGGCGCGATCG
>JBJTNB010000027.1:0-11542 GCA_046073845.1 Micrococcales bacterium
GTCGGCGGCGGTGGTCGGGAGCGAGATCGTCGTTCTCGGCGGATTCACTGCGGACGGCGGAAGCTCGCGCCGCGTGGATGCCTACTCGCCGGCCCGTGACACGTGGCGGCGGCTCCCCGACCTCCCGGTCGGCGTAAACCACGCGATGGCAATTTCTGGTCGACTAGTCAGTCGCAAAACACTTATTTCAATTGCAACAAAACTCTTTAAACCGAAGGACTAGTCATGTTTCTTGAAACCTCTTCGATTGAAGTCGGCATCATCACTTTGCTCGACAACTATTTCGACTTGATGCACGAACAAGACATGGACCTGTTCGACCAAGTTTTCCACAAAGATTCGACCCTCTACGGAATCGTTGACGGGCAGCCAAACCTTCGTTCATTTGCGGTTTACAAGGATGCGATGGCGAATCGCCAATCACCGCGTGAACTCGGCAACAAGCGTCGCGATCACATCATTTTTGTCGATCAACTAACCAGCGAGTTCGCACTCGCTCGTGTTCAGCTCGAGATGTTTGGCGGAGTCATGCAGGACTACCTGAACCTCGTCAAGCTCGACGGCCAGTGGTTCGTCATGGCAAAGATGTGGACGCGCATCGCCGACGCTGCTGAGTAACTTTGCAGTTTTTCGAGCGAGCTAGTTTTTACGGCGCGCTCGGTCTTCCCGCGTAAGGGAACATTTCACCCCAGCGAATCGGCACAATGCGCACTGTGCGTGCAGGGTTCGGGGCCTCGAGCATCATGCCGCCGCCAACGAAAACCACCACGTGATACTTGTCGCCATCGAAGGCAGACGACTGGGTGTACCACATCAAGTCACCGACCTGCATGTCTTTCAACGGAATCAACTTGTGGCCCGCGGCCATAGTTCTGAACTGATTGGTCGCGGAGTGCGTGCCAATGTAAATACCGGCAGCGGCGTATCCGGCTTTGGTAATTCCTGAACAGTCCCAGACATTTGGACCCATGCCGCCAAGCACATATGCCTCGCCGAGTTGTGCCTTCATAAACGCAAGCGCGGTCGCGACCTTCGCAGTGTCGGGTGCACCAACGGTGTAGAGCTCAGGAGCGTCCATGTTTGCCGAACCCTGTTGCTGGCGACGTTCGGCAGCCAAGCCTTCGGCGCGTTGACGCTCAAGGTCATCCGAGGTGTTTTGCAAGATAGCGAGCTGGTGATAGAAAGTTTTGTTCAACGCTTGGTTTTGATTCACCAAAGCGATCGCGGTGTTTGCCGCGGTTTGCGCAGCGTCGTAAGTTGTCTGCGCCGCAATCTTGCGCGTGTTCAGCTGAATCTTCGCGGCTTGCAATTCGTCTGTGAGTGCCTGCGCGTATTTCTGTTTCGCAATCGCGCGCGTGTAAAGAGTGTTGGTGTTGGTTGCCAGTCGCTCTTGGGCTCCGAGCATGTAAAGCAAGTTGCTTGCCTTGGCAGAATTCAAAAACAGATTCAAGGATGTACCGCCAGAACCGCTGCGCATCATTTGAGCGGCAATCCCGCCGAGTTCTTTCAGTGCCGAGTTCGCCTGAGCTTGGGCTGCATCGGCCTGCGCCTGCAAAGTTGCAACCTGTGCGGCCTTGGCGTCGTATGCCGCTTTAGCTTGCGAATATGCCTCGCCCTTGATCTGGGCATCGCGCTCGGCTGAGTCTGCCTTGGTCGTCAGTTCAACGATGATGGCTTCGAGCCTGGCAATCATCGCCTTTTTGGTCGACACCTTCTTTTTGGCTGCGGCCACTTCGGCAGCACTCGGGTAAGACGGGACCGGGTTCGGAGTCGCCCCTGCCGGAGCAAGATATGACACCGATACGGCCAGCACGAGTGCCAGGCCGGCACCAATCCAGGCGCGTTTTATCGACGGAGTCATGGGTCAAATTTAAACGCCAAGCCCCCAAAGCAGTCGGAGGGTTGACTGTTAATACCGTGGGTTGCGCCCAGAGCAATTCGGTGGGTATTCTTGACCCTTGGTGCTATGAAGTATCGACTTTGTAGGCCCCATCGTTTAGTGGCCTAGGACGCTGCCCTTTCACGGCAGTAGCACGGGTTCGAATCCCGTTGGGGTCACCATTTCGGTAACAAGCAGCATCTTTAAGGTCCTGTAGCGCAGTTGGTTAGCGCGCCGCCCTGTCACGGCGGAGGTCGCGGGTTCAAGTCCCGTCAGGATCGCCAAGTCGGCGACCCTCGAAAGAGGGTTTTCGATTAGGTGTGGTGAAAATCACACCGAGGCGCGAGTCAAATCGCGTCGGGCTCTGTAGCTCAGTTGGTAGAGCGAACGACTGAAAATCGTTAGGTCCCCGGATCGATGCCGGGCGGAGCCACGAAACCCCCTCAACTTCTCACGAGTGAGGGGGTTTTCTTTTTAAAGTTGTCTAAACGAATCGGGGAACAACATGGATGAAGAACTTCTTCGCGCAGTCAAACGACTAGAAGAATCCACCAATCGCACCACCTACGCAGTGCGTGCTCTCGTGCGCTTTGTTTTTATTCAGCTTTCGGCGACCACAATCGGAACCATCGCGGCTGCTGCGGCATCCGCGTTGCAGTGGGCCTGGCTCGCGTGGCTGGCCGGTTCGATCACGACCATCGGTTTGTTCTGGGCAAGCATCGCTGCACGCGCCGAATTGCGAAAGTCAAACCCAAACCGCTAATACCTTTTATGTAGTGCCCGGCGCTGGCTAGTTCGGTAGCCTTATGCAATGCAGAATTCAAAGTCACGCTGGTTCGGACTCGTCTTTATTTCGATGGCCATTTCGTTGGTCATCATCGACGGCACCATCGTCAACACAATCTTCCCTAGCCTTTCTCAGTCGCTTTCGCTGACCGACACCGACGTTCAGTGGGTGCAAGAGAGCTACGTGCTCGTCTTCGCCTCGATGCTTTTGGTTTGGGGCTCGCTCGCAGACCGCTTCGGTCGCCGCGCAATGTTGGTGCTTGGCCTGGTCATCTTCGTGGCCGCATCGATCTGGGCCGGTTTGTCGCACGAAGCCTGGACGCTCATCCTGGCTCGCGTTGCACAGGGTGTTGGTGGTGCAATGGTTCTGCCGACCACTCTCTCGTTGGTCAACGCAAACTTCGTCGGTAAAGAGCGCGGTATTGCGTTCGCCGTTTGGGGCGCAACCATCGGTGGCATGGTCGCTGTCGGCCCAGTTCTAGGCGGATGGCTGACTACAGTTTCGTGGAAGCTGACTTTGTTCTCGACCGTAATCAGCACCTGGCGCTGGGCCTTCTGGGTCAATCTGCCATTCGGTCTGATCGTAGTAATCGGTCTGCTACTTCTGGTTAAAGAGTCAAAGCAAGAGCAGCGCGCTGGCGGAATCGACTGGCTTGGCGCACTGCTTGCAGCACTCGGATTCTTCACACTCACCTTCGGTCTCATCGAAGGTCGCAGCCTCGGCTGGTGGGCACAGGGCAAGGCGCTAAAGATTGGCAACTACACCTGGCCATCAGACTCGATTTCGATCATCCCGATTATTTTGATGCTCTCGCTGGTTCTGTTCTTCGTTTTCATCAAGTGGGAACAGGTTCGCGACAAGGCGCACAAAAACGTATTGCTTGACTTGAACTTGTTCAAGATTTCTTCGTTCCGCAACGGTTCGATTGCCGCACTCATCATTTCGATGGGAGAGTTCGGTTTGATTTTCGCGATTCCACTTTGGTTGCAGAACATCACCGGCCTAAACGCATTCAACAGCGGCATGGTTTTGCTCTGGCTTGCCGGTGGCGCATTCATCGGATCTGGTGCCGTTGGCGGACTTAGCGGCAAGTTGTCGCCGGTCATGGCCGTGCGCCTCGGCGTTCTTCTCGAAATCGTTGGCATCGTCGGCCTTGGCATCTTTGCAAACTCAGACAAGGGTTGGGGCAGCATTGCAGCCTGGCTCTGCGTTTACGGTCTTGGCGTTGGTATCGCGACCGCACAGCTAACCGGCGTGATCATGCAAGATGTGCCGCTTGAAAAGGTCGGTCAGGGTTCAGGAACCCAGAGCACCGCTCGTCAGGTCGGCTCGGCCCTCGGCATCGCGGTTCTCGGCACAGTCCTGTTCACCGGTATTACCGCTCACACCTCATCGCAGATCACTGGCATGGCTGAATTCAATAGCTACCCGAAGTCTCAGGTTCAGCAGCTCGGCGACAAGGTCGGCCAAATCGTCTCAACATCTCAGGGTGGCGTAGTGCCTAGCCTCTCAATGCTCTTGCAGTACGAGGGTGTGCCACAGCAGTTCGCCGACCCTATGCAGTCCGCCGCACAGCGTGGCTTCACCGATGCCGTAAAGACCACTGCCTATGCGGCAGCTGGATTCTTGGCCATCGGATTGGCTGCAACCTACACAATCCAAGGTCGTCGCCCAGAAGACGAATTGGTCGTCGAAGGCGTTGATTTGAACAAGGATGAGCCTCAGCGCGATCCTGACCTCTACGACACCACCGACCCGGCCGAGCAGGACTAAGCGCCGAAACAGAAGCAAAAAGAGGGCCTACCCACGCGGGTAGGCTTTCTCTTTGTGAATGACCTGATTCAGCCAAAACGTTGGTTTCTAGGGCGCAAGCTCGCAAACGAAAACCTCGAAGGCCAACTACTCCCTAAGTTCATCGCGCTACCGATTTTTTCGAGTGACGCACTTTCATCGGTGGCATACGGCCCGCAAGAAATGCTGCTCGTGCTCACCATGGGTGGCATCGGCTTGCTCTCGGCTGCACCAGCCATCGCGCTTGTTGTTGTTGCGCTGCTCGCGATCATCGTCTTCTCGTATCGCAAGATCATCAAGGCTTACCCATCGGGTGGTGGCGACTACGAAGTTGCCATGAAGAACCTTGGCAAGAAGTGGGCCCTTCTCGTAGCAAGTGCGCTTTTGCTCGACTACGTGATGACGGTTACAGTGTCGATTGCATCGGGTACAGACAACTTGATTTCGGCGTTCCCGATGTTGAACCAGTACCGCGTTGAAATTGCGGTTGGTTTTTTGATTGCACTTTGCGCTGTGAACTTGCGTGGCGTTCGTGAGTCTGGTGTTGCTTTCGCGATTCCTACTTATTTGTTCATGGGCTCGGTTGCAGCTTTGATTTTCTCTGGTCTCTACCAGGCAGCAACTGGCCAGTTAGATCTCGCACCATCTGCGCACTACGAAGTTCACGCGCTGTCTCAGTTCCAAAGTATTTCGCAAACCGCAATGACTCTTTTGTTCTTGCGAGCATTCGCATCTGGCTGTTCGGCGCTAACCGGTATCGAAGCAATCGCAAACGGCGTGCAGGCATTCCGCCTGCCGAAGATCAAGAACGCACAGAAGACCATGCTCATGATGGGTTCGATGGCAATCTTCTCGTTCATCGGCATTACCGCGCTCGCCCTTCTAACTCAGATTCACTATTCAGAAGACCCGGGCCTTCAGTTGCAGGGATGGGTTGACAGTTTGACCAACCCACAGATGTCGGTCATGGCTCAGCTCGGCACGGCGATCTTTGGTAACGGCAGTTGGATGTTCTATGTCTTGCAGGCTGCGACAGCGATGGTTCTCTTGCTCGCTGCAAACACCGCGTTCAACGGGTTCCCGTTGCTCACCTCGGTTCTAGCCGGCGACAAGTTTGCCCCTAAGGCCCTGCTAACTCGCGGTGACCGCCTGGTCTACTCGAATGGAATGCTCTCGCTGACGCTGGCATCCTTGGTGCTTTTGATTGCTTTCCAAGCTGATGTCACCCGCCTGATTCAGCTCTACATGCTTGGTGTATTTACCTCGTTCACCGTTGGCCAGGTTGGAATGCTTCGCCACTGGAAGCGCCTTCGCACCAAGAAGGTTGACGATGAAAAAGAACGTGAGGCAAACCGCAAAGAAGCGATCTCTGGCTCGCTCGCAAACGGTCTTGGCGCGTTCATGACCTTCTCGGTTCTTGTGATCGTTACTGCAACCAAATTCTTCGATGGTGCATGGATGGTGTTCATCATCATGCCGGTGCTCTATGCAGTCATGTATTACACCCACCGTTACTACACGATGGTGCAGAACGAGATTGCGCTCGACTCGAAGACCACCTTCGGCAAGAAGGGTGACTACGCAATTGTTCTGATGGACAAGTTGAACAAGCCGCAGCTTAAGGCTCTCGACTACGCGTTGTCTTCACGTCACACTCACCTCGAGGTTGTGCACATCGACGTCGACCCAGAGCACACCAAGAAGTTTGCCAAGACCTGGAAAAAGTACGAGAAAGAAATCGGCGTGCCACTGCGCATCATCGAATCTCCGTACCGCGAATTCAGTGCACCGCTGATTGAATACCTACAGGCTCACCGCGCCGCAAATGGTGAAGAGCGCATTTCGGTTTACATGCCGAAGTTGGTTGTTGGTCACTGGTGGGAGCACATCTTGCACAACCACCGCGCATCGCGCATTCGCAAACAGCTGATGTATGTTCGCGGAGTGATGGTGACTCTCGTGCCTTGGCGTCTTGAGTCTGCAGAGTACAAAGACCTGTTCGCTCGTCGCCCGCTTCCGGGTGACGCTCGACGCGGTGCAATGGTTCGCCCAGCGCCTCGTCGTCAGCGCGGTCTTTCAAACGTGGTCTCACGCGTTCGTGCAAAGCGCATCGACGAAGACTAAATCTCGGCTATGAAATTGACGTTTCGAGTGGCACTGCTTGCTTTCGCCGGCGGCGCTCTCGGAACGTTTTTTCGTTGGTGGCTGGGTTACGCGATCAATGACTCGCTTTGGGCGATTGCGACCGTAAACCTGCTTGGCGCATACGCGATCGGGTTTTTCAACGGTCACAGTTGGTTCAACACGGATGCCCGCCGAGCCCTCTATTCGGTCGGCTTCTGTGGCGGGTTCACCACTTTGAGCGCCCTGATGGCGAATGTGACCTCGCCGATGACCGCAGTTTTCGTAACGCTCGAATTTGTAGCCGGCATCGCGGTCTACTTGGCTGGGCGCAATTCGGGCCACGCTAGCTCCATTCGTGGCGACGAAGAGGCAAACCGTGCCTGATATCTCGACGATTCTTGCGATTGCTGCTGCCGGAGGGCTGGCCTCGGTGATCCGCTTGGCGCTGTCGCGCTGGCACAGCCGCCTGCCATGGGGAATCTTGCTCGCCAATATCGTGGCCAGCGGGTTGCTCGGCTTTTGGCTGCATGGTGACGGGATGGCTAAACAGGTCTTAATCGTGGGGTTCTGCGGAGGGCTGTCGACCTTCAGCTCAGTGGTTGCGGCATCTGGTGAGTACATCCGTGCAAAAGAGACGGTCAAGGCGGTGGCCTACGCGGTCGCGAGCCTGGTCCTGCCACTTGTCGCGCTAAGTCTCGGTGTGGTTGTCGCATCTGGCTTGCTAAACTAACCGCAGATTTCTTTCAAGCAGTTGGGAGCCTGCCATGGGGCGTGGCCGTCAAAAAGCGAAAAACACCAAGGTCGCACGCGAGCTGAAGTACTTCAGCCCAAACACCGACCTCGACGCGCTGCAGCGCGAAATCGGCACCGATGAGCCGGCGGCCGACCAATACGAAGATAAGTGGGCCGACCTTTACGACGACGAGTCTGACGAAGAAGAATCGGCCGAAGAAGCCGAAGGTGAAGACGAGTCGAAGGCCTAGATTAAGCGCTCTAGGGCCGCTTTGCGAACCATCTCGGCCCGGTTGTGGGTTTGCATTTTTCGCGAAGCATTCTGCAGGTGAAACTTCACGGTGCTTTCGCTAACAAACAAATCGTGGGCAATCTGCTTATTACTCTTGCCCTGCGCAACGAGCTTGATTACTTCGAGCTCGCGATCGCTCAGGTGTTCGCTCTGATATCTCGTTGTGTTTAGCCCGCGGCTCACCATCGTTCCCACAGAACGACCCAGCACGGTTTCGCCCTGTTGCACTGAAACCACACTTTTACCGAGCTCATCGGCCTTGACTTCGTCTTTCACGAGATAGCCTGTCGCACCTCGACGGAGCGCCTCGAGAACGACCATTTCAGAAAGCGACGATGCAAGTACCAGAATTTTGGTTTGTGAAAAGCGTTCGGTGATTTCTTGGCAGAGTTGCAAGCCGGCTGTGGTGTCGTCACCCAAATCGAGGTCGATGACCAAGACGTCTGGGCCGTGTTCATCGACTGCATCGAGGGCGGCTTGGTATGTGGTTGCCTCTGCGACCACGGCGGTACCGGCATTGCGTTCGAGAATTGCTCGGATCCCCACGCGATTAATCACGTTTCGGTCGGCAACGACAACGCGGGTTTTCGCCTTGGGCGATCTGCGCCCTAGCGGTACATCTTCACGCGACTCTGCGTCCATGGGCTAAATGTACGACTTAACTAGCCACCTGTCCATTCGGCTAGGGGGTCGCCTAGCCAAACGATGCGCAAAGGGATAGTTGGGCCAGTTTTCAACGATTCACGCCATCCGTGAAGAGTAGTTTCACGTTTATTGAGTTCGCAACGACGCGAACGATGAGAGGAAACAATGGCTGTTTATGCTCAACCAGGTCAAGCCGGCGCCGTTATGGATTACAAGCCGCGTTACGACCACTGGATCGGCGGCGAATACGTCAAGCCGGCTTCAGGTCAGTATTTTGAAAATGTAACCCCAGTCACCGGCAAGGTTTTTTGCGAGGTCGCCCGCGGCAACGCCGACGATGTAGAAAAGGCTCTGGACGCAGCTCACGCAGCATTCAAAACCTGGCGCCACACTTCACCAACCGAACGTGCGAACATTCTGCTTAAGATTGCAGACCGCATGGAGGCCAACCTCGAAAAGCTTTCGGTAGCCGAGACCTGGGAGAACGGCAAGCCAGTTCGCGAGACGATGGCTGCCGACATCCCGTTGGCAATCGATCACTTCCGTTACTTTGCAGGTGCGCTTCGCGCTCAAGAAGGAACTCTCGGTGAGCTCGACAAAGACACCGTGGCATATCACTTCCACGAGCCACTAGGTGTTGTCGCGCAGATTATCCCTTGGAACTTCCCGATCTTGATGGCTGCATGGAAGATCGCGCCAGCACTTGCTGCAGGTAACTGCATCGTGCTAAAGCCAGCAGAGCAGACTCCGGTTTCGATTCACTACTGGATGAGCCTCATTGCCGACTTGCTACCTGCAGGTGTTCTAAACATTCTCAACGGTTTCGGTGTTGAAGCAGGTAAGCCACTTGCGCAAAGCCGTCGCATTGCAAAGGTTGCATTCACCGGTGAGACCACTACCGGTCGTTTGATCATGCAGTACGCAGCAGACAACATCATCCCTGTCACTTTGGAGCTTGGTGGAAAGTCACCAAACATTTTCTTCAAAGACATCGCCGACAGCGACGACGCTTTCTATGACAAGTGCATCGAAGGCTTCAACATGTTTGCGTTGAACCAGGGTGAAGTTTGCACCTGTCCTTCGCGTGCACTAATCGAAGCTCCGATCTACGACAAGTTCCTTGCAGACTGCATCGAGCGCACCAAGAAGATCATTCAGGGCAACCCACTCGACACCAACACCATGATTGGTGCTCAGGCATCGAACGAGCAGATGGAAAAGATCTTGAGCTACATCGAGATCGGCAAGCAAGAAGGCGCCAAGCTACTCATTGGTGGCAAGCGTGCCGACCTTGGTGGCGACCTATCGGGCGGCTTCTACATTGAGCCAACCGTGTTCGAGGGCAACAACTCGATGCGCATCTTCCAAGAAGAGATCTTCGGCCCGGTTGTTTCGGTCGCCAAGTTCGACGGCTGGGACCACGCAATGGAGATCGCGAACGACACCCTTTACGGCCTTGGCTCGGGTGTCTGGACTCGCAACATCAACACCGCCTACCGCGCTGGACGTGAGATCCAGGCCGGTCGCGTCTGGACCAACTGCTACCACGCATACCCAGCACACGCCGCCTTCGGTGGTTACAAGTCGTCGGGTATCGGTCGCGAGACCCACAAGATGATGCTCGACCACTACCAGCAGACCAAGAACCTCTTGATCAGCTACAGCGAGAGCAAGCTCGGCTTCTTCTAAGTCGTCAACACGGATGCGGGGATGGCCGAAACGCCATCCCCGTTTTCGTATCTAGCCTTTTGTAATTCACGAGAGCGAGAGTATCTTCAAACCATGAGCGCATCGAGAGTCGAATTCACTGCAGCAGCAGAAGACATGCTGCGCAAGCTCTACCCGTTTCACAAAATGGGTTTCATGTTTCACCAGTCGGGTGGTTGCTGTGATGGTTCGGCACCGATGTGCTACGAGGCCGGCGAATTTCGAGTTGGCCCAAGCGACGTCTTACTCGGCGTGATTTCGGTTGCCGGCATAGATCAGCCAATCAACTTCTACATGTCTCTTGAACAATTCGAGTATTGGAAGCACACTCATCTCACCATCGATTTGGTTCCTGGCCGTGGTTCGGGCTTCTCGCTCGAAGCTCCAGAGGGTTTCAGGTTTCTAACTCGTTCACGCCTTTTTACAGATGAAGAGTATTTAGACCTGGTGCCGGTTTACAAAGGTTCTGGCGAGTTACTTGCCGTTTAGTCGCGTAGCGACTCGATTTTTTGAAATTCGTTAGTTGGCGTAGTTGCCGACCAAGCGCACAGCTCCACCATAAACACCCTTAGCGCCCTGAACATAGCTGCTCAAATCTGCAGGTGCGGTGCCGATTTCGCCAAGCTGCCAGGTGCGAATGCCATCGGCGCTTAGCTTGGTGGCGATTTCATCTGCCGCCTCGGCCGAAACAACTAGCGCGTGGCCAAGGCCAAGGTTCCAGGTGCCTTCAACTGATTGCAAATCGAACTTGCCCCAGTCGGCAAGCACGCGGAACACCTCGTGCGGCGACCAGGTCGAGCGATCAACATCGAGAGAGAAGCCATTTGGCAAAACGCGAGCGAGGTTCGCTGCGATTCCGCCGCCGGTGATGTGACTCATTGCGTGCACGCTGTCACCGAGCGAAGATTCGAGCAGGTGATTCAACACACCGGTGTAAAGACGAGTTGGCTCTAGCAATACCTCGCCGAGCGAGCGGCCACTGAACTCTGCAACTTGCTCGCGGTAATCAAAACCGGTGTCGGCAACAATTTTGCGAACTAACGAATAACCGTTCGAGTGCAAACCACTCGATGCCATGCCGAGCACGATGTCGCCAGCGCGAACTTTTTCTGGGCCGAGAAGCTTGTCTGCATCGACAACTCCGGTGGCGGCACCTGCGACGTCGTATTCGTCGGCGTGCAACAAGCCAGGATGCTCGGCAGTCTCGCCACCGATCAGCGCCACGTCGACCGATGCACATGCCTCGGCAATTCCGCGAACGATGTCGGCGATGCGCTCGGGAACGACTTTTCCGCAAGCGATGTAGTCGGTCATGAACAAACTCTTTGCACCTACCACCACGATGTCGTCGACAACCATGCCGACTAGGTCTTGACCGATGGTGTCGTGTTTGTCGATCGCCTGCGCGATTGCTACCTTCGTGCCAACGCCATCCGTGCTGGTAGCAAGAAGTGGCTTGTTGTAGTTCTTCAAGAACGAGACGTCCATCATGCCGGCGAAACCACCAAAGCCACCGACAACCTTGCTGTTGTGGGTTGCGCTGACCGCGCGCTTCATCAGTTCGACAGCGAGGTCGCCCGCGTGA
>JBJTNB010000028.1:0-6290 GCA_046073845.1 Micrococcales bacterium
CTTCCACCTGCACTTCTCGGTCACCGATGCCGTTGGCGTAAATAAAATGCACGACGAGAATGGCAACCTCTCGGATGTCGCCAAGCACATCATCGCCGGCATCACCTCGAACGCCAACGCGCTCACGGCTTTCACCAACCCAACCGTCAACGCCTTCAAGCGCTTGGGCCCAGATACTCTGGCTCCGTTCCGTGCCAACTGGGGCTATGACAACCGCAGCTGCATGGTGCGCGTTCCGCCTGAGCGAGGCCAGGGCACTCGCCTCGAAGTTCGAGTTGGCGACGGTGGGGCGAACCCGTACCTGGTGATCGCGGGCATCCTGGCTGCCGGTCTCGACGGCATCAAGCGCGCGCTTACCTGCCCACCAGACGCAGTCGGCATGGCTTACGACAACGAGGATGCGCCAATTCTGCCGTTGACTTTCACGCAGGCGCTAGACGCGCTTGAGCTCAACGAACAGATGAAAGAGCAGATGTCGGCTCAGCTGATCGAGACCTTCTTGGTGATGAAGCGCGATGAGATCGAACGCTACCGAGCCGAAGTTACCGACCCAGAAACTCGCGATGTAACCCAATGGGAACACGACGAGTACATCTTCAACTTCTAGACGGTTGGGTTTGAGCGATCGGCGAGCAACTTGCCGCCGTTGAACGTCACGCCAACTTCTTGGTAGTAGCCACCGAGAATTTCTTGGATCGGCAGAATCGAGTTCAGTTCATCCCATTGCGAGTCGTGTAGCTCGAGGTGGGCATCGCCCTTCCATGGCGTTCCAACCTCGGCATCGACACCACCCATAGTGATGAGTTGATCGAGCGAGTTGCCAAGGCCAGGAGTGATTGACGGCATCCAGCGTGAATGCAACATCGGGTGACCGTTTACGAAACCGTTGCTCTGCGCAGGTTCACGCAAGGTAACCACAGCAGAAGCAAGACGGTGATCGTAAGCGGCAACGCTCGCACCGAGTTTTGCACCGGCTTCTAGTCGAGGGCTCGCCTTACCGAAGTTGAAAATGCGAGTCATGTGAATTGAGCCGAGTTTCTTCGGGTAGCCCTGGAACCAACCACGGGCAATCGCGAAGTCTTTGGTAACCCAGATCGCTACGCAGCGCGAGTAGGTCTTACCCTCGTACTTGCAGCGCACGACAACGAATGCTTCGAGATACTGCGAACGCATTGGGTCGAGTAATTCCGCCCCGCCGGTCGAGCACGACTGCCAGTCGGCCCAAATAAAAGCAACCGCACCAGGATGCTCGTCTGCGAGCTCTAACTCTGGCGGCAAGATGGCGCGCACGTTGGCCGGGTCGGTTAGGTACTCGACAGTGAGTAGGTTGCCCGAGTAGAACCACGGCATCTCTGGAGCAACGCTGCTTCGGCCGGTTGGAGTCAATGGTGCAAAGAATCCCTTGAGATCAGTCATGACTAAAAGATTACTCAGGTCGTTCGTATCCAAATAATGCGAATTCTCAGGCTCAATAACGATTAGGTAAAGACCGCCCGAAACCCGCATCCTGGTTGGAATTTGACTGAGTTTTACGGAAATGTTAGAGCAGGTCGTTTGGATATGAACGATTTTTACTCAATGAGGAGAACCCGCCTATGGCAGAGAAGCAGCACGGCGAACATTCGCTTAAAAAGGGAATGCTCGGGGTCGCCGGGATCGTATTTTTCGTAGTTGCGGCATCAGCGCCGCTCGTTGGCATGACCGGTGCAGTTCCGGTTGCCATGCTCGCCGGTAATGGCGCGGCAGCCCCTGGTGCTTACCTTGCGGTAGGTATCGCACTTCTAATCTTCAGCGTTGGATACGCAGCGATGAGCAATAAGGTCACCAACGCCGGTGCATTCTTTGCTTATGTCGGTCGCGGTCTCGGTCACAACATGGGAATCGCTTCGGCGTTTGCATCGATCGTTGGCTATGTAACCATTCAGCTGGCAATCTACGGATTTTTCGGTGGGCTGCTTTCTGGTCAGGTTGCAACATCAACCAACGGTGCAATCAACTGGCCTTGGTACGTCTGGACTCTCATAGCATGGGCAGTCGTGACCGGGCTATCTTCACTCGGTGTTGACATCGGTGCAAAGGTTCTCGGCGCACTTATGCTGCTTGAGCTACTTTCGCTAGTCACCGCGGGTGTCGCGATCTTGAGCAACGGTGGCCCAGAGGGAATCAACCTCGACGCATCGTTCAACCCAGCGAATATTTTTGTTGGTGGCTTTGGTGGCGGTGCGGGTATTGCAATTGCATTCGCGTTCGCATCGTTCATCGGCTTCGAAGCGACAGCAATCTACGGCGAAGAGTCGAAAGATCCTAAGCGCACTGTTCCGAAGGCAACCTACTGGGCAATCGGAATCATCACCGGTTTGTTCTCGCTAGTTTCGCTAGCGATGGTGACCGGTATGGGTGCAAGCAAGATCATGGATGAGGTTGTGGCCCGTTCGTCTATCGACAAGGTGCCGCTGGCTAACCCTGCTGGCGTTTTGTTCTCGCTAACCGACCAGTACGTTGGCCCATGGCTAACCAACATCATGACCTGGCTAGTGGTTTCGAGCCTGTTCGCTGGCCTTTTGGCCTTCCAGAATGCGACGTCGCGCTACTTCTTCGCTCTAGGCCGCGCTCGCGTGCTTCCTGCCGCTCTTGGCAAGACCAACCGTCACAGCTCGCCACTGAACGGTGTTTACCTCACCTCGGCTCTGGCTCTTGTGGTCATCGTGATCTTTGCTGTCGCAAAGCTCGACCCGATCTTGAACCTGTTCTTCTGGATGTCGGCAATCACTGCGATCGCGATCATCTTTGTTGAGGTTCTCGTGAGCATGGCGGTTATCGCCCACTTCATACGCGAAGGCGGTGCAAACGTCTGGCAGTCGAAGATCGCTCCTGCGATTGCAATCGTCGCGCTCGTGCTCGGTGAGTACTTGCTGATGAGCCGCTTCAACCTGCTTGCCGGAACATCGGCCGATGGTGTTGACCCATCGCTACCCGAATCGGCATGGCAGATGAGCACCCTCGGATGGATCCTCGCTTTGTCGCCGTTCATCGCGGCTGTCGCTGGCTACGTCTGGGCAATGGCAGACAAGAAGGCGAAGAACTCTATCGCCGACGACGTTTTGTCGTAACCAACTACAGAGAAAGGCCCTCGAGAAATCGGGGGCTTTTCTTTTGCCGAGATGCGCGGCTACTTGATTGCGCGAAGACTCAGCGCTGCCATGGTCGCGAATAGTGCGCCCGCGATGAAAGTTCCTTGGTAGCTGATTGCGCTCCAGAGTGCACCGGCAATCGTTGACGAAGCCAGTAACGCGAAACCGTTGGCGAGGTTAAACACACCGAATGCCGTGCCGCGCAAATCGGCAGGCGCGTGCTTTGCGACGATCGCGCTGAACAGGCCCTGAGTCATTCCCATGTGCACGCCCCACAAAACTATGCCGACCGAAAGTGAAGCAATACCGCCATTGAACGCGAGAGCAAGATCGCTCAGCACAAGCACAGCAAGACCCCAAGCGAGCATGGCGCGGTGTGAAACTCTGTCGCTCAGCTTTCCGAACGGGTATGCCGTTGCCGAATAGATAACGTTCATCAGCACCATTACCAAGGGCACCAACATCACCGGGATGTGATCGACCTGCGTGCGCAGCACCAGGAACGCCTCACTGAATCGGGCCAACGAGAAAATGGCGCTTATGGCAACCACCACCCAGAAACCGCTAGAAAGGCGGGCAAGGTTGGTGCGCGAAATCGGGTTGGCGCGCTTGGTTTCGGCAGGCAGCTTCGGCTCGTGAACCCCGAACTGCAGCACCAACACGGCCAGCACCGCAGGGATGGCCGCCACCCAGAACACGGCGCGATAGTTGTCGGCCCAAATCCACATCAGCACTACGGCAAGCAATGGGCCGGTGAATGCGCCGATGGTATCGAGGGTCTGACGCAACCCAAAGGCCGCCCCGCGAATCTCTGGCGCTGCAAGTTCAGCGACCATTGCATCGCGCGGAGCTCCGCGAAGACCCTTGCCGACTCGATCGGCCATTCGAGCGGTAGCCACCGTAGCGAACGACCCAGCCAACGGAAACATCGGTTTGGTCAATGCACTTAGTCCGTAGCCGAAAACTGCAAGGGCCTTGCGCTTGCCGATCCAGTCGCTGATCACTCCACTGAAAACTTTGATGATCATCGCGGTGCTCTCGGCGAAACCCTCGAGCGTTCCAACCATCAGCGTGGTTGCACCAAGCGTGCCCACCATGAAAATCGGCAGCAGCGAGTGGATCATCTCTGAAGAGACGTCCATCAATAAACTGACGAACCCGAGCATCCAGATGCCGGTTGGAATTTTGATTGCAGGCTTGCGTGACATGCCTACCAGACTAATTTGGCTTTGGCCTTTGCCGGAACGATTGGTGAATTTGGCATGGTCGGTGGCACAATCTTGAACTTTGCGCCGAGCTTGGGGCGGGCATCCTTGCTGCCTTTGTTCGGCCAATGCGCACACGCCCACTCGGCCTGAGCGCTGATCGATAACGATGGGTTGACTCCGGGGTTGGCCGAGAGAGTCGAACCATCGAAGATGTGCAATCCGGGTTCACCAAATGCACGAAGGTAGCCATCGACTACACCACGCTGCTCGTTCGGCCCGATCACACAGCCGCCAAGAAAGTGCGCTGTCATAGGAATGCCAAATGCTTCGGTGGTGACGGCGCCTGCCGTGCCATCAATCTCGCGTTCGAGTTCGCGGGCAACTTCGTGCCCCACTTTGACCCAGTGCGGGTTGGCCTCACCGGTGCCCTGTTTTGAGGTAAGTCGCCAGCCGAACCGGCCTTTGGTCAGGCTGGTGGTTAGAGAATTATCGCGAGCCTGCATGACCAACAAGATCAAGGTGCGCTGCGGCCATTTGCGCAGGTTGTAGAAGCTCGGCAACTTGTGCAAATTGGCCAGCCCGGCAAGCAACCAGCGCTTGGGTGTTGGTGCTTGGCCGCTTCGCCCACTGGCGAGCACAGACTGCAGCAGACCCATGAACCCCGAGCCGTGGCCGTAGCGAACCGGCTCGATGTGGGTGTCTGGACGGGGGTAAACACTCGAAGTGATGGCGCTGCCCTCGCTGAAATCGAGTTGATCACCCTTTGCCACTACGCCAAGTAGCGATTCTGAATTGGTGCGGCTTAGCTCGCCGAGGGCCTCGCTCAGGTTTGGCAGATTGCCGCGCTGGCGAACCTTTTGCAACAGCTTGGCGGTGCCAAGAGCCCCGGCAGCAACGATGACCTGGTCTGCCGAGATGGTCTTTCGACGCAACCCCGGCGCCACGGATGCACGCGTCGATAGTTCGAACGAACCCGATTCAGTTCTGCGAATGTCTTCGACGGTTCTCTCGGCCAAAACCTCTGCACCGGCACGCTCGGCGAGCCACAAGTAGTTTTTGACAAGGGTGTTCTTTGCGTTGTGGCGGCATCCGGTCATGCACTCACCACAGTTGATGCAGCTGGTGCGATCTGGGCCGACGCCGCCGAAGTAGGGATCGGCTGTTGTGGTGCCGGGATCGAGTTTCTTTTTCGCGCCGAAGTAAATGCCGACAGGCGTTGGGCGGTAGGTGTGGCCAAAGCCCATCCTGGTTGCCACGTTTTTGAGCGCGCGATCGCTATTGCTCTCGAATGGGTTGACTTCAACGCCTAGCATTTTTTCGGCCAGCGAGTAATAAGGTGCGAGTTCTTTTTGCCAGTCGCACATGCCGACCCATGAGCCGGTTTCGAAAAATGAAGTTGGCGGCCGATACAAAGTGTTCGCATAAACTAACGAGCCACCACCAACTCCGGCGCCACTCATGACCAACACGTTGCTCAGAAGGTCGATGCGTTGAATTCCATTAAGCCCGATGCGCGGAAAATACAGGAACTTTCGCAGATTCCACGAAGTCTTGGCGAAATCTTCATCGGCGAAACGGCGACCCGCCTCAATCACAACTACGCGGTAACCCTTTTCGGTCAGGCGCATGGCCGCGACCGAACCACCGAAACCTGATCCGATGATGGCGACGTCGTAGTGGGTCATGTCTGGCCTATGGCATGCGAAGCGGCGAGGCTGGCAAGCGCTCTTGCTGGTGCCAGGCTACGTCGTAACCGTGTTGTGAAGACAACAAGTCAAGGAATGGCTTGGCATCGAAGCACTCAGGGCCGAGTACTCCGGCGCCCTTCCAAGTGCCCTCTGCCATCAGCTCAAGCGCGCAAAGCGGGTTGAACGCCGTCTGCCACACCACTCACTGGCTCTCGTAGTTGTCCATGCTCCATTGGTTGTCAACCACGTTGTATAGGTAAGTG
>JBJTNB010000029.1:0-3485 GCA_046073845.1 Micrococcales bacterium
CGTACCAGGGTATTCGCCACCGCAAGGGCCTACCGGTCCACGGTCAGCGCACCAAGACCAACGCTCGTACCCGCAAGGGCCCGAAGCGCACCGTAGCCGGCAAGAAGAAGGCGGCTCGCAAGTAGCCGATAGGCACTTCGAGACCCTTATAGGATTCAGGAGAAAATCATGGCAGCCCCAGCAAAGGCAAAGGCCGGTTCAGCAGCTCGCAAGCCGCGCCGCAAAGAAAAGAAGAACATCACCGTTGGTCAGGCTCACATTAAGAGCACCTTCAACAACACCATCGTTTCGATCACCGACTCGACCGGTGCCGTTATCTCGTGGTCATCGTCAGGTGACGTTGGTTACAAGGGTTCGCGTAAGTCGACTCCGTTCGCCGCACAGCTAGCAGCCGAGGCTGCAGCTCGCAAGGCACAGGAGCACGGCCTAAAGAAGGTTGACGTTTTCGTGAAGGGCCCAGGCTCTGGTCGCGAGACTGCAATCCGTTCGCTTCAGGCAGCAGGTCTAGAGGTCGGTTCGATCTCTGACGTAACTCCTCAGGCTCACAACGGATGCCGCCCTCCAAAGCGTCGTCGCGTCTAGTTTTTCAAAAACTTCATAGCAACACACTTCGAAGTGGCCACTTCGGAGTAAACAAAAGCAGACATCAAATAGTGGATGTCTACGGAAGGAACCAACAGTGCTAATTGCACAGCGTCCAGAGCTAAAAGAAGAAGTTCTATCACCTACTCGTTCGCGCTTCGTTCTCGAGCCGCTAGAGCCAGGTTTCGGTTACACCCTCGGAAACTCACTCCGTCGCACCTTGCTTTCGTCGATTCCTGGCGCAGCAGTGACCAACGTGAAGTTCGAGGGCGTTAGCCACGAGTTCACCACCATCCCTGGTGTTGTCGAAGATGCAACCGAGATCATCTTGAACATCAAGGACCTCGTTGTTTCGGTCAACCCAAACCGCGACGATGCAGTGGTTGCTCGCATTTCGGTCGACAAGCCTGGTGTTATCACCGCGGGTGACATCGAAGTTGACGGCGACGTCGAGATCCACAACAAGGACCTCGTAATCGCAACCCTTACCAAGGGCAAGTTCGAGATGCAGATGAACATCGAGCGCGGCCGTGGTTACATTCAGGCAAGCCAGAACAAGATTGCTAACGCTGACCTAGGCGTTATTCCAATCGACTCGATCTACTCGCCTGTACTAAAGGTTTCTTACCGCGTCGAGGCAACTCGTGCCGGTGAGTACACCAACTTCGACAAGCTAGTCGTTGACGTTGAGACCAAGCCTTCGATCAAGCCTGCTGACGCAGTTGCTTCGGCTGGTTCGACTCTCGTTGCATTGTTCGGTCTTGCAAAGGACTTGAACGAGGCCGCAGAAGGTATCGAGCTTGGCGAGGTTCGAGTTGACGCAGCTGTTTCACCACAGCTCGCAATGCCAATCGAAGACCTAGACCTAACCGTTCGTTCTTACAACTGCCTAAAGCGCGAAGCCATCAACACCGTTGGTGAGCTAATCAACCTTTCAGAAGAGCAGCTAATGAACATCCGTAACTTCGGCAGCAAGTCTGTTGACGAAGTACGCGACAAGCTCACCTCGATGGGCTTGAAGTTCCGTGACTCGGTTCCAGGTTTCGACGCGTCGATCTACACCTCACGCGAAGACATCTTCACCCCAGAATTCGACAACGACGAGGACGAGCTAGCGTAAGCCGGCTTAGTCATCCATAGGAGATAAAAAATGGCAGCACCAACTAAGGGCCCACGTCTCGGAGGCGGACCAGCTCACGAGAGCATGATGCTTCGTAACATGGCAACCTCGTTGTTCAAGCACGGCAAGATCACTACCACCGAGACCAAGGCAAAGCGTCTTCGTCCGGTTGCAGAGCGCCTGGTCACCTTCGCAAAGCGCGGAGACCTTGCATCGCGTCGTCGTGTCTTGGCACAGCTAACCGAGAAGTCGGTTGTTCACGAGCTATTCGCAAACATCGCACCTCAGGTCGCAGACCGCCAGGGCGGCTACACCCGCATCACCAAGTTGGGTTACCGCAAGGGCGACAACGCACCGATGGCGCTTGTTGAGCTAGTTCTAGAGCCTGTAAACGCAAAGCCTGCAACCCACAAGACCAAGTTGGTCAACTCGGTTAAGGCAAGCGCGGCTGAGGCAGCAGAGGTATTCGAGGAAGCAGCAGTTGAGGCAGAGGTCGTAGAGACCGCAGCTGAAGTTGCAGCAGAGGCTACCGAGGCTCCAGCAGCAGAAGCAACCGAAGAGGCAGCCGAGTAATTCGGTTCTCGAGACTTTCCAGTTCTCATGAATGAACCCGTTGACGAAATCGTCGACGGGTTCACTCGTTTAAGGATCGACTTCGGTTACGACGGCACCGACTTTTACGGTTGGTCAAAACAGCCGGGCCTGCGCACCATTCAAGGTGAATTCATTGAAGCGTTCACCACTGTGTTTGGCGAAAGCGAAATCGATTTTGGATTGCGTGTTGCCGGTCGCACCGATGCCGGTGTGCACGCCGTTGGCTGTGTTGCGCACTGCGATCTCACAGATGCACAGCTGGCGAGACTCGGTCGTCAAACCATCGACAACCTGGCTTACAAATTAAACGGACTGCTGCCAAACGACCTGCGAGTGAAGTCGGTTGCAATCGCACCTGATGGATTCGACGCGCGTTTTTCAGCGATCAATCGCCGATACCGCTATCGCATCGCAGATGCTCAGGCAGAGCTAAACGCACTCGAGGCACGCCACACACTTTCGGTCACCTGGTCACTCGACGCCGAAGCCATGAACGAGGCCTCACAGTCGTTGCTCGGTTTGAACGATTACGCCAGTTTCTGTAAGCCACGCGAGGCGTCGACGACCATTCGCACTCTGCAGCAGGTGAGCGTCATCCGTGGCGCTGGGGGCGTTATTGAAATTGAACTTCAGGCCGATGCGTTCTGCCACAACATGGTTCGTTCTATCGTGGGCGCCCTAATCGCCGTGGGCCGCGGCAAGGCCGATGGTCGGCTTCTTCGCGCGATGCTCGAAAAGCGTGGGCGAGAGGGCAGCTTCAAGGTCGTGGCCCCACACGGGTTGACTTTGCTGGCCATTGGCTACCCGGCCGACCACCTGCTCGAGGCCCAGGCGGCGATGGCCAAGAACCTGAGAACCCTAGATGAAGCAAGTTTCGAGTAGGGGCTAATTAGGGTTTGACCGACAGCCCGTTTGCTGGCTAAACTTGACCCTTGGTGTCGGTTTCACCGACGTTTTCTGAATCAGCCGAATCCCGTTCTGGGTGGCGATTCAATCCGAACAAGAAGTAGAAGGCAATTTAACGTGCGTACTTATTCACCGAAGGCTCATGAGCTGAAGAACGAGTGGTTGATCATCGATGCCACCGACGTTGTACTCGGCCGCCTAGCGACTCAGGCTGCTGCGCTTTTGCGCGGTAAGCACAAGCCAACCTTTGCTGCACACATGGACAACGGTGACTTCGTCATCA
>JBJTNB010000030.1:0-4639 GCA_046073845.1 Micrococcales bacterium
CCGTTTGGAGTGCCAGGCGCAACTTTCAATTTCACTGGTTCGCCGCCGAGCGTCGGCACCAGAATGGTCGCGCCAAGTACGGCCTCGGCAACCGTCACCGGCACGGTCACACGGATGTTGTTGCCATCGCGAGTGAAGACCGGGTGCGGTTTGATATTGCAGGTAATGATCAAGTCGCCCGCCTCGCCACCGTTTGGCGACGACTGGCCCTTGCCGCGAAGCTTGATCTTCTGGCCGTCATTGACTCCGGCAGGGATGTTGACAGAGACATCCTTGTTGCCGATTTTCACTTTTATTGAGGTGCCCTTGACGCCATCGATGAAGTTCAGGGTGGTCGACATGGCAAGGTCTTGGCCGCGCTGAGGCCCGAAACCGCCAAAACCGCCGCCGAACGGGTTGCCGCCACGGCCGCCCGCACCACCAAAGAGGTTAGAGAAGACATCTTCGAAGCCACCGGCCCCGCCGCCCGGGAACCCGCCAGAGAAGCCGCCGCCAGCACCGCCCGTGAACCGAGCACCGCCGCCCATGGCGCGAACGGCGTCGTACTCTTTGCGCTGGGCAGGGTCGCTCAGCACCGAGTAAGCCTCGCTGATTTCTTTGAACTTCGCCTCGGCCGCAGAATCGCCCGGGTTTGAATCCGGGTGATACTGACGAGCGAGTTTGCGATAGACCTTCTTCAGCTCGGCATCAGAGACGTCTTTGGCGACGCCAAGAACCTTGTAAAAGTCCTTGTCGAACCAGTCCTGACTTGCCATCTTTGGTTAGTCCTTCTGTGTTGCTTGAAAAATGTTGGCTTACGCCGGGATGAAGACTGCAACCATTGCAGGGCGAATGATTCGATCACCAATTTGGTAACCAGCCTCAATCACATCTGCGATTACAGTTTCGCTGACTTCAGGGTTTGGAGTCTGAACCAACGCGTTGTGTAGCGCTGGATCGAAAGTTTCACCCTTGGCACCAAATGCTTGAACGCCGAACTTTTCAGTTGCGTTGCGCAGTTTGGTAACCACAGCTGCGAACGGAGAGCCATCAAGGTCACCGTGTGCTTCAGCGCGAGCGAGATCATCGAGAGCCGGAAGCATCGCGCGAAGCACGTCTGCAATGGCATTGGTTCGTGCCAACTCGCGATCGCGTTCAACGCGATTCTTGTAGTTCACAAACTCTGCCTGCAAACGTCGAAGGTCTTCAATGAGCTCGGCTTCTTTATTACCTTGTTCCGAAGTTGCGGCGGACAGAATGTCTTCAACCGTCAGCTCGTCGGTGTCTGAGGTGTCGCCTGAAAGAGATTGCGACGAAGTCGCATCGTGAATTTCAGGCGATTCCTCTGCGCCGAAGGTTTCGTTTTCAGACATTACTTCTGCTCGTCCTCATCGTCGACAACTTCAGCGTCAACGACATCCTCGTTCGAGGTTGCGCCTTCTGCTGCGGCTTCGCCTTCTGGCTGCGCCTTGTAGATGGCTTCGCCGAGTTTCTGCTGCGATTCAACGAGTGCATCGAATGCGGTCTTGACTGCTGCAACATCTTCACCCGCGAGCGCCGTCTTCAATGCGTCGACATCGGCGGTAACCGCGGTCTTCACATCTTCAGGCAACTTCTCGTCGTTCTCTTTGATCAGCTTCTCGGTTTGGTAAACCAACTGCTCGGCGCTATTGCGGGTCTCTTGGTCTTCGCGGCGCTGCTTGTCTTCAGCGGCGTGAGCCTCGGCATCCTTGACCATGCGCTCGATGTCTTCCTTCGAGAGCGAAGAGCCACCGGTGATAGTCATCGACTGCTCCTTGCCAGTGCCCTTGTCTTTTGCAGACACGTGCACGATGCCGTTTGCGTCGATGTCGAAGGTGACCTCAATCTGCGGAACTCCACGAGGTGCAGGCGCAATACCGGTTAGCTCGAAGTTTCCGAGCGACTTGTTGTCGCGAGTGAACTCACGTTCACCCTGGAAAACAGCGATGTTCACAGAAGGCTGGTTGTCAGCAGCGGTAGTGAACGTCTCAGAACGCTTGGTCGGAATAGCGGTGTTGCGATCGATCAACTTGGTCATGATGCCACCCATGGTTTCGATGCCGAGAGCCAGCGGAGTCACGTCGATTAGAAGAACGTCTTTGCGTTCACCCTTCAACACACCGGCTTGAAGCGATGCACCAACTGCAACAACTTCGTCAGGGTTCACACCCTTGTTTGGCTCTTTGCCACCCGTGAGCTGCTTAACCAATTCGCTAACCATCGGCATACGAGTCGATCCACCAACGAGCACAACGTGCGCGATGTCAGAAACCGTCACACCTGCTTCTTTGATTACGTCATTGAATGGCTTGCGAGTGCGCTCGAGCAAGTCGGCAGTCATCTGCTCGAACTGTGCGCGAGTGATGGTCTCATCGAGGTTCGCTGGGCCGTTCTCGGTCAGCGATAGGTAAGGCAACTGAACATTCGCGGTCATCGACTGCGAGAGTTCCTTCTTTGCCTGCTCGGCTGCTTCTTTCAAACGCTGCAATGCAATCTTGTCGCCCGAAACGTCCACGCCAGTGGTCTCTTTGAACTTCTTCACTAGGTGCTCAACAACGCGTGCATCCCAGTCGTCGCCACCGAGGCGGTTGTCGCCCGAGGTCGCGCGAACCTGAATGGTCGAGAAGTCGTCATCCTTGCCGACTTCAAGAAGCGAAACGTCGAAGGTTCCGCCACCAAGATCGAATACCAGGATGAGCTCGTCTTGCTTGCCCTTGTCGAGACCGTACGCGAGTGCCGCAGCGGTTGGCTCGTTGATGATGCGAAGAACGTTTAGACCCGCGATCTCGCCAGCCTCTTTAGTTGCCTGACGCTCGGCGTCGTTGAAGTATGCCGGCACTGTAATAACCGCGTCGGTCACGCTCTCGCCCAGGTAGGTCTCGGCGTCGCGCTTGAGCTTGCCGAGGATTCGAGCCGAAAGCTCTTGTGGGGTGTACTTCTTGTCGTCTACCTCAAACTTCCAGTCAGTGCCCATGTGGCGCTTAACCGAAGCGATGGTGCGGTCTACGTTTGTGACAGCCTGGCGCTTTGCGGTCTCACCGACGAGCACCTCGCCATCCTTGGTGAATGCAACGATCGAAGGGGTAGTGCGGAACCCCTCTGCGTTAGCGATAACTGTTGGCTCGCCACCCTCAAGTACGCTTACCGCGCTGTTGGTGGTGCCGAGGTCGATACCTACTGCACGTGCCATGTGTGTTTCCTCTTTCTAGTGCCGGCCTGAATCCGGCTTGTTTTCTGCTTGGGCTCAGTAGTTGAGCCTCGTTGACTCAAGTTTGAGACGGGCCACGGGTTTTGTCAAGCATTTTCGACCAAAGTTGAGCGACTTACACTCAACTTTCAGGTTTCTCTCGATTGGGCTACTTTTGGCCGATTTCGGGCGGTTGAAAGCGCTTTACCGCTACCTTTTTGCCTATGGCTATCAACGAGGCTCGCCGCCGCAAACTCGCAACTTATTCATGGGCACTTTGGGACTGGGCAGAACAGCCCTACCCGACAATCATTCAGACCTTCGTCTTTCCGGTCTACTTGGCCGGGGCCGTGGCTGCTGAGGGAACAAACGTGGATGCCCAGATCGGTGTCGCTACGGCACTCGCAGGCCTCTTGCTCGCAATCACCGCTCCGATTATCGGTCGACGAAGCGACGAGAACGGTAAGCGCAAGTTCTGGCTGATCTTCAACACCTTTGTTCTCGTTGCCATCATGGGTGCAAGCTTCTTCATCGAGCCTCGACCTGAGTTTCTTCTCGCAGGTCTCGCGCTCTACGCAATCGGTTCTGTGATTCAAGAGTCTGCGTTCATCAACTACTACGCGATGCTCAAGGGCGTCGCCTCAGAGAAGAACATCGGAAAGGTTTCTGGTTACGCGTGGGGCCTCGGTTACGTGGGTGGAATCATCCTGCTCGCAATTTCACTCTTCGGTTTCATCTTGCCTGGATCAGGTGCTGACGATAACGGATTCCACGTGCGAATCGTTTTTGTCTTCGCCGCAATCTGGACGGCTGTCTTTTCATTGCCGATGCTGTTCTTTGTTCCTGAAATTCCTGCAAAAGTTGGATACAAAAAGGAAACCATCAGCCAGTCGTACCGTTCACTCTTCAAGCAACTGGCAACTCTTCGACGACAAGCTCCAGAAACTTTCAAATTCCTAATTTCATCTGCCATCTATCGCGATGGGTTGGCCGGTGTATTCACCTTCGGTGCTGTACTTGGTTCGCTCGCATTTGGTTTCAGCCAAACCCAAATCATCATGTTCGGAATTGTCGCAAACCTAGTCGCCGGTATCGGCGCAGGTATCGGCGGTGTTCTCGACGACAAGATCGGTTCTCGAACCGTCATCCTTGCATCGCTTTTCGGTTTGATGGTTGCCGGTACATCGGTGTTCGTGTTCGCCTCGTACGGTCAGATCACCTATTGGATTGGTGGCCTCGCGCTATGCCTATTCGTTGGCCCGGCACAAGCTTCTAGCCGCACGTTCGTCTCGCGCTTTACGCCACATGGTCGCGAAGGCGAGGTGTTCGGCCTTTACCAGACCACCGGTCGAGCCGTCTCGTTCCTGTCGGGCTCGCTCTGGACCATCTCGATCTCGGTTGCCCACACCGCTTTCCACATCGAAGACGCCACCATCTACGGCATCTGGGGCC
>JBJTNB010000031.1:0-10495 GCA_046073845.1 Micrococcales bacterium
GCCAACGTGCTTACCTCACTAGGCATCAAAGCCGGCGACCGTGTAGCAATCTACATGCCGATGATTCCCGAAGCTGTGGTTGCAATGCAGGCTGTTGCTCGCATTGGCGCTATCCACTCGGTTATCTTCGGTGGATTCTCAGCAGAGTCTCTCAGCAGCCGCATCGAAGATGCAGAGGCCAAGCTGGTTATCACTTCAGATGGTGGCTATCGCAAGGGTCGCGCGAGCGCCTTGAAGCCAGCCGTTGACGAAGCACTTTCCGGCGGTCGATGCGCATCAGTCGAAAACGTCCTAGTGGTCAAGCGCACCAACCAGGAAGTCGGCTGGGTCGAAGGTCGAGACATCGACTGGGGTCTTGCCATGGGAGAGGCCAGTGACGAGCACGTTGCTCAGTCATTCCCTGCCGAGCAGCCACTATTCATCCTTTACACCTCCGGCACCACCGGAAAGCCAAAGGGAATCTTGCACACCTCTGGCGGTTATCTAACCCAGGCTGCTTACACTCACAAGAACGTCTTCGACCTGCACCCAGAAAAAGATGTCTACTGGTGCACCGCAGACATCGGTTGGATCACTGGCCACAGCTATGTTGCCTACGGCCCATTGGCAAACGGCGCATCCCAGGTCATTTATGAAGGAACCCCAGAGACTCCTGACTGGGGCCGCTGGTGGAGCATCGTGCAGAAGTACGGTGTTTCGATTTTGTACACCGCACCGACCGCCATCCGCTCGTTTATGAAACTGGGCAGCCAGGTGGTCAGCGAATACGACATGTCGTCGATTCGTGTGCTCGGCTCGGTTGGCGAACCAATCAACCCAGAAGCATGGATGTGGTACCGCAAACACATCGGGGGCAGCCATGCCCCGATCGTCGACACCTGGTGGCAGACCGAAACAGGCGCGATCATGGTCTCGCCGCTGCCTGGTGTGACCACCCTCAAGCCTGGCTCGGCACAGATGCCACTGCCAGGAATCAGCGCTGCGGTGCTCGACGACGACGGCAAAGAACTTGGCCTCGGCCACGCCGGTTTGTTGGTACTTACCGAACCTTGGCCTTCTATGCTTCGCGGCATCTGGGGCGACCCAGAGCGCTTCATCGAGACCTACTGGTCGAAATTCGAAGGCCAGTACTTCGCGGGCGATGGTGCCAAGTGGGACGAAGAGGGTGACCTCTGGCTACTCGGTCGCGTTGACGACGTGATGAACGTTTCGGGTCACCGCCTGTCGACCGCCGAGATCGAGAGCGCTCTCGTTTCGCACTACTTCGTTGCAGAAGCGGCGGTGGTTGGCGCCAAGGATGAGACCACCGGCCAAGCCGTCGTCGCATTCGTAATCTTGCGTCAAAACCAACTCGACAATGCCGGCAGCGATGCCGACGTTTCGAAGATTCTGCGCGATCACGTGTCGAAAGAAATCGGCCCGATCGCTCGACCTCGCACCATCATCGTGGTGAAGGAGCTACCAAAGACTCGAAGCGGAAAGATCATGCGTCGTTTGCTTCGCGATGTTGCAGAAGACCGACCAATCGGCGATGTCACCACGCTTGCCGACACCAGCGTGATGGACAGCATCGGTTCGAAGTTGAGCGCCGGAGCAACTGACTAATTCGTTTAAACAAAGAGGGCCTCGATTTCTCGAGACCCTCTTTGCGTTTAACACTTATTCGAATTCGACGATGATCTCGACCTCGACGGCCGAGTCAAGCGGTAGCGAAGGAACACCAACCGCACTGCGAGCGTGAATGCCCTTGTCGCCGAAAACTTCAACGAGAAACTCGCTCGCGCCGTTCATAACGCCAGGTTGGCCGGTGAACTCAGGCACAGATGCCACGAAGCCGACAACCTTCACGACGCGAGTGACTCTGTCGAGATCGCCGATGACCTGCTTGACCGCCGCGAGCGCGTTCAACGCACACTGACGAGCCAGGGTCTTGGCAAGCGCAGGGTCGAGAAGCTCGGCTCCTTCGCCAACCTTGCCGGCGGCGATGAGAGCGCCATCCTTGAAAGGAAGCTGGCCCGAGGTGAAGACCAGGTTGCCCGAAACGACCGATGGCACGTATGCCGCCACCGGTTTGGCCACCTCAGGAAGAGGGCTGCCCAACTCGATTAGGCGCTGTTCGATTTTCGACATGTTTAGGCCTCCAGAGGGCGCTTGAAGAAGGCGACTAGGCCGCCCATGTTGTTTGGAGCGATGGTTACGAGCTCCCAGCCCTCAGTGCCCCAATCGTTCAGGATTGCGGTCTGGTTGTGCGGCGGAAGAGGCGTTGTTAGGTATTCCCACTTGGTCATAGCCAGAATTATCCCAGACTTTGTCGGGTAGCCTAGAACCTATGTCTGGCGGCAAGAAGCGCGAAACTGTATTTAGCGCGATCCTCAAGTTCACCGGCCTCAGTGCAATCGCTGGTGTCGTTGCAGTGGCCCTAGCCGCCCCAACTCTTCTCATCGGCTCGGTCGTGACCAATGCCGGTATCGCCGTTTTCGAGAACCTTCCGAGTTACATCAAGCCGGTAAATGCATCGCAGGCCTCGACTCTGTGGGCACTCAAAGATGGCCAACAGGTCAAAGTGGCCGAGTTCTATGACGAGAACCGAATTTCGGTCGGCTACAACGACATGTCGCCAAACATTCGCAACGCCGTGGTTTCAACCGAAGACCCTCGTTTCTTTCAGCACGGCGGTGTCGACGTAGTTTCGCTAGTACGTGCAACTCTGACTAACGTTTTGATGGGTGGCGGTGGCCCTGGTGGTTCGACCATCACCATGCAGTACGTGAAAAACTCACTGATTGAGGCTGCGACCCTTAGCGGTGACCAGGCGGCAATCGACGCGGCTCGAGCACAGACCATCGACCGCAAACTCAAAGAAATTCGCCTGGCCATTGCACTAGAGCAGGTAGCCACCAAGCAAGAAATTCTCGCCGGATACCTCAACCTTTCTTTCTTCGGTGGTCAGATCAACGGCATCGAATCGGCCGCCGAGTATTACTACGGCGTCAAGGCGGCAGACCTGTCGATTCCCCAGGCTGCGATGCTCGCGGCCATGTTGAAGTCACCAAACGACTACCGCCCAGACATTGCTGCCAACCAGGCACGCGCGAAGAACCGTCGAGACTACGTGATCGACAACATGCAGCGCGAGGGTTACATCACCTCGCAACAAGCAAGTGAAGCAAAGGCAACGCCGGTGACTGTGAACGTCACCAACGTTCCGGGCGGCTGCGAAGGCAACCAGGTCACCTCGTTCTTCTGCGACTACGTGGTCTGGACTATTCGTAACAGCCCAGAATTCGGCCCGACCCAGGCAGACCGCGAGCAACTACTTCGCCGCGGTGGACTAGACATCTACTCGACCATGGACCTCTCGGTTCAGCAGGTGGCGCACGACGCAACCATGAAGTGGGTTCCGTCAGACAACCCTGACCGCATTGGTTCGGCCAGCGTTTCGGTGCAAGTTGGCACCGGGCGCATCCTTGGCATGACCGAGAACCGCATCTACGACCAGACCACAAGCACCGACCCGAGCCACACCTCGGTGAACTACTCGTCAGACGTGAACTACGGTGGATCGCACGGCTTCCAGGTGGGTTCGACATACAAGATTTTCACCTTGGCCGATTGGCTGACCTCTGGCCGCAAACTGCTCGATCACGTTGATGGCCGGGTTCGCACCTGGAACTCGAACGACTTCAGCTCACGCTGTGGCGTCTGGGATGGCACTTGGGCACCGAACAACATCACGCCAGAACCTGAAGACGTAACCGTAGTTCAGGCCACCTCGATGTCGATCAACACCGCATACGCCTCGATGGCTCACCAACTCGACCTTTGCGACATTCGCGACACTGCGATGGCATTCGGTGTTCACCGCGCAGACTTGCAACCACTGATCTACACGCCGTCTTCGATCATCGGTGTTAACGAAATCGCACCGCTCACCATGGCGGCTGCCGAGGCTGGTGTTTCGAACAAGGGCATGTACTGCTCGCCGATTGCGATTGACCGCGTTGTCACCCGTGTAAACGGACAAGAGATCCAGGTGCCGAAGTCGGTTTGTACTCAAGCTGTTACACCTGAGGTCGCAGCCGGCATGACCTACGCGATGCAGCGAGTAATCAGTGGCGGTACCGGTGGCGCATCTTCAACCGGTGACAACACCCCGCTCGCCGGTAAGACCGGAACCACCGACTCTGGTGTTCACACCTGGATGACCGGTTTCTCTTCAGCCGTTGCAACGGCAACCTGGGTTGGCAACGTTTCGGGTAGCGTGACCCTCTCGGGCATCAAGCTAAACAACAAGGCCGGTAACACAGTTCGTCACGATGTTTGGCGAACCATCATGCAGACCGTGAACAAGCTCTACCCGGGCAGTGCATTGCAAGCACCACCACAGACCATGATCGACGCAACTTATGTGACGATTCCTGCTGTCTCGAGCAAACTTCCGTCTGATGCCCAGGCTGCGATCGAAGCCGGCGATCTAAACGCGAAGGTCATCGTTGGCCAGGTCGCATCCTCGTCGCCTGCAGGAACAGTTGCCTACACTCGACCAGTCGCGGGCAAGTCTGTTCCTCGCGGAACTCAGATTCACATTTACGTCAGCAAGGGTGGGGCCTCGACAGTTCCTGCGGTTACAGGCATGACCGTCGCCGCCGCTAAAGCCGCTTTATTGGCAGCCGGCTTCGCGGCTGTCACTGAACCGCAGCCTTCGCAGACTCAATACTTCGTGCACTCGAGCACCGTGGCCAAGGGTCTAGTGGTTGGCACCGACCCAGCGGCAGGCACACCTGCGGCCGGCAATGGCGCGATCCTGCTGATCATCAGCCTCGGCCCGTAACGAAAGCCCTGGCCTTGGCCCTAGACCCAACAGAAATCATCGTATTTGCAGCGCTGGCTGCAATCATCTGGGGTACCACTTTCGCCCGCTGGCGTTTTCACATCGTGCAAAGCGAGATTCCACTTCTGCCGAAGGGCAGCAGACCAATTCGCGTGCTGCACATCAGCGACCTGCACATCGCGCCATGGCAGCGCAAGAAGTTGAACTTCATCGGCGAGCTAGCCGACACCCAGCCAGATCTTGTGGTGAGCACAGGCGACATCCTTGGTCATCGTGACGTGGTTGGAATTTCGATTGAGGCGCTCGAGGGCCTGCTAGCCGTGCCTGGCGTTTTCGTGAATGGCTCGAACGACTATTACGCACCGAGCATGAGAAACCCCTTCGGCTACATTTTCAAACCTTCTGAGCCGACCAAGACCACTCCGCTGAAAACCACCGAGTTCACCGATGCCCTGTCGGCACACGGATGGCAGAACCTGAACAATCGTGCAGCCACACTTTCGATTAGTGGCCTCAAGCTGGGTTTCATCGGGGTCGATGATCCGCACGACAAGCTCGATGACATCGACAGTTTGCCTGGGCAACGAAAGTCTGTTGGCGATGTCGATGTTTTGCTAGGCGTTGCCCACGCGCCTTACCGTCGTGTCATCGAGGCGATGGCAGCCGAGGGTGCGGGGTTGATGTTTGCCGGTCACACTCACGGTGGTCAGGTGCGCGTTCCTGGCGTTGGGGCGTTGACCACCAACAGCGACCTGCCGAACAAGTACGCCCGCGGGTTAAGCGTTTGGGCTTGGGGTGAACGCCTTATGTTGCTGAACGTTTCAGCAGGCTTGGGCAATTCGATTTTTGCGCCGGTTCGATTTTGGAACCGACCTGAAGTCAGCCTGATTACGCTGACTGCACGCGCTGACTAAAACGCGTGGCGACTAGTTCTTAGAAGCCCAGACCTTCGCACCGAGTGCGATGTACTGGCCGTTCTGGTTGTCGCAACGAACCACGGTGTCGGCTACGTAGCAAGTGATGCCACCGACGGTGATCTTCTCGTTGGCATTCAAGGTTTGTGCGACCGAAGGGTCGTTGTAATAACCGCCAGCACAGACGAAACCTGCGGTGTCAGTGCCATCGGTCGGAGTGCCTTCCCAGAGTTTGATCTGGTAACCGTAGCTGTAGTCGCAGTTGGCAGGTGCCATGACTGGCTTGTACTCGGCCGAAGCCTCGTTCTGCTCGCAGAGCACCCACTTGCCATCGGTGTTGATCGTGCACCAGGCGGGGCCTTGGCCAGCCTTGAACAGGTACTCACCAAAGCCGGCATCGTAGAGACTCGCGTCGACTGCTTTGACCGTCGCATCTGGTGCGCCAGGAATCAGCGACGGGTCTGGAGTCTGGTTTGCGCTCGATGAGGTCGAGTCGGTCGGGCTCGGGGTATCGCTTGGAGTACATGCCGAGATTGCGACCAACAGTGCAACTGCACCGACTACCCCAAAAAACTTGCGCATGCTCAAAGACTAGAGCGTGAGCTTAGAACTCGCGAGCAACGAGCTCGGCGATTTCGTAAGTGTTGAGCGCCGCACCCTTGCGAAGGTTGTCACCCACAACGAAGAGCTCGATGCTCTTGTCGAAGTCGAGCGACTGGCGAATGCGACCGACGAACGTCGGGTCTTGGCCAGCAACCAAGTTAGGGGTTGGGTACAGGTTGTTGGCCGGGTCGTCGAGCACGCGAACGGTCGGCTGCTTCTCTAGTTCGGCGCGAACCTCATCTGGGGTTAGCGACTCTGCAAAGGTTGCGTGAACGGTAAGCGAGTGAGCAACCTGAACCGGAACGCGCACGCATGAAGCGGCGACCTTCAGGTCGGTGATGCCAAGAATCTTACGTGACTCGTCGCGAACCTTCATCTCTTCAGAGGTGTGGCCGCCAGCCTTCAATGAACCAGCAAACGGAATCACGTTTAGCGCGATCGGGTAAGCCCACGGCGAGTTCGACAAATCGTTGCCGGCGTGAGCCAACGCATTCTTTACGTCGTCGGTAGCTGTGCCGAGTGATGGATCGTTGCCGACCACCGAAAGTTCAGCAGCCAGTTCGTCGATGCCAGCGGCACCTGCGCCAGAAACTGCCTGGTAAGACGAGACGATGAGTTCTTTGAGAGTCCACTTGCGGTGCAGTGCGCCCATCGCGGCCATCATGGTCAAGGTGGTGCAGTTCGGGTTCGAGATGATTCCGAGTGGGCGGTTCTTCGCCTGCTCTGGGTTAACCTCTGGAACCACTAGCGGCACCTGGTCGTTCATGCGGAATGCACCCGAGTTGTCGACGGCAACTGCGCCGCGCTCTGCTGCAATCGGAGCCCAAACTTCGCTGACCTCGTCTGGCACGTCGAACATCGCGATGTCGATGCCGTCGAATGCCTCTGGCGAAAGTGCAACCACGGTGAGTTCTTCACCGTGAACGGTGATCTTTTTGCCTGCCGAACGAGGGCTGGCGATCAGGCGAATCTCGCCCCAGATGTTTTCGCGGCTGTTGATGATGCCGATCATGACGGTGCCAACAGCACCGGTTGCTCCGACGAGGGCGAGGTTTGGCTTGCGGCTCATGCTTTCCTATCGGCCGGTGCCGGCGTAGATGGTGGCTTCGGTGTCGCTGTCGAGGCCGAAGGCCTTGTGAACAGCGCGGGCTGCATCGTCGAGCTGCTTCGACGAGGTGACTACCGAGATGCGAATCTCAGAGGTCGAAATCATTTCGATGTTGATACCTGCATCGGCAAGCGCCTTGAAAAGGGTTGCCGATACACCCGAGTGGGTGCGCATGCCTGCGCCAACAACCGAGAGCTTTCCGATGTCGGCATCTTGCTCGAGCTCACGAAAGCCGAGGTTGACCTTTGCGCCCTCAAGCGCACCGGCCACGCGACCAAGGTCGCCAAGCGGAAGAGTGAACGAGATGTCGGCAACGCGGTCGGTTACGTCGACACCGGTCGGGTTGTTCTGAACGATCATGTCGATGTTTGAGTCGGCCTCGGCAACAACGCGGAACACCTCGGCTGCCTTGCCCGGCTCATCAGGAATACCGATGATGGTGATTTTTGCCTGACCCTTGTCGGTTGCTACGCCTGAAACGATTGGCTCTTCCATGGTCTTCTCTTTCGATGAGTAAACGATTGTTCCTGGGTCTTTACTAAAGGTCGAGCGAACTCGAAGGTCGACGCCGTGACGACGAGCGTATTCAACTGCACGGATGTGCAAAATCTTCGCGCCTGCAGCAGCCAACTCGAGCATTGATTCGATGTCGATGCTCTCGAGCTTGTGTGCCTGCGGAATCACGCGTGGATCGGCGGTGTAAACACCATCGACATCCGAGTAGATCTCACAGAGGTCAGCATTTAGCGCTGCGGCCAGTGCAACAGCGGTGGTGTCTGAACCACCGCGACCGAGGGTGGTGATGTCGCGGGACTCTTTGTTAAAACCTTGAAAGCCAGCCACGATAGCGATGTCGCCGTCGCCGAGCGCCTCGCGAATTCGGTCTGGGCTGACCTCTGCAATGCGGGCATCGCCGTGTTTGTTCGAGGTGATGATTCCGGCCTGTGAGCCGGTGAATGAACGCGAGCGGCCGCCCTGTGCATTGATTGCGATTGCCAGCAGGGCCATCGAGATACGCTCGCCTGCGGTGAGCAGCATGTCCATTTCGCGGCCAGAGGCGTATGGGTCTGGGGCGACCGATTGGGCAAGGTCGATTAGTTCATCGGTGGTGTCGCCCATTGCCGAAACGACTACGACGACCTGGTTGCCGGCCTGCTGGGTTTCGATCACGCGTCGGGCTACGTGCTTAATCTTCGATGCGTCGCCTACCGACGAGCCACCAAACTTCTGCACGATGAGGGCCAACGACTGCTCCTTGAAAACGGGGGATTTGGCGAACATTGCCTGCGATTATTGTAGCCCGTCAATCGGCCTGAAGGCCAATGGTTATCTGGGGTCTAGCGAATCGGCGTGCGGCCGAGATCAGAGCGCCGAACGACGACCGGCGAAGGCACGACCAAGGGTGACTTCGTCGGCATATTCGAGGTCGCCGCCAACCGGCAGACCCGAAGCCAAGCGAGTTACGGCGATGCCCAAAGTGCCGAGCATGCGCGAGAGGTAGGTGGCGGTCGCTTCGCCCTCCATGTTTGGGTCGGTCGCGATGATGACCTCGGTTATGGCGGCATCGCTGAGGCGAGCAAGCAGCTGCTTGACGCGAAGCTGGTCTGGGCCGATGCCTTCGATTGGGCTGATGGCGCCACCGAGCACGTGATACAGGCCGCGGTATTCGCGAGTGCGCTCGATTGCCTGCACGTCTTTGCTCTCTTCAACAACGCAAATCATGGTGCGGTTGCGGCGTTCATCGCGACAGATGTTGCACAGGTGATCTTCACTGACGTTGCCACAGGTGTCGCAGAAACGCACGCGCTCTTTAACTTCGTTTAGAACCTGGGCAAGTTTTTTGGCCTGATCGTCTTCGGTTTGCAAAAGGTGAAACGCGATTCGCTGTGCAGACTTCGGGCCAACACCCGGCAGTCGACCCAGTTCGTCGATTAACTCTTGAATTACGCCTTCGTACACTAGCGACCGCTCTTTTTGTCGTCGACTGGTTCTGCACCTAGCATTTCGCGAAGTAGCGATTCACCGTAGCGAGCACCTTCGTCGACCATCTTCGAGTTGCGCGACTTCGCCTTCGGCTTTTCTTCTACTGGCGCGGCTTCGACCGGTGCAGCTTCGGCAGCCTCTGCCATAGCGAGCTCGAGTTCTTCGAGGTCTTCGGCGTCGTTAGTTGCAGCAGGCTCTGTGGAAACCGGTTCTTCTGAAACAACAGGAACCGATGAAGTCACCGGTGCTTCAACAACCGGGATGGCGGTTGTCGGGGTTGCACCGATTGCAGGCTTGAACTTTACGGTTACACCGAGCACATCAAAGATCGCGTTGCGAAGTACGTCAGGGGCTGAACCCTGACCCTTGAAGTTGTCGACGTCGCGCTGGCTCGCAAACTGAAGGGTGAGCAGCTCGGTCTCTGGCTCGAAACTGACCACCTGCAGTGTGAAGGCCACGAGCCAAACAGCCTTCGATGCCTTGTTAACGATGTCGAGAACATCTGGCCAAACATCGCGGAAGTGCTGGGTAGTGAGGTTGGCGATAGGGGCCGAAACCGGCTCGGCGACTGGGGTTGCAGGCGCAGTGGTTGAAGACACTGAGGCTGCGGCCGGCGGGGTGGCTGGCTGAGCGGCGGCAGGTCGGCCAGCAGCCTGTGCTACCTGAGCCGGTGCCGAGGCAGCAGGTGCCGCCCCACCAACTCCAATGCGACGCTCGAGTCGTTCGATGCGAGCCAGTGACCCGACTTCTTCGTTGTTGGCAGCAGGTACCAAAACCTTCGCGCACATGATTTCTAGCTGAAGCTTTTGACTGGTTGCACCCGACATCGAGTTCAAGGTTTCGTTGACCACCTCAGATGCGTGAGTGAGCTCGGCCATGCCGAACTGCATTGCCTGCGTTGTCATCTTTTCGAGTTCGTCGTTGCCACCGACTGAAATCTTGATTTCGCTTTTGGTCAGCCCGAACTCGTTCGCGAGCTTGTCCCGCAGCGGCTCGCACGCGGCGACATTCTCGGCCTGAATCAGCAGGATAGGGCGGATGTACTCGCCCGTGACC
>JBJTNB010000032.1:0-2399 GCA_046073845.1 Micrococcales bacterium
CAAGCTGGTCGAAAGTAGGAGGCTGACGGTGAATCGACCAACGCTCGTTGACCTCAATCTTCTCGCCAGGCTCTGCGTTTAGAACTTCACCAACCACGTTGAACACGTGACCCTTGGTGACATCGCCAACCGGAACCGAGATCGGCGCACCGGTGTCTTGAACGGCACCGCCGCGAACCAAGCCATCGGTTGGCTTTAGCGCGATGGCACGAACTAGGTCGTCGCCAAGGTGCTGAGCAACCTCGAGGGTAAGAGTCGACTTCTCACCGTTCAAGTCAATGACGGTGGTCAGCGCGTTGTAGATCGCTGGGATGGCATCGTGCGGGAACTCGATGTCAACCACTGGACCGGTAACGCGTGCGATACGACCAACGCCACCAGCAGTCACTGACTTAGCTGGCTTGGCAGCGGCACTCTTTGCAGGTGCCTTTGCTGCGGTCTTAGCGGCAGGCTTCTTTGATTCGGCCATGTCTCTTTCTTTCTCTTAGTCCTCGTCGCCAGAGGTAGCCAAAGCATCGGCTCCACCAACGATTTCGGAAATCTGTTGCGTAATTTCAGCCTGACGAGCCTGGTTGCTCAATCGGGTGTAGTTCAGGATCAACTTCTGTGCATTGTCGGTTGCGGACTTCATCGCCTTTTGGCGAGCTGCGTGCTCTGATGCGGCCGACTGAAGCATCGCGGTGAAGATGCGACTCTCGATGTAAACCGGAAGCAGCGCGTCGAGCACCTTGGTGGCATCTGGTTCGAATTCGTAAAGTGGGAACACATCGGTGCTTGGAGCTTCTTCTGTTGCTTCAACCACCGAAAGCGGTAGCAAGCGAACAACCTCTGGCTCTTGAACCATCATCGAAACGAACTTGTTGTAGATCAAGTGAATCTCGTCGAAGCCACCTTCGGCAAAGTCCTTAATGTAGCCAGCAAGAACTTCGTCGGCAATTTCTTTAGCGGTCTCAACCTGCGGTAGGTCGGTGCCACCAATCCACTGACGAATCGAATCGCGGTGTCTGAAGTTGAAGTTCGAAACTGACTTGCGGCCCACTAGGTAGTAGACCACATCTTTGCCCTGCTGGTGAAGCAAAGCGGCTAGGCGGTCTGCTTCTTTGAGAACGTTTGATGAGAACGCACCAGCCAGTCCGCGGTCTGAGGTGAAAATCACAACAGCTGCGCGGTCAATGGTTGCCGGCTCGGTAGTCAGCGGGTGATCGATGTTCGAGTAAGTCGCCACAGCAGCAACCGCACGGGTTACAGCCTTGGTGTAAGGGTTAGCCGCGGCCACGCGCTGCTGCGCCTTTGCGATACGCGAAGCCGAGATCAGCTCCATAGCGCGAGTGATCTTCTTGGTCGTCTGGGCAGATTTGATTTTCTGCCTATAGACACGAAGTTGCGCTCCCACGGTTACCTACTCTTCTTTCGAACTAGTTCTGCGACTCGAATTACTTCTTGCGCTTCTGCTTGACGATGGTCTCTTGCGAAACCTCAGACTCGTCTAGTGGCTCAGCGGTCTCAGCCGAAGGCAAGTTGTTGCCTTCGCTGGTCTTGAAGCTGCGCTTGAACTTAGCGATTTGCTTGTCTAGCTCTGCCTTGGTGTCGTTGTCGAGGTTGTTGGTCTCACGAATAGTGGTCAACGCCTTCGAGTTGCGCTTTAGGTGCTCTAGAAGCTCACGCTCGAAACGAAGGATGTCGGCAACAGGAACCTCGTCGAGTTTGCCAGTGGTACCAGCCCAGATCGAAACGGTCTGGTCTTCGACTGGGTACGGCGAGTACTGAGGCTGCTTTAGAAGCTCGGTCAAGCGAGCACCGCGAGCAAGCTGCTGACGCGAAGCTGCATCTAGGTCGCTTGCGAACATTGCGAACGCCTCAAGTGAGCGGTACTGAGCAAGCTCAAGCTTCAACGTACCTGAAACGCCCTTGATGCCCTTAACCTGTGCTGCACCACCAACACGCGACACCGAAATACCTACGTCGATTGCAGGGCGCTGGTTCGAGTTGAACAAGTCAGACTGCAAGAAGATCTGGCCGTCGGTGATCGAAATCACGTTGGTAGGAATGTAAGCCGAGACGTCGTTTGCCTTGGTCTCGATAACTGGAAGACCGGTCATTGAACCTGCGCCCATTGCGTCCGACAACTTTGCACAACGCTCTAGCAAGCGGCTGTGTAGGTAGAACACGTCGCCCGGGTAAGCCTCGCGACCTGGTGGGCGACGTAGCAATAGTGATACGGCGCGGTAGGCCTCGGCCTGCTTCGATAGGTCATCGAAAATGATTAGTACGTGCTTGCCGCCGTACATCCAGTGCTGACCAATGGCCGAACCGGTGTAAGGAGCTAGGTACTTGAAACCTGCTGGGTCAGATGCAGGCGAGGCAACGATGGTGGTGTATTCCAACGCACCGGCTTCTTC
>JBJTNB010000033.1:0-4291 GCA_046073845.1 Micrococcales bacterium
CACCAATAAAAGACCAGATAACCTCTGGTCTTTTTTCATTGGTGCCTTGTCGGGACTCTTCGGCTTTCAGCCTCACCCATCCAAGCGCACCAATAAAAGACCAGATAACCTCTGGTCTTTTTTCATTGGTGCCTTGTCGGGACTCTTCGGCTTTCAGCCTCACCCATCCAAGCGCACAAAACGACCTGATAACTTCAGGTCGTTTTTGCTTGTCGGGTTAGTTGCCTAGGAACGGCCGCAGTTCCACTTTGCGGTTGCAGGCCTTCGAACCCTCGGCCGCTAGAGCTTCAGCTTCTTGAAGTGAATCGGTCTCAATAATCCAGAAACCACTCATGTACTCGCCATCGGCTGTCACCAGGATCTTCGCCGTGTCTAACCCGGCAGCAAGAATCAGCTGGCCGTTCGACCCTAGTTTTTCGTTGAACGAATCCACTTGCTTGATTTCATCCTGAGTGCCGGTGTGAACTTTGGTATCAATAACGGCGATAAGAAATTTCATGTGATTCCTTAGGTGATGGTTTAGTTCAAAGTCTAGGAGGTGGATTCACACAAGCGTTCAAGGCTAAAGCGAGATACGCTCCAACCATGGAACTAAAAGAAGTGCAGATTACGCCAGAACTGAATGGCGTAATTGCCGTGCCAGACGGCGACGGCCCATGGCCCGGCGTAATTATGGTTCATGAGGTTTTCGGCATAGACGAGGCGATGCGTGCACAGATGACCAGACTCGCATCGGCTGGTTACTTGGTGCTAATGCCAGACCTCTTCAGCCGAGGTGGGGCCAGAAAGTGCCTGACGGCCACTTTCAAAGCGCTCACTGCGGGGCAGGGCAAGGCTTTCGACGATGTTGAGTCGGCGAAACTCATGCTGGCTGCGCGATCAGACACGACTAAAAAAGTCGGCGTGATCGGATTTTGCATGGGCGGCGGATTCGCCTTGTTGCTTGCCTCACGCGGCTATGACGCAAGCAGTGTGAATTACGGCATGATGCCGAAAGACCTCGATGCGGTGCTCGCTGGCGCGTGCCCCATCGTTGCCAGCTACGGAGCGAAAGACAAGCAACTCAAAGGTGCCACCCAAAAACTGGACCTGGCGCTAACCAAACTGAATGTTGCCCATGACGTAAAGGAATACCCAGATTCAGGCCATGCCTTCATGAATCCGCATCAGGCAGGCGGGCCGGTTTTTGGAACCCTACTCAAGATCTCAGGTGCTAGGCCGAACCCCGTGGATGCCGCCGATTCGTGGTTGAGAATCGAGAGATTCTTCGCCGAGCATCTGGCTTAGTCCCCACCAAAGCCGACAACCAGGCCGGAATAGTCAGGCACAACGCATAGTTATTTCCTTTGGAGGAACTATGAAAAACAACAGTTTGGCTATGGTCGCCACGATTTCACTTGCCTTGGGCCTGGCATCGATGATTGGTTACATCGACCCGGCGGTATGCGAGAAGAGCCCATCTCAGGGTTTCATCACCTGCACCGAAGCCGCTAATCAACACATTTGGGCAGCAATCGGCTTTGCTAGCTTCGGCGTGATCACGCTCGTGCTAGGCACCATTAGAAGTCGCACCCGAATGAAGCGCAAAAAAGAAAACCACTAACTTGCCAACGCGCATTCTCTACATCGCTCACGACCACTTGGATGTGCGTCGCGGAGCGCTGAAAGGTGCAAACCCAAAGAACGATGTGGTCGTGCTTGTTGAAAGCAGGCGCATGACTTCCGGTCGAAACTGGCATCCGGAACGTTTGTTCTTCATGATTTCGGCGGCCAGGCACTTCGCTGAGCGACTGAGCGAATCGGGTTTTGAGGTCTCTTACATTCAGGCCCCCACCACAATCGAGGGCCTGCGAGTTGCGCGCGAGAAATACGGGGAACTGCCGATTTTCGCAGCGCAGCCTTCATCGTTCAGGCAGCTGACAAGCCTCATCGAATACGGAGTCAATTGGGTCGAGAACGATTTCTTTTTGACCAGTCGCGAACTCTTCACTCAGTGGGCGGGCCAGCAAAAAACATTTGTCATGGAGACCTTTTACCGGGCGCAACGCAAGCGGCTCGGCATTCTGATGGAGGGCGATCAACCAGTCTCGGGCCGTTGGAACTTCGATGCAGACAACCGCCTTCCACCGCCGAAGAATTACGAGTGGCCTAAGCCGCTCGAGTTCGAGCGCGACGAAATCGACCATGCGGTCGCGAAGCAACTGGCACATACACCGACTAACACTTGGGCAACCACTCGCGCCGGCGCTCTGAAGCAACTCGAGCATTTCATCGAAGCGCATCTGCCAGCCTTTGGCCCTTTCGAGGATGCCGTCTCTGATGAATCCTGGTCGATGCACCATTCGCTGCTTAGCCCATACCTAAACGTTGGGCTGCTTAGTCCGAATGAGGTTGTTGACGCCGTGCTCGATGCCTATGCCCAGGGGCGAGCACCAATCGAGTCGGTCGAGGCGGTTGTGCGGCAAGTCATCGGTTGGCGTGAATACATAAACGGTATGTATTGGTATTTGGGCGAAGATTATCGAAACAAAAATGGGTTGAGCGCAGAACGCAACCTGTTGCCGCTGTTCACTGACCCGACCAAGACTGAAATGAATTGTGTTTCGAACACCGTCAAGGATGTGGATGAGCGTGCCTGGGTGCACCACATCCCGAGGTTAATGATTCTCAGCAACCTCGCTTTGGTCACGGGCACGAACCCCCAGCAATTTCTCGATTGGATGCGTGAGCGGTTCATCGACGCCAGTGATTGGGTGATGGTGCCCAACGTAATTGGCATGGCAACCCATGCCGATGGCGGCCAGCTCATGACTAAGCCATATGCCGCGGGTGGTGCCTACCTCAAGCGAATGACCACCTATTGCAAGGGATGCAAGTACAACCCAAGTGAGCGAGTGGGTGGCACGGCTTGCCCGTTCACCACGCTCTATTGGGATTTTCTCGACCGTCACGCCGACGAGTTCAGAAAGAACCATCGTATGTTTCAGCAAATGAGCGGCCTGAATCGTTTGAAAGACCGAACAGAACTGAAGGTGCGGGCGGCAGAGGTGCTTCGCGGGCTAGAACTAGGAGTGATCTAGAGCATGAACCTACACGGCAAGACAATCTTGGTAGTCGGTGCGTCTGGAGTTTTCGGGGCGATGATTGCCGACCAGCTAGCCAAATCTGGTGCGCGGGTTCTTGGCACCGCGTCAAGTAACGAATCGGCCAGCCGCATTCCGGTATCGGCAGAACTTCGTCTATTGCTCGACCTCGATAGTCAGCAAAGCATCTCAACCCTCGTTGATTACCTGTTGGCGAGCGAAAGGCTTGACGGAGTCGTGCTGGCTGCCGGCCGAGTTGGATTTGGTCGCATGGATGCAACGCCTTCTGAAGGCTTAAGGCTTCTGACTCAGGTGAACTACCTGGGTCAAGCCGAATTGGTGACGAGGTTTCTACCGATATTGAACGATCAATCGTTCGTGGTTGCAATTACCGGTGTCGTTGCAGAAAAGACTTTCCCTGGGATGTCGGCGTACTGTGCTTCAAAAACTGCGATGTCAGCTTGGCTGAATGCAACATCGAGTGAATTGCGCAGAGTTGGCGTGCAAGCGATAGAGGTGCGCCCCGGTCACACCGAAACCGGACTGGCAAATCGACCTGCGTTTGGAGTGGCGCCGACAATGCCAGCGGGCATGACGCCAGTGCATGTTGTGCAAAAAATCATCAACGCAATTGCTGAGCGCACTGCACTTTTGGCGAGCACCGATTTCTAGATGCAAGCAAAACGCAAAGGCGGTTTCGATCCTAAAGTTTGCCCACGATGCGGCAAACAGTTTGAGTGGCGCAAAAAATGGGAGCGCGACTGGCCAAACGTTCGCTACTGCTCAGAAAAGTGCAAGCGCACTAAATAGTTTTGTGTCTAGTACTTGGCGAGTTCTTCAACCGAAGTGAACACACGCGAACCAGCGGCGTCACTCGCGGTGATTACGAAACTCGGTGCATCCACGGTGGTCTCGAACTCGAGCGACAGCGATGAATCGCCGTTGTTCCACTCGAGGCGCATGGTCTGTGCATCAACGGTCTTCCAGCTGAACTCACCATCGAACGCCGCGTGCTTGCGAACGCGAGCCAACGCGATGATCGCCTGAGTAACCGGCTGCTGCAGTGCAACTTCGATTTCGGCAGGGGTGTAGTTGTGGCGGTTGGTGTCGCGGCCCTGTTCGGTGCGCGCAAACAGCTCGCGGTCATCCATGCCGTTGAAAAGTCCGACGTAGTAAACCTGTGGCTCACCAGGCAAGAAGAACTGCAC
>JBJTNB010000034.1:0-2630 GCA_046073845.1 Micrococcales bacterium
TTGGCAACATAGAGCCAAGCCGGTGAGCCAGGACCCGAGTTGCCGTACTTATAGGTGCAACCGACGGCTAGGTCGACGCCCCACTCGTCGAAGCGCAGGTCGATTGCGCCGACAGCGTGCGAGGCATCCCAAACCACGAGCGTGCCATTGCGACGGGCAAGGTCGGTGATGCCTTTCACATCGCTGCGCGCACCGCCGCGGTAGTAAATCACCTGCAGGCTGACCATCGCGACATCATCGTTAAGCAGCGGTTCAAGAATCTCTGGAGTGATCAGTTCGTTTTCGGCTGCAACATCGATGGCGCCCGGGCCACCGCTGCCGTCGTTGTTCAGCGTGATTACCTTCAGGCCAAAGTGCTTGGCAATGCCGTCGAAGATGTAGCGGTCGGTCGGAAAGTTCGCCGCGTCAACAATGATCGTCTTGCGACCAGGTCGGGCCTGAATTGCGGCAACACAAAGCTGATAAAAGTTCACGGATGTCGTATCGCACACCAACACCTGTCCGGCTGCCGCGCCTAGTGCGTGTTTGCCAAGAAGGTTGCCGGTTGGTTGCGCCTCGTCAATCCAGTGCGACCAACCGTCGACTAGTTCGTTGCCCCACTCGGTGAGAAAGTTGTTGACCGCGCTCAGGGTTTGCTTTGGCAGGCGACCGAGCGAGTTGCCGTCGAGGTAGCAGAGGTTCGCATCGTCAACGTGAAACTCGCTCTTGAAACTGGCTAGCGGGTCGGCAGCATCGAGTTTCTCGGCGGTCGAACGGTCGGTGGCAACGCCGTATTCGGCAAGCGACATCTTTGGGCTCATACGCCAAATCTACCCGCGGGTTGCGGGCTCGAATCGGCTAAGCCAGTTTTTGCTGCTTGGCGAGATCCTTGTAAAGCGGGGTCGACTTGAGCAGCTCTTTGTGAGTGCCAACGCCAACCACCTGGCCGTCTTGAAGCACGATGATCAGGTCGCTGTCTACGACCGTGGCCAGACGGTGAGCAATCACGAACATGGTTCGGTTCTTGGCAACGGTGTCGATTGCGTCTTTCAGGCGTTGTTCGTTGAGGCCATCGAGCGAGCTGGTCGACTCATCGAGCAGCAAAATCGGCGGGGCAGCAAGCAGGGTTCGGGCAATGGCTAGGCGTTGGCGCTCGCCACCCGAGAGCATGATTCCCTTTTCTCCGACCTCGGCATCGAGCCCACGGGCATCTCGGTCGAGCACCTCGATCAGGTTGACCTCGCCGAGCACGGCACGAAGTTCTTCGTCGGTTGCAGCCGGGCGACCGATAAGTAGGTTCTCGCGAATCGAGCCGGCGAGCACAGGCGCATCTTGCTCGACGTAACCGATTTGGGCGCGAACTGACTCGCGCGAAATCTCGCTGACCTTCTGGCCGTCAAGCAAGATGTCGCCTGAGGTTGGGTCGTAGAAGCGCTCGATCAACGAGAAGATGGTCGACTTGCCCGCGCCCGATGGGCCGACAAGAGCAACGCGAGAGCCGCGCTCGATCTTGAACGAAACCTGCTTGAGCACTTCGCGTGCTTCACCAGCAGGCTGGTCGTCGGTTGCCGGGGTTGGTGCATAGCCGAACGAAACCTTCTTGAACTCGATGGCTGTTTTGTTGCGCGCCTTGCGAGCGGCAAACTCGTGACCTTCGTTTTCTTCAACTGGCAAGTTCAAAATTTCTTGGATGCGGGCGAGCGCACCAAGCGCGCTCTGCACCGAGCTGATTGCACCGAATGCCACACCGACAGGTCGCATCATCAAGAACATCAACAGCACGAAGCTGACCAGCGAGGCAACCGTGGTTGCACCTGATGCAACGCGGTAGCCACCAACCCCCAGCACAACGATGAAGGCGCTGTTGAAAGCAAGACCACCGATTGGTGAAATCGCAGATGAAATCTTCGCGATGCGAACGCCCTGCACATAGGCCTCGTCTGCGGCTTTGTTGACCTGCTCGGTTTCGCGCGATTCTGCGCGAGCCGCACGAATGGTTCGCACTGCACTGAGTGCGCGTTCGACGGCAGCCGACATTTCGCCAACGCGCTCTTGTGCCTTGGTGGTTGCGGTGCGAATGGTGCGCGAGGTTATGGCGACCGACGCGACTGCAATCGAGAGCATCAGCACGGTAATAAGAAGTAGCAGCGGGTCGATGAACAGCATGGCGATAGTCGAACCCAAGAAGATCAGTGCGCCACCGGCTAGGTCAACTAGACCTTGGGTGAGCACGGCTCGAAGCAAGGTGGTGTCTGAGCTGGTGCGCGAGACCAGGTCGCCGGTGCGACGAAGGTCGTATTCGACCACAGGCAGGCGAAGCAGGCGGCCAGCCAGCGAGTTACGGGCGGTGCGAACGATGCCCTCGCCAGCCTTGGCTAGCAGGTAACGCATAAATCCATCCGAGGCGGCTGAGGCCACGACCACGCCAAGCAGGGCGATTGCCAGCAGGGTGGTTGGCTTGCTGCTCTGCACGGCGTTGATCAACTGACCAACAACCAGCGGCTGGGCAAGCGACACGGATGCGCCGAACAACGACAGCACCACAGCGATGATCAGCGGCTTCTTGTGCTGACCCATGTAAGGGAACAGCGCCTTGAAGCTGGCCTTTGGGCCCTTGTCTTTACCGCCTGGCATCGGGCCGCGACGGCCAC
>JBJTNB010000035.1:0-2882 GCA_046073845.1 Micrococcales bacterium
CGCAAACCTCGCCAAGGCCGCGCGCCAGGTGGCAAACGGCTCGTTCGGTAACGGCGGCCAGCTCTGCGTTTCGCTCTCGCGCATCTATGTGCCAAACGCAGTCAAGGCCGAGTTCGAGCGCGAGTTTGTCGAAGTCGCGCAAGGCCTAAAGGTTGGCCGCTCGAACGACTTCAGCTTCGACATCGGCACGCTCACCTCGGCTGCCCAGCTCGCGCGCGTCGAGCGTTTTCTCACGGATGCGCTCGCCAAGGGCGCCCGCCTACTCACCGGCGGCAAGCAACTGGCCGAAGTCGGCCCGTACTTTTTCGAACCGACCGTGCTCACCGACATCCCTGAAGCAGCCGAGATCTACCGCGAAGAAGTTTTCGGCCCGGTGATTTCGGTTTATGGTTACGAAACTGTCGACGATGCCATCAACGCAGCGAACGACAGTGTCTACGGATTGAACGCAGCCGTGTTCGGCAACGAACGCGAAGCCAAAAAGGTCGCCGCACGCCTCGAGGCCGGTTCGGTCAACATCAACGAGGGTTACCGCGCTACATTCGCAAGCTTCGATGCCCCAATGGGCGGCTTCAAGCAAAGCGGTCAGGGTCGTCGCGGTGGCATTGGTGGTTTGCTTCGTTTCACAGAAGCTCGCACTGTTGCCGTTTCGAAGACCTATTTGGGAATCGGATTGCCGAATAACGCCAAGCAGTGGAAAAAGATGGCTCCGCTGATGGATCGCCTAGCTAGCGTTCTTCGCCGCCTGCCTTAGCTATGGCTTAGGTCGACTCGCTGTCGAAAGGTGCGGCCTCGCCGTCGGCTAGCGCCACAACCTTGCCCGGCTTCGACTTATTCAGACCGCTTGCCGAACTCTTGGCAGCGAGCAAGTCTTGACCTTCTTCGCGAAGGGCATCCCTGATGATGCGTCGCGGGTCATACTGACGCGGGTCGAGTTTCTTCCAGTCGAGGTCTTCGAACTCTTCGCCCATTTCTTCGCTGAGTTGGGTCTTGGCACCCTCTGCCATGCGGCGAACCGACTTGACCAACTGCGCGAGTTTTTGCGCGTAACCCGGAAGGCGTTCTGGGCCGAGCACAAACGCTGCAATCAACCCGAGGATGATCAGCTTCTCGCCACTTAGTCCAAACACCCAACTAGGTTAGCCCGAATCCAAGGGTTCGGGCGGCGCGGGCGTTAACATTGGCGCAGATACCATGGCCGACAAAATCACCAGCTGGAAATACACCGAGGATGCGATCCTCGAAGACGACGTTTTGCGTAACGCGCGTGCTCGCGCTGAAGAACTCGGGGTTGAATGCATCACTCCATCTGTTGGTGCGACCCTATCGATGCTGGTGAACTCGCTACAGGCGAGGTCAATCGTTGAAGTTGGCAGCGGAACCGGCGTTTCGGCAATCTACCTGCTTCGCGGTTCGAACACCGCCGTACTCGCCACCATCGACAACGAGCAAGAGCACACCAATGCCACCAAGTCGACTCTCGCCGACGAAGGAATCGCGGCCAACCGCCTGCGCATCATCACCGGTAAGGCAACAGAGGTTTTGGCGAACCTCGCCGACGCCGCCTACGACCTTGTTCTGCTCGATGCAGATCGCGAAACTCTCGATTTGCAACTCGGTGAGGCCAGCCGCATGCTTCGACCTGGCGGAGTAATCGCCATCGCTCACGCTCTCTGGCGCGACAGAGTGCCTGACCCAGCCATGCGCGACGAAGCAACGCAGATTTACCGAGACCTAATTCGCCAGTTGCTGAACAACGATGAGTTCGCGACTTCACTATTGCCGATTGGCGACGGCCTGCTGCTTGCCTCGAAGCGCTAATTATTCGCTTCGGCGAAATAAACCCCTTAAGCGAAAACAGCCCAGCCTTTCGGCTGAGCTGCTTCTAAAATCTTCTACTTCTTGGTAGCCACGATTGGCTTCAACTTAAGCTGAAGCTCTTCGAGCTCTGTCTTGTCCATTACGACCTGAACACGACCGCCCCCATCGGCTGGAATACGCAAAGTGTAGAGACCGCGTGGCTCAGGAACAATCTCCATTGGTCCGTCGCCGGTGCGTGGTTTCTGTGCTGCCATTAGTAAAACTCCTCGATTTGGCGTCATCGCCGACTTTCAATTCTACCCAAAACCCCGACATCGAGAAAGTGGGGGCAGAGGCTTCGACCGGCCTAAGGCGGGGTGTAGTCGGGGGCGGTGTACTTCCAGCAGACCAGCATCCAGGCTAATTGGCCGGCCATGCTGACCCCCAGAATCAAGGCTTTCACGCCCTTTGAAGCATTGGCCGTGGCCGCGCCGAGGGCTACCAAAAGCGGAAAGGCGGGCAACAAAATGCGAGGGCTACTCGACTGCGGAAAGAACACAGCGAAGATGTAGGTCATGTACGAGATCGACCAGATGAAGACGGCCTCGCCCATCGAACGTGTGATCTTTCTGGTGAAAATCCAGACGAAAAGGGCCGCCAGGCAGCCGAAGAACGCCTGCCCCACCCCGTCGCCGATGAAGAACTTGCCAGATTCGAACCAGCCCATGAACGGCATGATGTTGGCCTTGCCGGTGAAGCCAGCGCGCCAAGAGTTCTCGGTTTGCAGGTAGGCGTTCCAAACACCCGTCGCCGCCCCAGCGATAAACAGCCACAGCAGCCCAAGCACTCCACTCACGAGAGCCAGCCCGAGCAACCGCAACCGTTCGCGAATCGCGCCGCGATGCAAAATCGCCAGGATGCCAAACATCATCGCAAACGCCAAAACACCTGGCCTGGTCAGCGCGGCCACCGTGAGTGAGACCAGCACCAACCAGTCACGGCGTTGCACGAATGCATAGAGCGCAAGTGTCATGAAGAACAGCGACATCGACTCGGCGTAACCCACCTGCAAAATTGGCGAT
>JBJTNB010000036.1:0-6148 GCA_046073845.1 Micrococcales bacterium
CTCACAGGCTTACCTCAGCGGCAAGACCAGCAATCGCAGGTATTACATTGCCAAAGAGGTCGGGGCCGAGCGTTCACTCGCCGAACGATGGGGCAAACTGCGCGACATTATCCGCGCCAAAAAAGCCAAGGATGCTGGCACAAGCTAACCTCAAGTGCTAAACTTCAAAGGTTGCCGACTGGAGTTTGTCGTTCGCGGCTGTACGCAAACTCAACGGTGCGATCACCAAAATAGCCTGGTGGTCCGTGGCGAAACAACCAGAACTCACCTCTGACTCTGGTTATTTTTCGAACAAACGCTATTTACAAATCCTTGAAAGGGATCACGTGTCAAAAACCTCACGTACACGCAGCAAGACTCGCTTGTCGCGCGCACTCGGCATCGCTCTTACTCCTAAGGCAGCCAAATACCTAGAAAACCGTCCATACGCTCCTGGTCAGCACGGCCGCACCAAGCGCAAAGCCGACAGCGACTTTGCTGTTCGTCTTCGCGAGAAGCAGCGTCTGCGCGCCCAGTACGGCATTCGTGAAGCTCAGCTTCGCAAGACCTTTGCAGAAGCAAAGCGCCAGGATGGCCTAACAGGTGAAAACCTAGTTGAGCTTCTAGAAATGCGTCTCGACGCACTAGTTCTTCGTGCGGGCTTCGCTCGTACTATCGCTCAGGCACGTCAGATGGTTGTGCACCGTCACATTCTCGTCAACGGTGAGCGCGTTGACCGCCCATCGTTCCGCGTAAAGCCTGGTCAGATGATCCACGTTCACGCAAAGAGCGAACTAACCGAGCCTTTCCAGGTTGCTGCAATGGGCGGACACGTTGATGTTCTTCCTCCGGTTCCTGGCTACCTCGACGTTCAACTCGACAAGCTACACGCAACTCTCGTACGTCGCCCAAAGCGCGCTGAAGTTCCAGTCACCTGTGAAGTTCAGCTCGTTGTTGAGTACTACGCAGCTCGATAAGTAGTTCAGATGAGTGGCGGAGACATCGCAGCAATCATCGCGGCAGGCGCATTTGTTCTGCTCGTGTTGTTCATTGGTGTGCCGCTAGTAAAACTCGGTGGCTTGATCGACGAGGCGCGCGATTCGGTTCGCGAACTCAACGACACCGTGTCTCCGCTACTCACTGAAGTAACTACCACTGTCGCCCACACCAACAAACAGTTGGAAAAGGTCGACGTTATTTCAGACAACCTCGTTGAGGTGACCACCAACGCCAAGTCGTTGGTCGCATTGTTTAGCGCATCCGTTGGCGCGCCATTGGTGAAAATTGCCGGCCTGACTCAGGGTTTGCGCACCGCCATCCTCGGTAAGAAGAAGTAGGCATCGATGAAGAAGATTTTCTGGTTCGCAACCGGTATCGCGGCAGGCCTTGCCGTTGCTAAGAAGGTTGCCGAAGACCCTAAAGCTCAAGCCGCCCTTGACGATGCAAGTAAGCGCGCCCGCGTACTTGGTGCAGCGATTACCGAAGGCTTCAAAGAACGCGATGCCGAACTAACCGCGCCGGCAAGTAAGCAGAACGTGAAGAAGCTTGCTGCAAAGAAACCTGTGGCCAAGAAAGCAGCAGTCAAAAAGCCAGAGGCAAAGAAGCCGGCAGCCAACTGATGCAGACCGCCGAAATTAGACGGCGGTGGCTCGACTTCTTTGAAAAGAACGGCCACGCAGTTGTACCGAGCGCATCGCTGATCAGCGAAGATCCGTCGCTTCTTTTCACCGTCGCTGGAATGGTTCCGTTTATTCCGTACAAGAGCGGTCTTGTTCCCGCTCCATTCGCTCGCGCAACTAGCGTGCAGAAATGCATTCGCACACTAGACATCGACGAAGTTGGCAAGACCACTCGTCATGGCACTTTCTTTCAGATGAACGGAAACTTCTCGTTCGGCGACTACTTCAAGCGCGAAGCAATCACATTTGCTTGGGAATTCCTGACCGGTTCACGCGACAACGGCTGCCTAGGAATCAACCCTGAGCTACTTTGGGTCACAGTATTCAAGGATGACGACGAGTCGATTGGCATCTGGCGTGAAGTCGCCGACATTCCGATGGAGCGAATTCAACGCCGCGGCATGAAAGACAACTACTGGTCTACAGGTCAACCTGGCCCAGCTGGCCCTTGTTCAGAGATCTACTACGACCGTGGCCCCGCGTACGGCATCGAAGGCGGCCCTGAGGCTGACGAAGACCGTTACATCGAAATCTGGAACCTAGTCTTCATGCAGTTTGAGCGTGGCAAAGGTTTAGGCAAAGATGACTTCGAAATTCTTCGAGAACTTCCTAAGAAGAACATCGACACCGGTATGGGTCTCGAGCGCGTTGCGTTCTTACTTCAGGGCGTCGAGAACCTTTACGAAATCGACCAGGTGCGCCCAGTTCTCGATTTGGCAGCGCAACTCGCTGGCGTAACTTACGGAGCCGACGAGACCAACGACGTTCGCCTTCGCGTAATTGCAGACCATGTGCGTTCTGCATTGATGCTGATCGGCGACGGTGTTACTCCTGCCAACGATGGCCGCGGTTACGTGCTTCGTCGTTTGCTTCGACGTACGATTCGTGCGATGCGCCTGCTCGGTGTTGAACGCCCAGTGTTCACCTCACTATTCACAGCGTCTAAAGATGCGATGAAAGCTGCCTACCCAGAGTTAGAAACCGATTTCGAACGAATCGTTCGCACCGTCGTTGCCGAAGAAGAGGCTTTCCTTCGAACTCTCACCTCGGGGACAGCAGCTCTCGAAGACGCGATTGCGGCCTCGAAAGACTCTGGTTCGAAAGCACTGAGCGGCGATGCCGCCTTCTTGTTGCACGACACTTACGGATTCCCAATCGACTTGACGCTGGAAATTGCCGAAGAGAACGGCTTGAGTGTTGACCGCGAGGGCTTCACAGCTCTCATGACCGAGCAAAAGCAGCGAGCTAAAGCCGATGCACGCGAAAAGAAACTCGGCGGCACCGACCTTTCGGTCTACAGCGAATTCCGCCAGCTCGGTGTAACTAAGTTCACCGGATACGACTCTTTAGAAACATCGGGCAAGGTCCTCGGACTAATTGCTGACGGCGGTACCGTGACTAAGATCGGCGCAGGTCAGATTGCCGAGATCATTCTCGACGAGACGTCTTTCTACGCTGAATCGGGTGGCCAAGATTCAGACGCGGGTTTGATCTTTGGCGATGGATTCGAACTCGAAGTTCTAGACGTACAGAAGCCAGTCAAAGGTTTGGTTAGCCATAAGGTTCTAGTTCGCAGTGGTGAAGTAGCCACCGGATTTAGCGCAACCACGCAGGTAGACCAAGAGTGGCGAATCGGTGCGGCTCAGGCGCACTCTGGTACGCACGTTGTGCACGCAGCACTGCGTCAAGTTCTTGGCCCGACCGCGTTGCAGTCAGGTTCGTACAACAAACCTGGATACCTACGACTCGACTTTTCGTGGACTTCAGCCCTAAGTGCAGAAACGAAGTCTGAGATCGAAGAGGTTACCAACCTCGCAATTCGACGAGACCTAGCCGTATCTGCTCAGCACATGTCTTTGCCAGAAGCAAAGCAGTGGGGAGCGGTAGCACTATTTGGCGAGACCTACGACGAGAGCGTTCGAGTCGTGCAGATTGGTGGCCCTTGGTCGCGTGAACTCTGTGGTGGAACCCATGTGTCGCGTTCTTCGCAAATCGGACTGGTTTCACTAATCGGTGAATCATCGGTCGGTAGTGGTTCACGTCGCCTAGAAGCACTCGTAGGTATCGAAGCTTTCCGCTCGCTGGCCACTGAACGCGCTCTGATCAACCGACTCACCGAGCTGACCAAGACCAACCGCGAGAACATCGAAGATCGACTAGTTGCCACACTTGACGAACTTCGTGTTGCTCACAGAAAACTTGCTTCACTTCAAGCCGCTGCCCTTGCAGAGAAGTTGCCTCACGTAATCGCCCATGCAAAGACCTTTGGTTCAACGCGCTTGGCGACCGAAAACTTCGGCACACTTGAGAGCATCGATGATCTTCGCAACCTGACAGTGCAGCTGCGCGACAACCTGCAAAACGATAACGCCGTTGCTGCGCTATTCGCTGTCATTAATGACAAGCCAATGCTCGTTGTTGCTGCAACCAAGCAGGCCCAGGCTGCTGGCGTGAAGGCAGGTTCGCTAGTGCGTGCCGCAAGTGCTGTACTTGGTGGTGGCGGTGGCGGAAAAGACGACATCGCGCAGGGTGGCGGCACTGACGCAAACAAAATTGGCCCAGCGATTGCAGCCATCGAAGCTGAGCTGGCAGGGTAGTTGCGCAGCGGGCGTCGCATTGCGTTCGATGTAGGCCAAGCGCGCATCGGCGTGGCAATCAGTGATTTTCACGGCATCCTTGCGAGTCCGGCTGAACACATCAAGCGTTCCGAAATTGACGCCGCAGTTGAAATGATGGCAGCCGTTGCTATCAATCACGACGCCTTAGAAATTTATGTTGGGCTGCCGATTAATTTGCGTGGCGAGGCTACTGAGTCAACCCGTGATGCCGTTGCCGTTGCGAAGGCCTTGGCAGGCAAGACTGACATCCCGGTCTATTTGATTGACGAACGCATGACCACCTCGGTAGCCGCAAAGGCCATGCGCCAGGCTGGCAAATCCAGCAAAGAACAGCGTGCTTTCATTGATTCTGCTGCCGCTGCGGTAATACTCGAACAAGCACTCGATGCCGAAAAACGTTTGGGTAGCGTGAATACTCAGCTAGCAAAGGACTACACGGATGCGTAGACGCAGACTGATCGTTGTGGCAGCTTTGCTTGCTTTGGCGTTGGTTATAGGTTTTGTGAACAGATCCACTGTGCGCAATCTTTGGGATCAGGTAACTGGTGCCGATTACGCGGGCGGGGGGCACGGTTCAGTGACTCTCACCATTTCTAGTGGTGAAACCGGAACCGATGTTGCAAAGGACTTGGTCAAGAACGACGTCGTTAAGAACTTCAGAATTGTTTACAAACTCCTGCTTGCTCGAAATCAAACTTTCTACCCTGGTAGCTACCAGCTTCGACTTCAGATGAGTTCGCTCGCCGCACTAAATGCCTTGGCGGATTCGAGTAATCGAGTCAGCCAACGAGTTGTCATCAAAGAGGGTTACAGGCTCAGCAACACCTTCAAAACACTGAGCGACGCCACAGAAATTTCGGTCGAACAATTTTCTGCAGCTGCCAAGAATCTAAGCGCCATTGGAATACCCGCCCATGAGATCAGTGCCGAGGGGTGGCTCTTTCCGGCAACCTATGAATTCGATCCGGGTTTGAGTGCAACCGCGATTTTGAGCATCATGGTTGACCGCACTAAGCAAGAACTTGCACGATACAACTTGGCAACCAAAGACTGGCACCGCGTACTAACCCTGGCTTCGGTAGTTCAGAAGGAAGGGCGGCAAACACCTGATTTCTACAAAATTTCAAGAGTCTTCTTGAATCGAATCGACGCTGGCATGAACCTTCAGTCAGACGCAACGGTGAGCTACGGCGTTTCAGGTAACACGGTTTCGACTTCGGCGGCCGATCGTGCAAACACCAATGGCTACAACACTTACTTACACCCTGGACTACCGGTCGGCCCAATATCGGCACCTGGCTCGGTAGCTATTGATGCCGCACTGCATCCGGCCGATGGCAATTGGCTGTACTTTTGTGCGATTAATCTGGCGACAGGTGAGACGGTATTCAGCAATACCTACGCGGAACACGAGGTTGCAGTTCGGCAGTGGCAAGCATGGATGAGAGCGAACCCTGGATATGGCAACTAAACACCTTGGCGTTGTCGGGTCTCCGATCGACCACTCGAAATCACCTGCCATTCACACGGCCGCTTATCGCGTTCTAAAACTTGATTGGGACTACGTTGCCAATGAAGTCGTAGGCGGAAATTTAGATGCTTGGTTAGCTGGGCTCGACGAAAACTGGATTGGCGTGAGCGTCACCGCCCCGCTTAAAGAAGAAGCGGCAGCTTATGCGGTTCGCGACATGGAAAAGGCTTTAGGTAGCGCAAACACACTCGTGCGTGCAGGTAACTCTTGGAAGGCATACAACACCGATGTTTTCGGCATTCAGCAGGCTTTGGATTCGATCGACGCTAGTTCAGTCAGGGCAGTCACTGTAATCGGAGCTGGCGCAACAGCTAAGTCGGCCCTTGCTGCAGTGAGCCGAC
>JBJTNB010000037.1:0-10495 GCA_046073845.1 Micrococcales bacterium
GCCCACTGCCTGCGACCACTCGACGTCGCGACCTTCGACCCAGCCGACATCCTGGTTGGTGCGACGAACCACGAGCACGTTTTTCACAGTCGGGCACTTGTCGTTAGCGAGAGCTTCGTCAACTGCTGGCTTGAGCGCAGATGCCTTGCCCTTGCGGTATCCGCCATCCGATGTGATGACCAACTTTGCACCGGCGTCGTCGATGCGCGATGCGAGCGAGTCGGCGCTGAAGCCACCGAAGATCACGCTGTGCACTGCACCGATGCGAACCACTGCCTGCATTGCAATCACGGCTTCGGGAATCATCGGCATGTAAATCGCGACTCGGTCGCCTGCCTTGATGCCGAGTGCGGTCAAAGCGTTGGCAGCCTTCTTCACTTCGTGAAGTAGGTCTGAGTAGGTGAGTTCGCGGGTGTCGCCAGGTTCGCCCTCGAAGAAGATTGCGGTGCGATCGCCGTTGCCGGCGAGAACGTGCCGGTCGATGCAGTTGTAAGAGACGTTGAGCTTGCCGTCTTCGAACCACTTGGCGAACGGAGGGTTCGACCAGTCGAGAGTGCGGGTGAATGGCTTGTGCCAGTGAAGTCTGTTTGCCTGCTCGGCCCAGAAGCCGAGACGGTCGGCTTTGGCCTGCTCATAGAGTTCGGGGCCGGCGATTGCCTGAGCCTTGAATGCCGCTGAAGGGGCGAAGTGGCGCTCTTCGTGGAGCAGGTTGTCGATCTCGTGCTCTGACATCGTTGTCTTCCTAATCGGTAAGGCAACGCCAGAGGTCGGCGACGTTGCCTTTTGCCATACTGCCACATAGTTGGGCTGAGAAAATCTTGGGAAAACCACACATTTCTCAGTGTTTGGGGAATAACAATCCTGTCATCGGGTTTATGGTTAATCAGTCAGTGAAATATCTGACTTGCCATAGCGGTTCCCCCCAACGCGCTATGGCCGACACCGGCTCTCCCCCCAGAGCCGGTGTCCTCTTTTAAGGGGTTATCCCCAGCGCTAGGTTCTTGGGCAGTTCTCCACGGATGTCGGCCTGCAGCCCAATGATTTGGCTGATTTGGGCAGTCTTGGGGCATGTTTGATCACCCAGAGCTGGCATCGTTTGAGACCTTGGCAGGCCTTCGGCGACTTCTGGTTGAGCCTGGGGTCACCGACCTGGTGGTGAACGGCCACGATTCTATCTGTCTGCTGCGAGGTGGGGTCTGGTTCGGCACACCGAGCCCATTCCCCTCGGCCCTCGAACTCGACGAGTTGGCGCAGGCCATCGCTTCGGCTGGGTCGAAACGGTTAGACCTGGCTCCACCGTTTGCGAGCGTCGTTTTCGATGGGCGCATTCGCGTGCATTTGGTTTTGCGCTCTGGGGTATCTGGCAAAACACTGATCTCGTTGCGGGTGCTTGGCGAGAGAGCATTTGGGCTTGCCCAACTCGCCCAGGCCGGCATGTTCGACGAACCATCGCGCTCGCGGTTGAGTGAGTTGATGCGCAGCGGCGCATCCGTTTTGATTTCTGGTGCGAGCGGTTCGGGTAAAACGACTTTGCTGCGTGCGATGTTGCTCGAGGTTGTCGGCCAGAGAGCTATTGCCATCGAAGACATCGACGAACTGCGAATCGATTCGCCGAATTTTGTTGCGATGCAATCTCGTGCGGCCAACGTTGAGGGTCGCGGCAGCATCGACATGAGTGAGTTGCTAGTCGAGTCGCTGCGAATGCGACCAGATCGAATCGTGGTCGGTGAGATTCGCTCGCGCGAGTTAATCACCTTGCTGCAAGCTGCACAATCCGGTCATGCAATCGCGGCGACCATTCATGCCAATTCGGCAGAGCAGGTTGGCGATCGAATTGCAAGTATTGCTGCGCTTTCTGGTAACTCGAGTAGCGATTTTGCCGAGCTGGCTCGCAAATCCATAGATGCGATTGTGCACATTGAAAACCGCTCTGGCCAGCGTTCAATAACGATTCGCGAGCGCAGGTGAAGCAGGGGTCGAAACTGCTTGAGGCGGTGGCATTGCTTGAGGCAGGTTTACCGTGGCGAGTGGTGGTTCGAGAATGTGGTGGCCTCGAAGGAGTTGGCGTTGCCGAAATGCCAGCACTCGATTTTCTGATTCGTCGTGCCGGGGTAGCGCCAGCCGAAGTGCTTAGGGTCTTCGAGTCGCACCTTGCAGCTGAGCGCGAGGCCACCCGTCGTATTGAGCTAGCCGCCGCGGCACCTCGCGCCACCATGCGCCTTGTGGGCTGGTTGCCAGCGTTTGCGGTGGTTCTGGGGCAGCTGGTTGGGGTCGGTTCGCTTGAGGTTCTAGTCAGTCAGCCGCTCGCCCTTGTTGCTGCCTGCTCTGGTGTTGGGTTGCTGATTGTCGGTCGTGCTTGGGCTGATCGCATGGTTCGCAGGGCGAACCAAGTCAGCGATTTTGATTGGCTTCCGTATCTATTTTTGGCCGCTTGCCTTCGCGCCGGTTTCGATCTTCGTTTGAGTGCCGATCTGTCAGCAGAGGCCCTGCGTGAAATTGGTCGCGAACATGCATTTCTCGACGACCACCTGCTTTCTCGAGTGACCGATCTTTCCCAACGAACAGGCGCTGCACTCGCCGAATTAGTCATGGCACTTTCGCTGGAACGGTCGCAGGTTGTGCGGCAATCTCGTGCGACCAGAATCGAGGCGTTGTCGGTTCGAATCTTGATTCCACTGGGAGTCACAGTTTTACCGGCATTCGTTTTGCTTGCCGTCGTTCCGATGGCGTTCGGCTTCATCAATAACCAAACCTAGAGAAAGCGAAACATGAAAAATCTAAAGAGTGACACAGGCGCTGCCACCGCCGAGTATGCGATTGCAACTATGGCCGCAGTTGGCTTCGCTGGTTTGCTTGTGATCATCATGCGCAGTGACGAGGTCAGGCAGATTCTGTTTGACCTAGTAAAGAGCGCACTTACTTTCACGAATCCAAACTCGACAGCAAATTGATTAGCGGCCTTTGCTTATTGCGTTCAGATCGCGGAGCGGTCACCGCTGAGCTTGTGGTTGTTTTGCCAACCGTGATTGCAATTCTTGGTTTGGCTTTGGGCGGTTTGGGAATTCAGGTTGACCACTTGCGGTTGGTTGAGCAGGCGAGCGAGGCCGCGCGTGCGGCAGCCAGGCATGAACCAGTTTCGAACGTTCAGGTGTTTGCCCAAGGCGAGCTCACCTGCGTGAGGCTTCGAGCGCCAACCGCCTTTGGCTTTGCACTCACCGACACCGAATGTGTCAGGACCGAGGGGCAATGACAGGTGAGCGGGGGTCGGGCACGATTCTCGGCCTTGGTTTGGTTGCCGCCATCCTGGCTGGTCTGATTTCGGCCAATTTGGCTGCCAGTTGGTTGGTTTCGGGGCAGAAGCTGCGGGTTCAGACCGACCAGATTGCCTTGGCGGCCGCCGATTCGGCCAGGAGGTTGATAACTGGGTATCCGTGCCAGATTGCTGCCCAAATGGCACATATCTATATGGTGCGACTTGACTCATGTCGTATTGTCGGTTTCGAGTCTTTTATCCGGCTGTCTTCGGCGGTCGGTGGTTTTGGTCTTGAGGCAACCTCTCGGGCCGGGCCGCCATCCGGGGGCGACTGAACAAGGAGAAACGTTTTTGGCATCAAACAAACTGGTCATCGTAGAGTCGCCGGCTAAGGCCAAGACCATCGCTAAGTACCTTGGCGATGGCTTCGAGGTGCTGGCCTCGGTGGGTCACATTCGCGACCTGGTCGACCCGAAAGACGTGCCCGCCGAGAAGAAGAAGACCTCGGTCGGCAAGTTTTCGATTGACATCGAAAATGACTTCGAGCCGTACTACGCCATCTCAGCCGGAAAATCCAAGACCGTCGCCGACATCAAGTCGGCCCTAAAAAACGCAGGCGAGCTCTATCTCGCTACCGATGAAGACCGCGAGGGCGAGGCCATCGCGTGGCACCTGTTGCAGGTTCTGAAGCCAAAAGTTCCGGTCAAGCGAATGGTCTTCAACGAGATCACTAAAGATGCCATTCAAGACGCACTAAACCACACGCGCGACATCGACGAAAACTTGGTTCAGGCTCAAGAGACTCGTCGAATCGTCGACCGACTCTACGGCTACGAAATCTCGCCGGTGCTTTGGCGCAAGATCAACCGTGGTCTAAGCGCAGGTCGTGTGCAGTCACCAGCGATGCGATTGGTTGTCGAACGCGAACGCGAGCGTATGGCCTTTATCGCGGCAAAGTACTTCGACGTGAAAGCGCTGTTCGACACTCTCGTGAAGACCGAGCCCGACTTCGAGGCAAAGTTGCTTTCTGTCGACGGCAAGCGAATTGCTACCGGTGAATCATTCGACGACCGCGGTGTGCTCAAAGCTGACGTGCGCGTGCTCACCGAAGCAGAGGCAACTCAGATTGCCGAAGGCATGACTTCATCATCGGTTGCGATCGAAGTTTCGTCGGTTGAATCGAAGCCGTCGACTCGTCGCCCAGCAGCACCATTCACCACTTCAACTTTGCAACAAGAGGCTTCGCGCAAGTTGCGCATGTCGGCCAAACAGACCATGGACACCGCTCAGTCGTTGTACCAAGAAGGTCACATCACCTACATGCGTACCGACTCGACCACGCTCTCGCAGCAGGCCATAAATGCCGCTCGCACGCAGGCAGCCGAGATGTTCGGAGCCGACCTGGTTGCCGAAGCACCGCGCGTTTACGCATCCAAGTCGAAGAACGCCCAAGAGGCCCACGAGGCAATTCGCCCATCTGGCGAGGTTTTCAAGCGCCCGAGCGAACTTCAGGGAGTGCTGTTTGGCAAGGCTTTTGAGCTTTACGACCTGATCTGGAAGCGCACCATCGCATCGCAGATGCAAGACGCCAAGGTCTCAACCACCACCGCGCGCATTCAGGTAACTGGACTTGCTGGTCACGAGTCGGCTGAGTTCACGGCTTCTGGCACCGTAGTTACATTCCGCGGGTTCCTTGCTGCTTACGAAGAAAGCCAGGATGAGAGCCGCAACGAAGACGAAAGCGAAGAGCAAGAGTCGAAGCTGCCACGTCTCGAGGTTGGTCAGAAACTAAAGGCTCTCGAAGTGTTTGCGAAAGACCATCAGACTTCGCCACCACCACGTTTCACCGAAGCGTCGCTGGTTAAGGCGCTCGAAGAAGCAGGCATCGGTCGACCTTCGACCTACGCGTCGATCATGTCGACGATTCTCGGCAAGGGATACGTGGTCAAGCGCGGTCAGGCACTCGTGCCAACCTGGATCGCTTTCACTATCACTCGCTTTCTCGAGACCAACTTTGATCGTTTGGTTGACTACGCGTTCACCGCGCGAATGGAAGAAGACCTCGACGAGATTGCAGCGGGTGAGCGCGATCGCTCAACTTGGCTGCACCGTTTCTATTTTGGTGGCGAAGGACTCGAAGGATTGCACGAGACCGTCGAGACCATCGGCGAGATCGACCCAAGAGCCGTCAACTCGTTTGCACTTGCAGACAACGTGACCGTTCGCACCGGCAAGTACGGCCCTTACATCGAGACCATGGTCGAACCTGGCACCGAGGGCGCCGACGAAAATGGTCGCCGCATTGTGAACATCCCAGAAGGTCTTGCACCTGATGAGTTGACGGTCGAGAAGGCGCAAGAGCTCATCGACGCTCCGGTCATTGCCGATCGAGTGCTTGGCCAAGACCCAGCCACTGGTCACGACATCATTTTCAAGGATGGCCGCTATGGCCCGTACATTTTGCTCAACGACGAGAAGGCCGAAAAGCCTCGCACCGCGTCGCTATTGAAGTACATGAGCCCAGAAACCTTCACCTACGAAGATGCCCTGCTGCTTTTGTCGCTTCCTCGCGTTGTGGGCGTCGACCCTGAAGAGGGTATCGACATCACTGTGCAGAACGGTAAGTTCGGCCCGTACATGACCAAGGGTAAAGACAGCCGTTCGCTTGCCAGCGAAGAAGAACTGTTCAGCCTGACTCTCGAGCAGGCGCTCGAGCTCTACAAGTTGCCCAAGTACGGCGGTCGCCGCACGGCTGCCACGCCGCTGAAGGACTTCGGCGAAGACCCGCTGTCAAAGCTCAACGTGGTTGCCAAGACGGGCCAGTTCGGTCTTTACGTGACCGACGGCGTGGTTAACGCCACCGTGCCGAAAGAAGAGCCGCTCGAAGAGATGACTCCTGATCGCGCGTTTGAACTGTTGATGATTCGTCGCGAGAAGCTGGGCCTCGAGCCTGGCGAGGCACCGGCTAAGTCGTCGCGTCGCAAGAGCACCACCACCACTCGCACGGTCAAGGCCGGCAGCAAAAAGAAGAAGTAGTCATGTCGCGCGGTTTGTTCATTTCGCTTGAGGGCATAGATGGGGTTGGCAAGTCAACCCAGGTCGAGCGCCTTGCCGATTACTTTCGCGAACAGGGCAAAACCGTAGTTACGACTTTCGAACCTGGTGGCACCGAACTCGGCCAAGAGATTCGCCACCTGCTTTTGCACCGAAAAGGCGACGTCGCACCTCGCGCAGAGGCACTTTTGTTTGCTGCCGACAGAGCTCACCACGTTGCCACCAAAATTCGCCCCGCACTTGAGCGTGGCGAGGTCGTAATCACCGATCGCTATCTCGATTCTTCTGTTGCGTATCAGGGCAGTGGCCGCGACCTCGAGAGTGATGACGTGCGCAACCTTTCGCTCTTCGCCGTCGGCGGTTTGCTACCAGACCTAACCGTGCTTCTTGATCTCGATGCTGCACACGCGATGGCTCGTCGAAACAAAACCGGTGCAGAGCCCGACCGTCTCGAGCGCGAAAAGTCAGAGTTCTTCGAAAACGTGCGGCAGGCATTCCTGAAGCTAGCCGCCGCCGAACCAAATCGTTTCTTGGTTGTCGATGCCAACCAGAGTGCAGAGCAAATCCAGCGCGAGATTCGTGCTCGTGCAGAAGAGTTGCTTGGCTGATGCCGCTACCTATCTGGAGCGAACTGTTTGGCCAGCAAGAGGCCATCGCTACTCTCGAAACCGCGGTTCGTAATAAGCGCGATAGCCTGCACCATGCCTGGTTGTTCACTGGGCCGCCGGGGTCGGGTCGCTCGAACGCCGCCATCGCCTTTGCCGCCGCGTTGGTTTGCCCGAATGATGGCTGTGGCACTTGCCAGTCGTGCATCCTGGCGATGGCAGGCGGGCACCCCGACATCGAGGTTCTGGCCACCGAAAAAGTGCAGATCAGCATCGAAGAGGTGCGCGCGCTGGTGCAGTCTTCGCAGCTCGGTGGCACGATGAGTCGCTACAAGATCATGATCATCGAAGACGCCGACCGCATGAAAGACCGCACTTCGAACGTGCTGTTGAAGGCCCTCGAAGAGCCACCACCCGGCACCGTCTGGATCCTTTGCGCGCCGAGCGAGGCCGACATGATTGCCACCGTGCGCTCTCGTGTTCGTCGCGTTGCACTCAAGACCCCGTCGGTCGAAGAAGTTGCAGAACTGCTCGTGAGCCGCGACAAGATTGATCGCAAACTCGCTCTGGTCACCGCAGCCGAGTCGCAGTCGCACATCGGTATGGCTCGCCGTCTCGCAACCAGCCCAGAGGCACGCGCTCGTCGCCACGAAACTTTGAACGCAGCCCTTGCAATCAATTCGGTTAGCGCGGCGGTGCACACGGCACAGCGATGGCTTGATTTGGCCAAGAAAGACGCCGAGGCGCTAATTGCTGAACGCGATGAAGAAGAACTGCGGGCACTCAAGGTGATGCTCGGAGTTCAAGATGAAGATCGCGTTCCGCCACACGTTCGCGCCGACATCAAGAATCTCGAGGATGCACAAAAGAAGCGCGCCACGCGTTCAATGCGCGACGGGCTCGACCGCATCCTGGTTGATTTGCTTTCGCTCTATCGCGACATCTTGATGATTCAGCTAGGGGCGCAGGCGCCGCTGGTGAACCAAGAACTGGTTGCTGGTTTGAATAAAATCGCTGCGGCTTCGTCGGCAGAGCAAACTATTTTCAGAATCGATCAGATTGAGGTCGCGCGCGGCCGCATCGACGACAATGTCAACACGCTTCTTGCACTTGAGGCACTTGCGGTGAACCTAAGGAACAAATGAAAAAGAAACTGATCTCGATTCTGGTTGCACTGCCACTGCTAATTACCGGTTGTGCCGTGGCACCTGCGGCTACACCGGCTGCGGTGGCCGACGTGAGCGCGGCGCTGACCCCGTTCTACAGCCAGACTCTGACTTGGAAAACCTGTGGCGACATCAAATGTGCGACCATCAAGGCTCCTCTCAACTGGGATGCCCCATCGATGTCTTCTGCCATCACGCTGGCCCTCAACTACGCGCCTTCTACCGGTGCTGCCGACAAGGGTTGGTTGCTCGAAAACCCTGGCGGCCCAGGCGGTTCGGGCGTCGATTTCGTAAAGGGTGGTGGCGCGCAAATGGGTAGTGAGACCCTGCGCAAGCACTACAACGTTGTTGGGTTTGACCCACGCGGCGTGGGTAGCAGTTCGAAAGTGGTTTGCTTGAACGCCGCGCAAACCGACAAGTTTCTTTACGATCCAACCCCAGGTGCAATCGGATCGACAACCGAATTCAATGCCAACGTTGCGGCGGTTAAAGCCTTTGCCACGGCTTGCAAGAAAAATACTGGTGCACTACTCGGTCATGTAGATACGACCTCGGCCGCACGAGACCTAGACCTAATTCGTGCACTACTTGGTGAAAGCAAGTTGAATTACCTTGGGTTTTCGTACGGCACTTTTCTTGGTGCAACCTATGCAGCGCTCTACCCGCAGAACGTGGGCCGCTTCGTGCTTGATGGTGCGATCGACCCAACGGTTAGCGACGAAGACTCGAATGCCTATCAACTCAAGGCATTCGACACCGCGCTACACAACTACCTGAACAACTGCCTAACGGTCGGTAAGACGACCTGCCCGTTTAGTGGTTCTGTCGACAACGCCATGGCCACAATCACCGCGTTTTATAGAAAGCTCGAAACCACTTCGATCAAAACCACGCTCGGTCGAAAACTGCAGTTGCCTGGTGCAATCACAGGCTTGATCATGACTCTCTACAGCAACGATTACTGGAAGTACACCAGTGCGGCATTCAGCAGCGCGTTTAAGGGCGATGGCACCTTGTTCCTTGAGCTGGCCGATGCCTACAACGACCGCAATAACGATGGCACTTACGCAAGCAACATGCTCGAGGCAAACATGGCAATCAACTGTCTCGACGGTCGAAGCAACCCGAGCAAGGCCGCTATGAACGCGCAGAACGCGCGCCTGGCAAAACTGAGCCCGTTCTTCGGTCGCTACTGGAGAAACGGCGCACTCGGATGCGCATCCTGGCCGTACAAACTGGTGCCTGGTCCGGCTAATTACTCGGCGGCTGGTAGCGGGCCGATCATTGTGGTCGGAACGACCGGCGACCCAGCCACTCCGTACTGGGAGGCCCAGAACCTGGCCAACAAGATTCTTGCGAATGGCCACCTGATCACTTTTAACGGCGAAGGTCACACTGCCTACGGTCGATCGAACAGTTGCGTGGTCGATGCCGTCGACGCCTACTTGGTCAACGGAATTGTGCCGGTCAAAGACCCGAACTGCTAGGGGCGGCAGCGCATCCTTGCCGTTTTCGCTATTCTGAGCAATTGGGGTGCTTCCCCAGCAGATGGCAAAGACGCCATCCGTTTCATTGAACATCGGAGTTCCATGTCACAGCAGCAACACGGGGTTTGGGAGGCAACACAAGCCAGCCCTAAGTTCCAGCACCTGCGCAAGAGTTATCGAGGGTTCGCATTCCCTCTGACCATTGCGTTTTTGGTCTGGTATTTCCTTTATGTCGTACTTTCTGCATTCGCCCGTGAGTGGGTGAGCACCCCGGTAATCGGCAACATCAACATCGCCTTTGTTCTTGGCGTGTTGCAGTTCGTTTCAACATTTGTAATCGCCTGGCTCTACGAGCGTCACTCGAGCACCAAGCTCGATGCGCCTTCAGACGAGATCAAGCACGAAGTTGAGAAGGAGTTGGGTCACTAATGCAAGCATCAACTCTCAGCGAAGTCCTGTTCGTAGGATTCGTCGCACTTACTCTTGTCATCGTTTGGCGCGCTGGTCGAAGCAATAAGAAGGCTTCAGACTTCTACGACGGCGGTGCAAACTTCTCTGGTTTTCAGAACGGTCTCGCAATCGCAGGTGACTATATGTCGGCCGCTTCGTTCCTTGGTATCGCCGGTACTATTGCACTTTTCGGTTACGACGGTTTCTTGTACTCAATCGGATTCTTGGTTGCTTGGTTGGTCGCGCTGCTGCTAGTAGCCGAGCCACTTCGTAACTCGGGCCGATTCACCATGGGCGACGTCGTTGCTTTCAGAATGAGGCAGCGCCCGGTTCGAACCGCGGCAGCGACCTCAACTGTTGTGGTTTCGATCTTCTATCTGCTCGCTCAGATGGTGGGAGCCGGTGCCTTGGTCTCACTCTTGCTTGGCATCAGCGACCCATCGGCTAAGAACTGGATTATCGCCGGCGTTGGCGTATTGA
>JBJTNB010000038.1:0-2997 GCA_046073845.1 Micrococcales bacterium
ATCGATGGCGACATCGCAACCGCTTCGCTCAAGGCAATCATCTCGGCTGTCAACCGAGCCATCCGCTAAATTCGGCAGGCTTGCCGAATACTTGTTCTGTGCCGACTTACCGTGACGAAGCAGTGATCCTGCGCACCCACAAGCTGGGTGAAGCCGATCGCATCGTTACTTGTCTCACCAAATCACATGGGCAGGTGCGCGCGGTCGCCAAGGGGGTTCGTCGAACGGCATCAAAGTTCGGTGCCAGGCTCGAACCGTTCATGGTTGCCGACATCCAGTTCTTCGAAGGTCGCAATCTCGACACTGTCACTCAGGCTGAAACCCTTTCGGCATACGGTGCTCAGATCGTTGACGACTACGCCAGTTACACGGCAGCAACAGCGATGGTCGAGACCGCCGAGCGGCTCACCGGCGAGATGGCAACACCGCAGCAATACCTGTTGCTCGTCGGGGGTCTGCGTTCGCTTGCCGCACTCGAACACAAGCCATCGCACATTCTCGACAGCTATCTATTGAGGGCGCTTTCGATCGCCGGTTGGGCTCCAAACTTCGTCGAGTGCGTTCGATGTGGCAAACCGGGTTCGCACCGGGCCTTCGTGATTCAGGTCGGCGGGGTGGTTTGCGACGACTGCAAGCCGATGGGTGCTGCTCTGATCAATGAGTCGACCTCAAAACTTCTTGGAGCGTTGCTGGCGGGCGAGTGGGCCATCGCCGATGCCGTCGATGAACCAACCACGGTCTCGGCAAGCGGTATCGTTGCCGCATACGCGCAGTACCACATTGAGCGCGGCTTGAAATCTTTGCAACACGTGGAGCTCGAATGAATGAACTGCAGCCGGTAAAGAAGCCTGGAGTAAAGGTTCCAAAGTTTGCCGCGGTACCACGTCACATCGCAATCGTCATGGATGGCAACGGTCGCTGGGCAAATCAACGTGGGCTCACGCGCATTGAAGGGCACAAGGCCGGCGAACTTTCGCTGAACGAAGTCGTTGCCGGTTGCATCGAAGCAGGAGTCGAATACTTGACCGTCTTCGCATTTTCGACCGAAAATTGGAAGCGCTCGCCAGAAGAAGTTCGCTTTCTGATGGGCTTCAACCGCGAGGTGATTCAACGCCGCCGCGATCAGTTCAACGCGTGGGGAGTGCGCATCCGGTGGGCGGGCCGCAGGCCAAAGCTCTGGGCAACCGTGATTGAAGATCTGCAGGAAGCCGAGCAGCTGACCCGCAAGAACAAGGCTCTGACTCTAACCATGTGCATCAACTATGGTTCGAGAATCGAAATCACGGATGCCGTCAACGAGATCACCAGGAAAATTGCTGCCGGCGAGTTGGCTCCTGGCAAGGTGACCGAAAAGACCATCGCTGCAGCACTGCAGAGCAATTGGTTACCCGATGTCGACCTTTTCATTCGTTCATCGGGCGAGCAGCGTATTTCAAACTTCTTACTCTGGCAGTCGGCATATGCCGAGATGGTATTCGAAGATACCCTCTGGCCAGACTTCGATCGCGAGGTGCTTTGGCGGGCAATTTCGCAATTCGGTGGACGTTCGCGCCGGTTCGGTGCGGCAATCGACAAGCCAAAAGCCAAGGCTAAAAAGGGCTAGTCAAACTAGACTGAAGGTTCGCAATCACCCAGCACCGCATCCGGCGGCGCTTCGGGAATGATCGCCCTGAAGGAGTGCTCATGGCAACCCCTAACCGTCTCGACTCAGTAATTTCTCTCGCCAAGCGCCGCGGCTTTGTGTTCCCGGCTGGCGAAATTTACGGCGGTACCCGCTCAGCGTGGGACTACGGACCACTCGGTGTAGAGCTAAAAGAGAACATCAAGCGCCAGTGGTGGCGTGCCATGGTCAACAGTCGCGAAGACGTCGTTGGCCTAGACTCATCGGTCATCTTGCCTCGTAAGGTCTGGGAGACCTCGGGTCACGTTCGCGAATTCGTCGACCCACTGATCGAGTGCACCTCGTGCCACAAGCGTTTTCGCGCAGACCACCTTGAAGAGGCCTTCGAAGAGAAGAAGGGCCGCGCCCCCCAGTCGATGGCTGAGATTCCTTGCCCAGCCTGTGGCAACAAAGACACCTGGACAGAACCGAAACTTTTCAACGGTCTGCTAAAGACCTACCTTGGCCCAATCGAAGACGAAAGCGGTTTGCACTACCTTCGCCCAGAGACCGCACAGGGCATCTTTGTGAACTTCGCAAACGTTCTCGGTGCTGCTCGCATGAAGCCACCATTTGGCATTGGTCAGATCGGAAAGTCTTTCCGCAACGAGATCACACCAGGAAACTTCATCTTCAGAACTCGCGAGTTCGAGCAGATGGAAATGGAATTCTTCGTCGAACCCGGAACCGACGAAGAGTGGCACGACTACTGGATCAAGACTCGCTTTGACTGGTATACCAACTTGGGCATCAACCCAGACAACCTTCGTCTGTTTGAACACCCGAAAGAGAAGTTGTCGCACTATTCAAAGCGAACCGTCGACATCGAGTACAAGTTCGGATTCCAGGGCAGTGAGTTTGGCGAGCTTGAGGGCATTGCAAACCGCACCGACTACGATCTAACCGTGCACTCGAAAGAGTCGGGTGTTGACCTGAGCTACTTCGACCAGGTCAAGGGCGAACGCTGGACACCTTACGTAATCGAGCCGGCGGCCGGTTTAACTCGTTCGCTCATGGCCTTTTTGGTCGATGCATACGCAGAAGACGAAGCTCCTAACACCAAGGGTGGAGTAGACGTTCGCACAGTCTTGCGTCTGGACTACCGTTTGGCTCCGATCAAGGCTGCGATCCTTCCGCTGTCGCGCAACGAAGACCTTTCGCCGGTTGCCCGCAACCTCGCGCAAGACCTGCGTGGCCACTGGAACATCGACTTCGATGATTCTGGTGCCATCGGACGTCGTTACCGTCGCCAGGATGAAATTGGCACTCCGTTCTGTGTCACCGTTGACTTCGAATCGCTCGAAGACCAGGCGGTAACCGTGCGTGAGCGCGACACC
>JBJTNB010000039.1:0-5655 GCA_046073845.1 Micrococcales bacterium
GCTGGTCACATTTTCGCTAAGCCGCGGCACGATTGTGCTGACATTGGCCTTCGGGTGCCATGACTGCAACGCCATGAATGACTTGCCACCAAGCGAATGCAAGGCCCCAACAATGAAGTCGGTTGAGCCACCCCAGCCCGAATAGATTTTTCCATTTACGTGGCTCGCATTGGCCTGGTCGTAGAGGTCAATCTGCAGTGCCGAGTTGATGCTGGTCATCTTTGATTGGCGGGCAATCTGGCCAGGGTCGTTGGTCTTTTCGGTGCGGAACATGCGCACCTGACGGTTTAGGTCGAGCCACGAGTAAAGCTCTTGCGAACCAAAGATGAACGAGGCGGTGATTGGCAACTCAGGGTCGAGCGCGCCTGCCTTGTGCATGGTCAAAACGCCATCCGAGAACATTTCCGTCCAGATGCGCATGCCCTTGCGGCCAACCAGGGTGGCGAGAACCGAATCGGGAATCGCTCCGATGCCGAGCTGCAACGTTGAGCCGTCGTGAATCATCGAGCCGATTCGCTCACCGATGTTGCGAGTCTCGTCGGTGAACTTGACCTCTGGCTTTTCGGCAAGCGGTTCGCTCACTTCGATCAGGTAATCGATCTCGTGCTCGTAAAGCTGTGCGTCGCCATAGGTATAAGGCATCTTGTCGTTGGCCTGTGCGATTACCAAGCCACCGCGTTCGCGCACGGCCTCGATGGCAGCGGGCAACACGTTGACCTCGGTGCCGAGACTAACTGTGTCGTGGCGCTGGGCCGAGGTGTTGAGCAGAACGACATCCGGGGTGTAGTGATCGCGGAACAGCACCGGAACGAGACTCAAACGGCTTGGGATGTAGTTCAGCCGCGAGCTACCTCGCATTCCTGGGCCAACGAAAGGCGACTCGAAGGTCACACCATCGCGATCTGGAATACCAGGATGCGCGTTCAGCATGAACAGCTTGAACTCTGCGACGTTCTCATTGAGCACTCGAAGCAAAGTCTTAGGCGCGGCAAAGTTGCCAGAAGAAACCACCCTTGGGTTTTTGGTTGGGAGGCTCGCCAGAATTGTGGCTAGTTGAGATTCAGAGACCTTGCGCATTTTCTTGCCTATCTGCGGCGCCCGATATCTACGCCTAATTCGACTCTAGCCCTGTGGGGTGATCGCCGCGGTCAAAATGCTGCCTAACCTCGGGGCCAAGGTTTTGACGAAAGTGTTGGTCAGGTGGTTGTCGTCGCGATAGACGACAACGTTGCCAATCACCGGCAGACATTTGCCGTTTTGGCAGAACACTTTGTCGAAATCGGCCACCGTTATTAGCGGGTCGGCCAGTTTGCTGACGGCGCTTACCGCTGGGTCGTTCTCAATCGCTTGGTTTTCAGAGACCGCGCAATCCTGAGGCTGCCTTGCCTGAGTGGCGATCAGGCATTGAGTTACCTCCGCTGTCGGTCGCGGGTTGTCTTTGATGTAAACCACCGGGATGCGCGTATTCGAAATGTCTGCGAAAACCTGCGCGATGCCGGCGACAGCATTGCCGACCCACTCGACGCCACTCTTCATCGACGTGACGATCAACTTGTAGTCCTGTTGATCAAGGTAACGCACCACGTTGGTAACCCACTTGGTACACGAAGCCGTTAGCGTTGCATCTTGCACTCGCTGCGTGTAGCTGAGCGGGCAACCGCCTTTTGCAACCACATCGATCGACCAATGTTGTGCTTTGCCAATTAGGTCGAGCGCGGCGGCATATTGATTTGCGTGCGAATCGCCAACCAACGCGACTTTGATTTTTGAATTGGTGTCGCCGATGTGGCAAACCAACGGTTCGCTCGAATTGCGAGTTCCAGATTTGCACTGAGGAAAAGCCTTGGTCATCGAGTCATCAGCCGCAAGTGTTACCGCGGGAATTACCTCGCCTGAGTAGGCCTGGTTCTTGCACGTGCGGCCATCAGCTTTGATCGCTTGTGCTCCGATGCAGTCAGGCATGGTTGAACCAATTGAGGCCGCGAGTTTCAATCCTGCGTCGATCTCTGCCTGCGCCGGCACTATTGCTAGCGAGGTGCTGCCAATAAGCAGTGCGGCGGTGACAGCCATCGACACAAAGGTCTTAGCCCGCCCCGACTTGCGCTCGATGAACCTCAACTCAACCTGCTTGCGAGTCAGCGCTGCAAGCCCGAGGGTCGCCGCAATCTCGACCAGCTGCCAACCAACTTGAACTTCGCCAGCGATGCCGAATACCACTGGCACCAAAATCAAGATCGGCCAATGCCACAAATAGACCGAATAAGAGATGTCGCCGAGTTTCTGAATTACACGGATGCCCAACACACGCTCGAGCCAACCGCCTTCTGGCCACAGCCAAATTGCCGCTGCGGTGGCCACCACCGGCCAAGCGGCTAACGCACCAGGAAAGGCATCGGTTGGCTTGATCTGCAGCGCGGCTGCAACAATCGAGATGAACGCGATGGCGAATCCAAACCTCGCCAGTCTCGGCGAGACTGAAGCGCGCGGGGCAAACGCGACCAAGGCGCCAACCCCGAATTCCCAAACTCGCGTTGGAGTCACAAAGTAGGCCATGACGGCATCCTTGTGCGTGTAATAAATCGAATAGGCGAGCGAAGCGACCGTGAGCGCGACCAAACCCGTGAAGAGCACGCCGCGGTTCGAACGCCCGATGCGTTTTGCAGCCCAAACACCTAAAGCAATCAGGATCGGCCAGACGAAGTAGAACTGCTCTTCGGCAGACAGCGACCAAAAGTGCTGCACCGGCGAAGGCGAATTGCCGAGGGCAAGGTAGTCGACCGCCGAATTGGCTAGCTGCCAGTTTTCGAAGTAACCGGCCGATGCTGTAATTTCGCCAAACCAAATCACACGATCGGTGGCAGCCGCGAAAACCTGCACTGTGATCGCGGTGACTGCCAGCACCAAGAAGGATGCCGGAATTAAACGTCGGATGCGCCGTGCCCAAAAATCGGTGACTGAGAATCGTTCGGCGGCGACATCGCGCAAAAGATGCCCGGTGATGAGAAAACCCGAAATAGCAAAAAAGACATCAACGCCAACGAACCCGCCACCAATTAGGTTTGGCCAAAAGTGAAAGACCACCACCAGCGTTACTGCCAGTGCGCGAAGAGCCTGAATGTCTTTTCTGATCAAGAGGCTCCCTATTTCGCCAGCCGTTACCTTAGATTGTAGTTAAGGCCCGTTGGGTCAACAGGGGCGGGCAGATGTCTGAGCAAGTAGCAAAATCAAAGGTTAAATTCTTTAGTCGCACTTCGACACCGTTGGTGATATCGATTGCCGCACTAGTAGTTGCCATTTTGGGTATTGGCAGTTCGGTCATTTATAACGGACTGACTCCAACAAAATGTGCACCAGCTCAAGCGGGCGCTGCGGGGGTTACCGGCAGTGCAGGGATCAGTGCCTTTGAGCTATGGCAGAGCCTAGGAAATACGGGTACCGAGCAAGACTTTCTTGACACCTTGACTGGCGATGGTGGGGCCAAGGGTGACAAGGGCGAAGCTGGAGTGAATGGCATCACAGGTCAGACTGGCCAGAGCGCATACCAACTTTGGTTGGCGGCTGGCCACCAGGGCACCAAGAGTGACTTCTTGGCTTCGCTTGTAGGAACCGATGGTTTAGCTGGTTTGAGCGCATACGAACTTTGGTTAAAAGCTGGAAATACCGGTTCTGAGGCGGCCTTCTTAAGCTCGCTGGTTGGGCCTAACGGCTCAAACGGAACTAACGGATCAAATGGCACGGATGGCTCAAACGGAACCAACGGAACGAACGGGCAGTCTGCCTACCAACTTTGGGTAGCGAGCGGGCACAGCGGTCAAAGCGAAGCGGATTTCTTGGCATCGCTTCAAGGTCCGCAGGGGGTTGCAGGCACTTGCACGACGGCGACCTCGGCATCGACGGCACTCAACTATTACGGCTCGTTTTTCGACGATGCAACGCAGGCCAATCCGGTTGCCAACGTAGCTCATGCCATGCGCTACAACCAATCAAACCCTGGCACTAACGGAGTCTTTGCGAATGGTGTGCGAATCGTAAATGGCACTCGCATCACGTTCGATCATCCTGGTGTTTACAACATTCAGTTCTCAGCGCAGATGGAAAAGTCGACAGGCGGCAGCGACCCAATCGACATCTGGCTTTCGTATCAGGGAACCCGAGTGCCTGAAAGTGACACCCAGTTTCAGCTCGGCACCACGAAACGATTTGTGGCTGCTTGGAATTTCTTCGTTAACGTCTCGACCGCGGGCGAGTGGTACGAACTCATGTGGCTCTCGCCAGACGTCACTCAAGATATTTTGGCGACCGGTAGCCGAACTGTGAATGGAGTGACCATTCCCGAGATTCCGTCATTGATCCTGACCGTCAACCAAGTTGGCTAGTTGGTCAACATTAGGTAACAAAGTAGGGGTTTTGCCAGTTAGGTCGTTGCCCGTGGCTAGGCTGAACCAAATGGTCAAGGCAAGGGGTCTGGGCCACAATTCAAGGAGAGTCATGACTATCAACAAGATCGCACTTCGCGTTCTTGGTGTTGCTGCAGCGGCTTCATTGAGCATCGCCGGCCTAGCCGGCTGTGCATCGGTGAGCGGTTCTTCGGCAATTACCGTAGGCACCACCGACCAGGTGGTTTCACTCGACCCAGCGGGCGAGTACGACAACGGTTCGTTCGCAGTTGTAAACCAGGTTTACCCATTCCTTTTGAACTCTGTTCAGGGCAAGGCCGAAGTTTCGCCAGACATCGCTACCTCTGCATCTTTCACCTCGCCAACTGAGTACACCGTTGTATTGAAGAGCGGCCTTAAGTTCGCAAATGGCGACGAACTAACCGCATCAGACGTCAAGTTCAGCATCGATCGTGAGATCAAGATTGCCGATGAGAATGGTCCGTCATCGCTGCTTTGGAACCTCGGATCGGTTGCCGTCAAAGACGACCTAACCGTGGTCTTCACTTTGAAGAGCGCAAATGATCAAACCTTCCCAGCAACCCTTTCGAGCCCAGCCGGCCCGATCGTTGACGAGCAGGTATTCCCAGCCGATAAGTTGCTCGGTGACGACGAGATCGTTGCGAAGCACCCATTCGCTGGTCAGTACGACATCACTTCTTACAAGAAGAACGAGTTAGTTAGCTTCAAGAAGTACGACGGCTACAACGGAAACCTGGGCCTTGCTCAGAACTCGGTTGTAAACCTTAAGTACTACACCGATGCAAGCAACTTGAAGCTTGATGTTCAGAAGGGCAACATCGATGTTGCTGCACGTAGCCTTTCGGCCACTGACATCGAGTCTCTAAGTGGTGACAGTAACCTGACCGTACACAAGGGTCCTGGTGGCGAAATCCGCTACATCGTGTTCAACTTCAACAGGAGGCAGGTGCATGCCAGGAAATTGTGATCAAAGGATCTGATCTGGTGAGACCTGGCGAAGGCCTTGCCAGCCTGCCGATTCCGATATCGACACCGGGATTCGATTCCGCTCCCTACCTCACCGCGACGCTCTGCATCACGCGCGATCCTGAAAATGGTGTGCAGAACATGGGCACCTACAGAGGTGCCCTGAAAGCCCAGGATCGTCTCGGTGTACGCATGTCGTCGCGGCCAGGTGGCGCTGGCGGCTACCTGCATTGGCGAAAATATCAAAAACGAAAAGAACCGATGCCTTGTG
>JBJTNB010000040.1:0-2138 GCA_046073845.1 Micrococcales bacterium
CTAGGGGCTGATGAACGAACCAGGTTTCGAGGGCGGCCCTACCTCGTCTCGAGTGAACAACTCTGAGAGCCCATGGCCCGTATCGCAGCTCAGCCTGACCCTGGTCGACTACATCAAAAAGCTCGGCGCAGTGTGGGTCGAGGGCGAACTCACCAAGATCTCAGACCGCGGCAGCAACATGTTCGCCGAGTTACGCGACCTTCAGCAAGAGATGGTCTTGCCGGTGCACAGTTGGGCCGCTGGCAGCCTGCCTAAAGATTTGCAAAATGGTGACCGCGTTGCGGTTCTCGCCCGCCCCGAATTCTGGAAGAAGAACGGCAAGCTCTCGCTCGCGGTTCTTGAGATTCGCAAAGTCGGCTTGGGTGAATTGCTCGAGCGCATTCAGCGACTGCGTGCCCAACTTATTGCCGAAGGTCTGACCGACGAGTCGCGCAAACAGGCTCTGCCGTTCTTGCCGAACTGCATTGGTCTGATCACAGGCAAAGACTCAGATGCCGAGAAAGACGTTTTGCAGAACGCCAAGCTGCGTTGGCCTGAAGTTGAATTTCGTGTAATCAACACCAAGGTTCAGGGTGACTCTGCTGCCCCAGAGATTTTGGCAGCACTCAAGAAACTCGACGAAGATCCAGAGGTCGATGTGATTATCATCGCTCGCGGTGGTGGTGCATTCGGCGACCTACTGGTGTTCAGCGACGAAACCGTGGTTCGCGCGGTGGCTGCGGCCAAGACTCCGATCATTTCGGCAATCGGTCACGATAACGACCGCCCTGTGCTCGACGATGTTGCCGACTTGCGGGCATCCACGCCGACCGATGCCGCTAAGCGCGTTGTGCCAGACGTGGTGCAAGAGCGCAATGACCTTGCTACCTGGCTTCGCCGCGGATTCTTGCGCTTGTCGACCTGGGTCGACAGTCAAGCTACGGCCTTGGGCAGCCTGCGCAGCCGCCCGGTTCTGGCCAACCCACACACGTTTATTGAGATGCACGAAGTCGAAGTTGCCGACCTGATCGGCTCTGCTCGCGACTGGGTTAGCGCCAAACTCACCAACGAAAGCAAAGACATCGAGCACGCTCGCCGCATGGCGGTATCGCTCAGCCCGCAGTCAACGCTCGACCGCGGCTATTCGGTGGTGCGCACCGAAGCTGGCGAAGTCCTGCGCGACTCATCCAAGATCAAATCCGGCACCAAGTTGCGCTTGCGACTTGCTAAAGGCGAAACCACGGCGACTGCCGATTAACCCGAAAGTAGGCTAAAGACTATGAGCGAGAAGAAGTTGGTTGACGTAGCGACTCTGAGCTACGAGCAGGCACGCGATGAACTACACGCTGTGGTGACCGCACTTGAGTCGGGCAACACCTCACTCGATGAGTCGATGGCAATGTGGGAGCGCGCCGAGGCACTAGCCGACCACTGCGAAAAGCAACTTTCTGGCGCTCGCAAAAAGCTCGACGAAGTTATCGCCAAGAAGGCGAAGTAATTGAGTCAAACCTCTAACGCAGCCGAGGCTCCGGTCGAAGATGCCGCAGCTAAACGACGAGCACGTCAAACCGTAATCAACCTGATTCTCGCTTTGCTTGCCACGCTTGCCGTTGTGCTCGTTATCGCGCAAGGTGTTCCTCGCGATGGTGGCAGTCAGCTCAAGCCGGTCGATTACAAATCGGTCGTTGCAGAAGTAAAGGCTTCGAGCGGCATCGATGTGCCCGCGCCAGATTCGCTACCGACTGGTTGGTGGGTCAACGCTGCTCGCTTCAACGCCAAGCCAGTTGACGGCGTGCAAACCTGGCACATCGGGTTCGTTGGCCCAAAGAGCCAATACATCGGGGTCGATGAGGGCTTCGGCGCGAACGAGACCTGGCTGCTTCAGCAAACCAAGGGCTACAGCCCGAATGGCGATGCCCACCCGATCGGTCGCGAGCTTGGCCTGCAGAGCTTCAGCGGTACCACCGATTCGACGCGAGGCCAGACACTTTGGGTTTACAGCCTTGTAGCCATGGCCAACCAGGGCACGGCTTCGAATCAGAATTTTGTAATTCTGACTTCGACTGCCACAAAGGCCGAGGTCGCCCAGTTCGCAAACCTGCTCGGTTTCGGGTTCAATTAACCCCATGACCACCACCCGACCATCAACGCCCCAGGCC
>JBJTNB010000041.1:0-2402 GCA_046073845.1 Micrococcales bacterium
AAATCAACAGCGCGACCAACATCGATGGATAGGCCCAAAGCTTGTCGCGGAATAGAGCGATGACCAGCACGACCTTGGTTAGTCCGTGCAATACCAAATAGGCAGAAATCCAGAGGGTCGTGGCCCCGGTCACGTGGTTGCCTGCGGTTAGCAGCCATTGCGCCACAACATTATTTGGATTGTCGTGAACTAAGCCGGCCGTGATCCAGTGAGTAAAGGCTTTGACCTGTTCAGGCGTGATGATGAGGGCGGCTACAGCACCGATTAGTTCAATAAGCCCAAACAATCCCTTGCCGGCGATGCTCAGCATAAAGGTGCGGTGCAGCAGCTGGGTTTCTGACCTGAGTTTTTTCATCAAAAACAAACTACAAGAAAAGTCTGGCAGTCGGCTAGGCGTTTCGAGCGAGTGCTTCTTGGCCTGACCGCCAAGTCGTGTAACCACCATCGAGGTTACGAACTTCGATGCCGTGTGACCGCAAAATTTGTGTGGCCGTGTGACCGCGTTGACCGACCGCGCAGTGCACGATGACATTTTCGCGAGCGATCTCATCGACGTGGTCGCGAAGTTCGTCGACCGGAATCAAAATCGATCCGGCGATGGCTCCTGCCGAATTCTCGCTGGTGGTTCGCACGTCGATTAGTTGTGCTCCGGTGGCCAGTGCATCCGAGAGTTCATGCCATTGAATCGATGGAGTGGTTTCGTGCAGCACATTGTTGCCAACGTAGCCGGCCATGTTTACAGCATCTTTTGCAGAACCGAATTGCGGAGCGTAAGACAGCTCGAGATCCATGAGGTCGTCGATGGTGAGGCCACCGAAGATAGCGGTGGCAATTACATCGATGCGCTTGTCGACGCCAGCGTTGCCCACGCCCTGTGCACCGAGCAGCTTTCCGTTGGTCGGGTCGAAAATCACCTTTAGCGAAACGCGAGTGGCACCAGGGTAATAACCAGCGTGATCATTCGGGTGAACGTGAATTACCGCGTGCGCCTTGCCGAGAGCCTTCGCCTCGCGCTCGCTCAGACCGGTTTTGGCAACCGACATGCCGAACGCGCCGATGATCGCGGTGCCAAGAGCGTCGTGTGCGCGTGTCTTTAGGCCAGCGATCACATCGGCAATCAAGCGGCCGTGGCGGTTAGCCAGGTTGGCGAGTGGAATCAGGGCACTGTCGCCAATCAGCATGCCGTGCTTCTCGACGGCGTCGCCCGCTGCGAAGATGTGTGGGTCGCTGGTGCGCTGTTGGTCGTCGACCCAGAGCCCGCCAGTTGCGCCGATGCGAAGGCCAGCTGCTTTGGCCAAGGCGTTGTCTGGCGAAACACCAACTGCCGAAACCAAGACGGCGGCTTCAAGCACGGTGTCGTCGGTAAGTACGACGTTGTCTTCGGTCACACTCGATGGCTCGGCGTTCAAGAAAAGTCGCACGCCATTTTCTTCGAGTCGCTTTTGAAGTGGCTCAATCATTTCGAGATCAAAACCACCAAGGATGCTCGACCCGCGCTGAACAAGCGAAACCGAGAAACCAAGATGCGCCAAGTTCTCTGCAACTTCGACACCGATGAAGCCAGCGCCGAGAATAACTGCTGTTTTCTTTTCGACGTGATCAACGGCGGCTTTGAGTTTGTCGGCGTCGGCGACGTCTCGCAGAAATAGTGCGCGATCGATGCCGACGATATCGAGTCGACGAGGTTTTGCACCTGTCGTGATTACTAATTTGTCGTAACTCTCTTCGTAGTCTTCGCCAGTTTCAAGATTGCGCACTGCAACAGTTTTGGAAGTTGCGTTGATTGAAGTGACCATGTTTCGCACTCGCACATCCAAGCGAAAGCGCGCGAGCAAACTTTGTGGTGTTTGCAATAGAAGTGCGTCGCGTTTTGAGATTACGTCGCCGATGAAATAAGGAAGCCCGCAGTTTGCGTAACTGACGTTCTCGCCCATTTCGAAAATTACAATTTCTGCGTTTTCATCGAGGCGACGCAACCGAGTCGCTGCAGACATACCGGCAGCTACTCCGCCGATGATCAAGGTCTTCATGCGAGAGCCAGGAACGCTTTTTCGAGCGAGGCACGATCGGCATTGCCAGATTCGTCACGCGCGCAGTGCTGCATGCCAACCGAGATGATGCCGAAGCCAGCCTTGTTCAGGGCAGCACTTGCTGCCGAGAGCTGGGTAAGCAGTTCGGTGCAGTCGCGGCCCTCGTCGAGCATCTTTACTAGGCCACCGATTTGGCCCTGAACCCGCACAAGGCGGTCGCGAATGGCTTTGAGTTCGGTGGGTTCGATCTGCATTTTGGCCTCCGGATGCTTGCCTAACGGGTGGTTTCAGCATACCCTAGGGGGTATGAGTAAAACTACTGCGAGCGGCAAGCTTGCCGCGATGATTGCCATCCTGGTTTTGACCCTCACC
>JBJTNB010000042.1:0-6932 GCA_046073845.1 Micrococcales bacterium
CGATGCCAGAAACTTTGGCGAGGCGCTCGCGGGCTCCGGGAGCGAGTTCGAAGCTGCCGCTGCGGAACAGGACGTCAGACATATTGGCGACGAGTCCGCGGGCGGAGTCACGCGTGGCGAGAATGGAGTTGAGCTGCTGCAATAGGCGAGCGCGGAGATCTTGCTTCTCGCGCTCGGCTTGCTGCCGGAGACATGCTTCCTAAGACCAAGCTTGGTAACGCACAGTTCGGCAAGCTAAAGGTTTACGCAGGAGCTGCACACCCACACGCTGCACAGCAGCCAAAGCCATTCATCATCGACCAGGTCGCGCAGTAAGCGCCGTCTAGAACAACAAGGACAAATTCGTGGCTAAGAACGAAACCGTAGACGTAACTCCAGAGAGCTACAGCACCGAGACTCCTGCTGCAAAGTCGGCACCAGTCCGTTCGCGTGGATCATTGACTCAGCCAGGTGCTGGTCTTGGTCGCCGCAAAGAAGCAGTTGCTCGTGTTCGCATCGTGCCAGGCACGGGTGCAATCAAAGTCAACGGCCGCACCCTCGAGGACTACTTCCCAAACAAGTTGCACCAGCAGCTAATCAACGACCCATTCACCGTTCTTGAGCTAAAGGGCGCATACGACGTCATCGCTCGCATCAACGGTGGCGGAATCGCTGGCCAGGCTGGCGCACTTCGTCTAGGCATCGCTCGTGCATTGAACGAGATCGACCGCGACAACAACCGCCCAGCCCTCAAGAAGGCAGGCTTCCTAAAGCGCGACCCACGTGTCATCGAGCGCAAGAAGGCCGGTCTCAAGAAGGCACGTAAGGCTTCGCAGTTCTCGAAGCGTTAATCCGCTTTCTGTCTGGCTACTGCCACGACTAACCTTAAAAACATGGCCCGCCTGTTTGGAACCGATGGTGTTCGTGGTCTCGCAAACCGAGACCTCACCGTCGAACTAGCTTTGAAGCTAGCCCAAGCGGCGGCCATTGTTTTAGGTGCCGAGGCTCGTAAGCGCGGCGAAAAACCAAAGGCCGTAATCGGTCGCGATCCTCGAATCTCTGGCGAGTATTTGGCAGCCGCTGTTGCTGCTGGTCTTGCTAGTTCTGGAGTCGACGTCTTGGATGCCGGCGTTCTTCCGACTCCGGCAACCGCATTTCTAACCGCAGACATCGATGCCGATTTCGGCGTGATGATTTCTGCATCGCACAACCCGGCACCAGATAACGGCATCAAGTTCTTTGCGCGCGGTGGCCACAAACTCGCCGATGCAATCGAAGATCAAATCGAAGCGACCATGGATGGCGAGATGCTCGCCCCAATCGGTGGCGGTGTGGGTCACGTAAATCGATTTGCCGATGCAGAAGATCGCTACATCGTTCACCTGTTGAAGGCTCTACCAAACCGTCTCGAGGGTTTGAAGGTCGTCGTCGATTGTGCACACGGCGCGGCATCCGGTGTATCGCCACAGGCGTTTGTCGATGCCGGAGCTCAGGTGATCGTGATTGGCGCAGAGCCTGACGGTCACAACATCAACCTTGGTTACGGTTCGACGCACCTTTCAGCGCTGCAGTCGGCAGTGCTCGAGCACGGAGCCGATGCCGGCATTGCTCACGATGGCGACGCCGATCGCTGCCTTGCCGTAGACCACACCGGCAAAATCGTCGACGGCGACGAGATCATGGCCATCATGGCCCTCTCGTTTAAAGAACGTGGCCAGCTTGCTCGCAACACTCTGGTTGCAACCGTGATGAGCAACCTTGGTTTGAAGATCGCAATGCGCGATGCCGGTATCGAAATGATCGAAACCAAAGTAGGCGATCGCTACGTGCTAGAAGAAATTCGCGCTGGCGGTTACACACTAGGTGGCGAACAGAGCGGGCACATCATCTTCTCGCGCTGGGCAACCACCGGTGATGGAATCTTGACCGGCCTAAAGTTGATGGCCGAGGTTGCGCGTACCAAGAAGCCGCTTGCCGAGTTGGCTGGCGCAATGAAGATTTTGCCTCAGGTGTTGATCAACGTTCCTGGTGTTGACAAAACTCGCGTCGACAGTGACGAAGTACTACAGGCCGCGGTTGCCGAGGCTGAGGCAGAGCTGCACGGCAGCGGCCGTGTGCTACTTCGTGCCTCGGGCACCGAGCCACTGGTTCGCGTGATGGTCGAAGCGGCCGACGAAGGAACCGCACAATCATGGGCAGGCCGAATCGCTCGCGTAGTCGAGAAGCAGCTGGCGCTCTAGTGACTGAACTGGGCACGATGAGCCTTCCCTACCTGAAACTGGTGGGTGTCAGCGGGACCTTTATTGCCAATCACACCGGCGGGCCAGCAGACGACACCATCGGTGTGTTGTGGGGTCAGTTGACAGCGCGCATCCCGGATTTGGGTGTGCCACTGAACTGGATGATAGGCGTGACCGAACCAGTCGAAGGTGGCTCGCCATTCGAGATGAGTTACTTCGCTGGCATGGTCGTCGATGAGCTGCCTGCAGACCTTCATGGGCTCGAAACCTATGAACTGGCCGGCGCAAAGTATGCGACCTTTGAGCACCATGGCCCAATGTCTAAGGTTGGCGAGTCGGTCGGCCGCTTTTACGCCGAGTTGCTGCCGCAAAGCGGTTTCGTGGTGATCGGTTCTCCGCACCTTGAGGTTTACGACGAGCGCTTCACCATGGATGACGAATCGGTATTTAGATTCGCTGCGCCTATTGCCGAGTAGCCCGCAAGCCTAGTTCTTGCGAAGCAAGACCGACTCGACCTTGTGGTCTTCACCCTTGCGTAATACCAAGGTCGCGCGCGAGCGAGTCGGCAAAATGTTTTCGACAAGGTTAGGCAAGTTGATGGTCTGCCAGATTTCGGCAGCCCTGGCCATCGCCTTTTCGCTCTCCATTTCGGCGTAGCGGTGAAAATACGATTGCGGGTTGGTGAATGCGCCATCGCGCAACTTTTCGAATCGACGCAAGAACCACTTGGTGATGTTTTCGACCTCGGCATCGACATAGATCTTGAAGTCGAAGTAGTCGCTGAGGGCGACATCCTGGTCGTTGGCAGGTGACTGCAAAACGTTGAGACCCTCGATGATCACAACATCTGGGCTATCGACGACCACACGCTGATCGGTGATGTCGTAGCTGAGGTGCGAATAGGTCGGCGCTGAAACCTCGGCGACGCCCGATTTGATGTCGGCGACAAACTTGAGCAGCGCCTTACGGTCGTACGACTCAGGAAACCCCTTGCGAGCCATGATGCCGCGACGCTCGAGTTCGGCGTTGGGGTAGAGAAAACCATCGGTGGTGACTAGGGCAACGCGAGGCGTTGTCTCCCAGCGCGAGAGAAGTTCGCGAAGCACGCGCGAGACTGTGCTCTTGCCGACCGCGACCGAACCGGCCACACCGATGATGAACGGGGTGCCTGCCGCGCGCTCGCCCAGGAAGGCGGCCGAGGCCTGGTGCAGGGCTTGCGCCTGAGTGACGTAGATGTTGAGCAGGCGGCTGAGCGGCAGGTAGACCTGAGCGACCTCGCTCAGGTCGAGCTCGTCGCCGAGGCCTCGAATCTGGGCCAGCTCTTGCTCGGTAAGTGGCTGCTTATTGTTTCGGGCTAGAAGTGCCCAATCCGAGCGAGAAATCTCAACGAAGGGGCTCACCGCACCTTCAAAGACCGTCTTTTCACCGCTCACTAGAGCCATTCTAGGTAAATTAGACCCATGTGCGGAATCGTGGGTTATGTGGGCCCGAAAGCCACCCTCGATGTTCTAATCGGCGGCCTTCGTCGTCTTGAGTACCGAGGCTATGACTCGGCCGGTGTTTCGGTGATTGGCGAGAATGGCCAGCTCGAGACCCGCAAGAAGGCTGGCAAGCTCGGCAACCTGGTTGCCGAGATCGAGAGCCACCCGCTACCTGCGTCGCACATTGGCATTGGCCACACTCGCTGGGCAACCCACGGCGCAGCCACCGACGGCAACGCCCATCCGCATCTTGGCGGCGACGGCCACAAGCTTTCGCTTATTCACAACGGCATCATAGAAAACTTCGCCGAACTAAAGGCCGAGCTGGTTGCAGCCGGCACCCGTTTTGCCAGCGAGACCGACACCGAGGTTGCTGCCCACCTGATTGCGGCCGAGTACGAAAAGTCTGGCGACCTCGAGCAGGCGTTCGTGGCCGTGGTTCGTCGTCTTCACGGAGCGTTCACCATCCTTGTCATTCACCAAGACCACCCGGATGTGGTTTTGGCTGCCCGCCGTAATTCGCCTCTGGTAGTCGGCATTGGCGATGGCGAAAACTTCTTGGGCTCAGACGTTGCCGCTTTCGTCGAGCACACCAAGCGCGCAATCAGCGTTGGTCAAGATCAGATCGTGACTCTTCGTCGCGAGGGCGTCGAGATTCGCACCTTCGATGGTGCGGCGGTCGAGCCACAAGAATTCGTTGTCGACTGGGATGCATCTGCCGCCAGCAAGGGTGGCTGGTCATCGTTCATGGCGAAAGAAATCGCAGATCAACCAACCGCGGTTGCCGACACCCTGATGGGTCGTCTTGGTTCTGACGGTTCAGTTCGCTTGACCGAAGTTGATGGCCTGAGTCCAGACCTCGTGAAGACCCTCGAGCGCATTTACATCGTTGCTTGTGGCACAGCTGCTTATGCCGGTGACATCGCGAAGTACGCAATCGAGAAATGGTCGCGCGTTCCTGTTCAGGTAGAACTCGCTCACGAGTTTAGATACCGCGAACCAGTTTTGAACGAGCGCACACTCGTGGTTGCAATTTCGCAATCGGGTGAGACCGCAGACACCCTCACCGCGACTCGTTACGCAGCCGAACACGGCGCACCGGTTTTGGCGATTTGCAACACCCAAGGCGCGACCCTTGCCCGCGAGAGCGACGCAGTGATTTACACCCACGCCGGGCCAGAGGTTGCCGTGGCATCGACCAAAGCGCTGACCGCACAGATCACCGCTGGCTTCTTGCTCGGGCTGCACCTGGCCACTGTTCGTGGTGCAACCAGCGATGCCGAGCTGAAGAACATCGGCCTCGACTTGCTAAAGATGCCTGGTCGCGTAGCCGACGTAATCAAAGACTCAAAGAACATAGAAGCCCTCGGCATCGCGATGAGCGACGCCAAGTCGGTACTGTTCCTCGGCCGCAGCGTCGGCTACCCAGTGGCCATGGAGGGCGCGCTCAAGCTCAAGGAGCTGGCCTACATCCATGCTGAGGGGTTCGCAGCCGGCGAGCTCAAGCACGGCCCAATCGCCCTGATCGAAGAAGGACAGCCGGTCATTGTGATCGTGCCGAGCCCGCGCGACCAAGACACCCTGCACCCGAAGGTGGTCTCGAACATTCAAGAGATTCGCGCTCGCGGAGCCAAGGTAATTGCCATTGCCGAGCAGGGCGACGCATCGGTTGCCGACTACGCCGAGCACGTGATTTACGTGCCGCAGAGTCACCAGTTGCTTGCCGCGATTCTCGATGTGATTCCGCTTCAGGTTTTTGCGCTGGCGCTTGCCACCGCCCTAGGCCGCGATGTTGACCAGCCACGCAACTTGGCCAAGTCGGTAACGGTCGAGTAGCCATGATCTTCGGTGTCGGTGTTGACTTGGTCGATATGAACCGATTCGAGCACAAGTTGGCGAGCACGCCCGCTCTTATCGAGAAGATTTTTCACCAGGATGAGCGCGAAGCGCCAGCCCGAACTCTGGCCGGCCGCTTCGCCGCCAAAGAAGCATTAGTCAAAGCCTTCGGCGGCTCTCAAGGAATGCACTGGCACGAAGTTATCGTCGGAAAGAACGAACTCGGTGCACCAAACTTTTCGCTCAGCGGAACCACTGCGCTAGTAGCAATCGAAAAAGGTATTCACAAATTGCACCTTTCGATTTCGCACGACGGAGATTTCGCAATCGCGTATGTGATCGCAGAGGGTGGTGCGTAATGCGTGAACTAATCATCGACCTCGACGCAATCGCACACAACCTGCAGCGCTTTCGCGAAATATCTGGCGGCGCAAAAGTTATGGGCGTGGTCAAGGCCAACGCCTACGGTCACGGCATGATCGAGGTTGCCCGCAAACTTCAGAGCGTGAACGTCGACTACCTCGGCGTTGCCGACGTTGAAGAGGCGCTTGCCATTCGCGCAGCCGGCGTCGCCACCAAGGTGCTCGCCTGGTTGCACGACCCAGCGCAAGACTTCGTGGCCGCGCTCGAACAAGAGATCGAGATTGGTGTTTCGAATCTCGAGCAACTCGACCGCGTTGCCGCCGCAGCCGAACGCACTGGCAAGCAAGCCGGCGTTCACCTCAAAGTCGACACTGGTCTTAGTCGCAACGGAGCCACGATGGCCGAGTGGGGGCTGCTTGTGCAGGGAGCGCTCGACTTGGTGGGGCAGAACGCCATCCGAGTTGTTGGTATTTTCAGCCACCTGTCTTCGACCAGCGAGGCCGACGATCAGGCTCAGATCGCGGCCTTTGGCCAGGCCGTGCAACAGGCCAAGGATGCCGGCCTAAGTTTCGAACTTCGCCACCTGACAGCATCTGACGGCACGATCAGCTACCCGGGCCTCGGGCTCGAGATGGTGAGAATTGGCATTGGGCTTTACGGACTTTCGCCGTTCGCCGGCCACAGCGGCGCCGAATACGGCCTCAAACCGGCCATGGTGGCCCGCTCAGTGGTCGCCCAGGCCAAGCGCGTAGCGGCTGGCGTTGGGGTTAGCTACGGCTACCTGTATCGAACCGCCGTCGAGACCACCCTCGCCTTGATTCCGGTTGGCTATGCCGAGGGGTTGCCTCGTGGTGCAAGCGACGAGCATGGGCCAATTGCCAACGTGACCATCGACGGCAAGCGCTACCCAGTGCTTTCGCGCATCGCGATGGACCAGTTCGTAGTTGATGGTGCCGTCGGCAACCGCCCACTCGTCGACGCTCACGGCACCGGCGGCGGCATCGCCGAACAGCACAACTTCATCGCCGACCAA
>JBJTNB010000043.1:0-9043 GCA_046073845.1 Micrococcales bacterium
CGGCGGCAACCTGATCGTCACCGAGCAGGGCATTCGCGAAGGCATGCGTCAGTTCATCCTTCCGCTTTGGAACACCTATTACTTCTTCTCGCTCTACGCGAATGCTGCGGGTGTTGAGGCTAAGCGTTCATTCGATTCGAAAGACGTTCTCGACCGCTACCTGCTCTCGAAGACCAAGACTTTGATCGGCGAACTTGAAAGCGACTTCAACCGCTACGACGCAACAGCAGCAACCGCACGCCTTCGCGACTTCGCCGATGTGCTAACCAACTGGTACGTGCGTCGTTCGCGTGATCGCTTCTGGAACGAAGACCAAGATGCCTTCAACACGCTTTACACCGTGCTTGAGATTCTTTGTCGCGTGGCAGCGCCGCTTGCCCCAATGGTCACCGAAGAAATCTGGAAGGGCCTAACCGGCGGTCGCAGTGTGCACCTGACCGAATGGCCGCTTGCCAGCGATATGCCTGGCGACGACGAACTTGCTGGTGCCATGGATGCAGTCCGCACCATTTCTTCTGTATCGCTCGCGCTGCGCAAGACCAACGGTCTGCGAGTGCGTTTGCCTCTGAGTGAGCTAACCGTAGTAACTCAGAAGGTTGCCGCACTTGGTGAGTTTGCCGACTTGATTGCAGATGAACTCAACGTAAAGAAGGTCACGCTCGTTGAACTTTCTCTTGAGTCGACCGAGCAGTTCGGTGTGGTCAAGCGCCTAAGCGTTAACGCACGTGCCGCTGGCCCGCGCCTCGGTAAGAACGTACAGTCGGTAATCCAGGCAGCCAAGGCCGGTGACTGGTCTGAGGCCAATGGCGTCGTCACCGCAGGTGGCGTTGCGCTTGAGGCTGGCGAATACGAAATGGATCTGGTTGCAAATCTTGCCGAAGGAGTTTCGCACGACGAGCGCGTCGACTACATCGGCATCTTGCCAACTGGCGGGTTCGTAATTCTCGATGCAAAGGTGACTCCGGCGCTTGCTGCCGAAGGTCTTGCTCGAGACGTGATTCGTGCCGTTCAGCAGGCTCGCAAAGATGCCGACTTCGATGTCAGCGATCGCATCAAACTTTCGCTCAGTGCATCGCAGTCAGTTCTCGATTCAATCGCGAACCACCAAGAGCTAATCAAGGGCGAGACTCTGTCTGTCGAACTCTCGCTAACTGTTGCCGAAGTTACCGGCGGGGTAGAAGTTGGCGAAGGCGAGCAGGTTGCAATTTCGGTGGCCAAGCTTTGAGTCAAGAGAGTTACTGGGCGACTCGCGCCGAAGAAGTGATGGCCGAGCTCATGACGCGCGTGCCAGAAAACAAACTTCGCCCGCGTCTTGAACCAACCCGTCGTGCGGTTGAATTGCTCGGCAACCCACAGCAGACCTACCGAGTCATTCACGTCACCGGTACCAACGGCAAAACCAGCACCACTCGTTTCATTGAGCGTTTGCTTCGCGAGTTCGGGCTGCGCACCGGTAGATTCACCAGCCCGCACTTGGTCAAGCTCAACGAGCGCATGGCGATCAACGGCGAGCCAGTCAGCGACGAAGCCCTGGCCGAGACCTGGTCGGCCATCGAGCCGATTTTGGCGATCGTCGATGCCGAGCTCGAAGCCGCTGGCGACACCAAGCTGACCTTCTTCGAGGCTCTTGCCGTGCTTGGCTTTGCAGTCTTTGAAGACGCCCCGGTAGACGTGCTCGTGCTCGAGGTTGGTATGGGCGGCGAGTGGGACTCGACCAACGTTGCCGATGGCGATGTAGCCGTATTCACCCCAATCTCAATCGATCACGCAGAGCGCCTCGGTAACACCATCGCCGAGATTGCCACCACAAAGAGCGGCATCGTCAAGCCACAGGCGCTCGTGCTGTCAAGTGCCCAGTCCGCAGAAGCCCTAAGTGTCTTGCGCTCTAAAGCCGATGCCATAGCAGACGGTTTCTACGAATACGGCAAAAACTTTGAGGTAAGCAACATTCGCTTCGAATCAATCGGCCAACGATTTGATGTGCGCACACTCGCTGGCGAATACCACGATTTGTTCTTGCCATTGCATGGCGAGTATCAAGCCGAAAACGCAGCGCTGGCTATTGCCTCTGTCGAAGCCTTTCTCGGAGGTGGCAATCAACGGCTCATGGATGACGTTGTGCGCATCGCTATCGCCGATGCAACCTCGCCTGGCCGCCTTCAGGTGCTTTCACGCAAGCCGCTAGTAATTCTCGATGCCGCGCACAATCCGAGCGGCGCAGCTACCTTGGCTCGTGCCCTTCAGCGCGATTTTGGTTCGCCACAAACCACAGCAGTGATTTCGATTCTCGCCGACAAAGATGCACGCGGAGTTCTCGAGGCACTCGCGCCCGCCGTGAATCACTTTGTAGTTACAGCGTCGAGCTCGCCTCGCGCTTTCACCACCGATGAACTCGCAGCGCTGGCAACAGATTTGTTTGGTGCCTCTCGCGTGACCGTTATCGACAACGCTCAGGCTGCGCTCGCTCACGCAAAAACGATTGCCGGTGCCACGGGGGCAGTCGTGGTTTCTGGTTCGATCACTTTGGTTGGCGACATCCTGGCAGAAATCCAGCGCGATTCAGATTTCGATTCGGCCGATGACGTTGAAGCCGAAGGTTCTGGCGAATACATTGCCACCGAGATTTACGAAGAAGAGGAGCCTGAAGATGGCGAGAACTAGAAACAAGTCGATTCGTCGCCTACTGGGTTCGGTGGTGATGGTGGCGAACTCGTTCGCGGTGTTCTGCGCAACCATCGCCGGCGCTGGCTTTCAGGTGGCAGCACCCGCAACCGTTTGGCTGGTTGGCTTGATCTTCACCTTTGTTTTACTGGGCACCCCAGCCGTTCTTGGCAAGCCTGGCTCGTACTGGTTTGGTTCTGTCTTGCAGTTCGGTGTGCTGCTTACCGGCATCTGGTTGCCTGCAATGTGGTTCATCGGGGCACTCTGCGCCTGCATGTGGGCTTGGGCAATGATTGCCGGTAACACCATCGATAAGGCAAAGGCCGCAATCGAAAAGGTGCAAATGGGGCAGACTGAAGTTGTCGAAGTATTCGAAGTGAAAGAAGTGAAATGACCGAGCAGACTCTAGTTCTAATCAAGCCAGATGGCGTAAAGCGCAATCTGATCGGCGAAATCACCAGTCGCATCGAGGCCAAGGGTTACACAATCGTCGAAATTCGCAAGTTCACGCCGACTCGAGACCTTCTCGTTGAGCACTATAAAGAGCACGAAGGCAAGTCTTTTTTCGAACCACTAGTTGAGTTCATGATGAGCGGCGATGTTGTTGCACTGTGCGTTGAAGGAAATCGCGTGATCGAGGGTTTTAGGTCGCTAGCTGGCGCGACCGATCCAACAGTTGCTGCGCCGGGTACCATCCGTGGCGACCTGGGTCGCGACTGGGGATTGAAGGTTCAGCAGAACTTGGTACACGGCAGCGACTCACCAGAAAGTGCCTCGCGCGAACTTACTCTTTGGTTTTAATCAGCGCCTAGGTTTAGACCAAACCGAATAAGCGCATCCAGAGGCTCCAAAAGTGGATTGCAATTTCTAAAACAATCGCTAGCGCAGTAACCAGTGCGAATACCCACGCGTAGTCATATGCACGCACAAAGAATCCGATGGTTTTGATCGGCACTGGCAAATAACCCTCGCGAGCACCGTGGAAGAACAACTGCCACCAGAGCGGAATCATTGCCGACCAAGCAACCATGCAGTAAGGGCAAAGTGCGTTGATGTCATAGATCGCCTCGAACGAAAGCCAAATGACGAAGACGAAACCGAGGGTGTGACCGACAAAGAACAAGCGCCAGAACCAAGCCTTGAATTCAGCCCCGGCCAGAATTGCAAAGCCGATGAAAACCGGCGCCATGAATGCCGCGAGCCCAAGAACCGGGTTCGGAAAACCGAAGAGTTTGGCCTCGGGGCTGAGCATTACCGATTTGCATGAAATGAACGAAGCGACGTCGCAACTTAGCGAGGCCTTTGGGTCTGAAGCTAGGTGAAAACGCTCGATGGTCAAGGCTAATGAAGCCGCCCAACCCACTAATCCGGCCACAATCATGAAGATGGCGTGGGCCTTAGAGGCCATGATTTTCGGGGCAGTGGCGACTGATTCGGTGCTCATACGGCCAGTTTAGACGCGTGGCTACTGACATTCGGGGCCATGGCTGGCATACTGAAACAAGTTGTTTCGGCCACACCCGAAGCGACGCAAGTTTTAGAGCAAGGCAAAAAGGCCGTAAAAGACCCAATCTGGGCGACGTGCATAGCCAAAGGCTCGAAGGTTTTGCTGGTCAGCCGATCAGCGTTTAGGTTTTGAGGCAATTAGCCCGGTGAGTGTGGCCCAGGCGAACGCCAGCTTGGAGTGCACCTTAAATGGTGAATGAAAACGAGTCAGCAGAAACTGCTGCACCAAAGAAAAAGTCAACAGCTGCGAAATCTGGTGGCGAAAAGTCGGCCAAGAAGCCAGCAGCCAAGAAACCTGCTGCAAAAACCGCCGATGCGTCTGCTGAAAAGCCAGTTGTTGAAAAACCAGCTGTAAAGAAGTCAGCGCCTAAGTCGCCTGCCGGTAAATCGCCAGCCAAGAAGTCCCCTGCAAAGAAGTCGCAAGAAACCTCCCAGGATGCCGCACCGGCTGCTGCTGTCTCGGCGACATCCATGTTGTTCATGGCACCCGATCTGCCAACCCCTGTCATCGACAAAAAGCGCGGCCGCCCGGTTGCAGCCGCTGCTGAAAAGAAACAGGATGGCGATGATTCGCACCTGCGTCGTCGCAAGCGCACTCGCCCAGGCGAGTCAGCTGACGGTGAACTAGCTCCGAATACTGTCGTAAAGGTACGCACTCCGCGCGAACCGAAAGAGCCGAGCAACGAACCACAACGCGTTAAGGGTTCCACTCGACTTGAGGCAAAGCGCCAGCGTCGTCGTGACGGTCGCGACAGCGGTCGCCGTCGTGGCACGATCACCGAGTCAGAGTTTTTGGCTCGTCGCGAAGCAGTCGACCGCGTCATGGTGGTTCGTTCAAAAGACGGCAAGATTCAGCTCGGAGTTCTCGAAGACAAGATTTTGGTTGAGCACTACGTCGCAAAGGCATCCGAGGCGTCGCTCATCGGCAACGTTTACCTCGGCAAGGTTCAGAACGTATTGCCTTCGATGGAGGCTGCGTTCGTAGACATCGGTCGTGGGCGAAACGCAGTTCTTTACTCGGGCGAAGTTGACTGGGAGCTCGCAGAAACCGGCAACCAGCCACGTCGCATCGAGTTGGCGCTGAAGTCGGGCGACCGCGTTTTGGTTCAGGTCACTAAGGATCCAGTGGGGCAGAAGGGCGCACGCCTGACCTCGCAGATTTCGCTGCCTGGTCGCTACCTGGTCTATGTGCCTGGTGGTCAGATGAACGGCATCTCGCGCAAGCTCCCCGACAGCGAACGCGCTCGCCTAAAGAAGATTCTCAAAGAAGTCTTACCTGAAGAAGCCGGTGTGATCGTGCGAACAGCTGCCGAAGGTGCTACCGAAGAGCAGCTGACTCTCGACGTCGAGCGATTGCAGCAGCAGTGGGAAGACATTCAGAAGAAGGTCGAAAAGGGCAACGTTCCGCAGCAGCTGCACAGCGAACCTGACTTGTTGGTCAAAATTGTGCGCGATGTGTTCAACGAGGATTTCCAGAAGATGGTTATCGCCGGTGAAGATGCCTACCAGGTGATCAGCGAATACCTGCAGGTGGTTGCGCCAGATTTGTTGGAACGCGTCGAAATGTACTCGGGCGAACGCGACGTATTTGACGAGTTCCGCATCGGTGAGCAAATTTCGAAGGCGCTCGATCGCAAGGTGTACCTGCCTTCGGGTGGTTCGCTTGTGATCGATCGCACCGAGGCGATGACCGTCGTCGATGTGAACACCGGAAAGTTTGTTGGCTCTGGCGGAAACCTCGAAGAGACAGTCACCAAGAACAACATCGAAGCCGCAGAAGAAATTGTGCGTCAACTTCGCCTTCGCGACATCGGTGGAATCATCGTCATCGACTTCATCGACATGGTGCTCGAGTCGAACCGTGATTTGGTTCAGCGCCGCCTTATCGAATGCCTAAGTCGTGACCGTACCAAGCACCAGGTTGCCGAAGTTACTTCGCTTGGCTTGGTTCAGATGACCCGCAAGAAGCTGGGTATCGGTCTTATCGAAGCATTCAGTGAGCCTTGTGAAGCCTGTGCATCGCGCGGCATCATCGTTCACCACGAGCCGATCATGCGCACCAAGCACATTGCCAACGACGAGCCACGCGAAGGTGGCAACGGTGGTGGCAACAAGCAGGGCAAGGGTAAGGGCAAGAACAAGAACCACGACAAGAAGCCAGAGATGGCCAAAGTCACGCCTGAACGCGCCGTCGAGCTTGGCAGCGTAATTACCAAGATTGCGGTTTCGACAGCAGCGGCCCACGAGGCGGCCGGCGAACCTAGCCCAATCGTTGTTCCGACCGGCAACCAGGATGCCCAGCAGCCTGAATCGGTGGCAGAAAACATCCTTGAATCGGTTCTAGAAGCTCTTCCTGAGCCGAAAGGCCCGGGCCAAGGCAAAAGAAAACCTCGAAGCCGACGTGGCTCGATGGGAAACCAAGGAAATTAGCCTGAAAAACGGGCTAAAGGTTTGACCCAAAGCCCGATTTACGGGTAAAGTTGAACTTCGTGCCCGCTGACCATTCGCAGGCATAATTTCCAAGACTTAGAACAAAGGTAGATCTGTGGTTTACGCAGTAGTTCGTGCTGGCGGTCGCCAGGAGAAGGTGTCTGTAGGCACCATCGTTACTCTCGACCGAGTTAAGGCCGAGAACGGCAAGATTGAGCTTCCTGCTCTGCTATTGGTTGATGGCGACAAAGTCACCACCGATGCAGCAGTACTAGCAAAGGTGAAGGTCACCGCTGAGGTCCTTGGCGACCTACGTGGCCCAAAGATTGTTATCCAGCACTACAAGAACAAGACCGGTTACAAGCGCCGCATGGGTTTCCGTGCCGAGCTAACCCGTGTCCAGGTCACCGAGATTAAGTAAGGAACGACCAAATGGCATCCAAAAAAGGTGTTAGTTCGACCCGAAACGGTCGCGACTCAAACGCACAGCGTCTTGGCGTAAAGCGTTACGCGGGCCAGGCAGTTAACGCAGGCGAGATCATCGTTCGTCAGCGCGGAACTCACTTCCACCCAGGTAAGAACGTTGGCATCGGCAAAGACGACACCCTGTTCGCTCTTGCTGCAGGTGCGGTTGAGTTCGGTAACAAGGCTGGTCGTCGCGTAGTCAACATTGTGACTGCTGCGTAACAAGAACTTTCTCAGCGAGGCGAGCCTGTTGGCTCGCCTTTGCTGTTTCTAAAGAATCGGAGGAATTATGGTCACATTCGTAGACCAGGTGACTCTGCACTTGCGCGCCGGTAACGGTGGCGATGGTTGTGTATCTATCAAGCGTGAAAAGTTCAAGCCACTTGCCGGCCCAGATGGCGCCGATGGCGGTAACGGTGGTTCGATCTCTTTGATCGCCGACCCGAGCGTAACTACACTCCTCGACTATCACTTTCAGTCACACCGCAGCGGTGGCGACGGTGGCCCAGGCGCTGGCGATTTTCGCAACGGTGCACGCGGAGAAGACGTGGTCTTGCCGGTTCCAATCGGAACGGTTGTAAAGAACGCTCGCGGCCAGGTAATCGCAGACCTCGAAGAAGCAGGCATGGAGCTTTTGGTTGCCGAAGGTGGCGTTGGCGGCCTAGGTAACGCGGCACTTTCAAATTCAAAGCGCAAGGCACCTGGTTTTGCACTGCTCGGTGTTCCTGGTTGGAAGGGCACTGTAACCCTCGAGCTCAAGACCGTTGCCGACATCGCGCTTGTTGGTTACCCATCGGCCGGTAAGTCGAGCTTGATCGCAGCACTTTCTGCAGCTCGCCCAAAGATTGCCGACTACCCATTCACCACCCTTCACCCAAACCTTGGCGTGGTTCAGGCAGGCGAGTCGCGCTATGTGATTGCTGACGTGCCGGGTCTTATCGAAGGCGCAAGTAAGGGCAAGGGTCTCGGCCTCGAGTTTCTTCGTCACGTCGAGCGTTGCTCGGCACTTTTGCACGTGATTGATTGCGCCACCATGGATCCCGGTCGCGACCCACTGACCGACCTCGACAAGATTTTGCACGAACTAGATGAGTACGAGGTTCCTGAAGGTCAGACTCCGCTAACTCAGCGCCCGCAGCTAATCGCACTAAACAAAGTCGATGTTCCTGATGCCCGCGAACTCGCAGAGTTCGTAAAGGCAGAGCTCGAAGGGCGCGGCTACAGGGTTTACCTCGTTTCGGCTGCAAGCCACGAAGGTTTGCGTGAATTGAACTTCGCACTGGCATCTGTGGTGAAAGAAGAACGCGCAAACCGCGAGGCGCTCGCACCGGTTCGCACTCGAATCACGCTCATGCAGCAGCGTCGCGACGAGGGCAAGTTCGAAATCACCAAGGAATTCGACCACGAGGGTCATTTCTTCAGGATTACTGGTGCCAAGCCAGAGCGCTGGGTTGCTCAGACTCAGTTCGGCAACGACGAGGCCGTTGGTTACCTTGGCGATCGCTTGAACAAGATTGGCATCGAAGATGCACTGATCAAGGCTGGAGCGATTGCGGGCGACATGGTCGTTATCGGCGCAGGCGAAGGCGTGGTCTTCGACTGGGAGCCACAGATTGTCAGCGCCGGCGAACTAATCGGTGGGCGTCGCGGTGAAGACATTCGTATCAACCAGCGCACCCGTCGCACAACCGACCAGCGTCGCGCCGAGTACAAAGACATGATGGATCAGCGCGCAGCGTTGCGTGAGCAAATGGAAGAGGAGCGCAAAGCAGAAGGAAAGAAGAAGTGAGTCTGACTCGCAATCAACTTTCAGATGCAAAACGCGTCGTCATCAAGATTGGTTCGTCTTCAATCACCGGCGATAACTCCTCGAACCTCGATGTTCTTGTCGATTCCATTGCAGCAGCGACTAAGCGTGGTCAGAAGGTAATCGTCGTCACGTCAGGCGCAATCGCCACCGGCATGCCGCTACTCGGTTTCG
>JBJTNB010000044.1:0-8199 GCA_046073845.1 Micrococcales bacterium
AATGAGCGGCACAACTTCGACCGCGGCGAATGAGGTTTGACGTTTGCCCGCAGCGTTGAACGGACTCATTCGAACTAGGCGGTGAGTGCCGCCTTCAACGCTGAGCGTGCCGAATGCGAAAGGTGCATCGACTTCGAAAGTTGCAGACTTGATGCCAGCACCTTCTGCGTACGAAGTGTCGAGAACCTGCACCGCGTACTTGTGTTTTTCGGCGTAGCGCAAATACATACGCAATAACATTTCGGCAAAGTCGGTGGCGTCGTCTCCACCGGCACCCGAGCGAATAGTTACCACTGCCCCGCGAGAGTCGAACTCGCCATTGAGCAAGGTTTGAACCTCAAGCTTCGAGATATCTTCGGTCAGCGCAGTGCATTCGGCACGGGCATCCTTGCGGGCCGACTCATCGTTTTCGGTATTGGCCATCTCGACAAGCAGCGGCAGATCGGCTAGGCGGCTTTGCGCCTCGGATACGCGGTCGAATAGCGCCTGCTTCTGCGAGAGCGCGCTGGTGACCTTTTGCGCCTTGGCCTGGTCGTCCCAGAGATTTGGGGCAGCGGCCGCCTGCTTCAAATCGTCGATTTCGACCTCGAGGGCCGGCAGGTCAAGCACCTGAACGATGTCGGCGAGCGTCGAACTCAAGTCTTTGAGTTCTTGCGAAAGATCTAGCTCGGCCATAACTCTGCAAGTTTATGTGGCGATAATTGACCCGTGCCAGAAAGCAAGCAGACCTTCACGATTCGCTCGCTAGTCACATCGGTATTTCTGCCCTCTGCCCTATTCTCAACCAGCGAGTACGCCCTTTTACCCATCATTCCGGCAAGTGCAGAGCGGCTTGGCGCCTCTATTCCTGTAGCTGGGTTTATCGCTGGCCTAGTGATGCTTGGGCTTCTGGTTGCTGATTTGCCCGCAGCTCGATTTGTGTCTCGCTTAGGTGAGCGCAAGGCAATGTTGTGGGCATCGGTAGGCGCCCTCGCCGCGGTTGGGTTCGCCTTCTTCGCTCAAAGCATCTTTACTCTCGGTATTTCGGTTTTTGTCGTTGGGGCCTCGAGCGCTGTCTTCGCGCTGGCTCGTCACGCATTCATGACAGAGCATGTTCCGCTAGCCCAGAGAGCGCGAGCGCTATCGATGCTTGGTGGCACTTTTCGCGCTGGGGCGTTCATTGGCCCACTAGTCGCAGCCGGCATAATCGCATGGCTTGGCATCAACTTTGTATTCGTATTTTCCTTAGTCATCTGGCTTTGTGCCGCAGTCGCACTCGCTGTTTCAAAAGAGGATGGCACCAAGCCCACCGCAGGTGCGTCAATCTCTCAAACTCTTGCAATCGCAAAACGTGAGAGCAAGAAACTTGCAACAGTCGGAGTTGCGGCAATGGTGGTTGCAGTGCTTCGCACAACACGGCAAGTCGGTTTGCCGCTTTGGGCCCTCGTGGTCGGCATACCCCCGATCGTTCCACGCTTTTTATCGGCATCGCCGGCATCATCGATTTCGCCTTGTTCTATACCTCTGGGCAGATCATGGACAAATACGGTCGACGCTGGGCCGCAGTTCCGACCACGATCGGCCTCGCGCTCACACACATTTTCATGTTCGCGGTTACAGATGAACCGAGCTTCTTGATTTTCGCAATCTTGATGTCATTGGCCAACGGGCTCGGCTCGGGGCTGGTGCTAACTCTCGGTGCCGACCTAGCGCCTTCCGACGCCCGCCCAGAGTTTCTGGCAGGCTTCAGGCTTCTAGTCGATGCGGGTGTGGCCGCCGCCCCACCACTTCTGTCAGCTCTGGCTGCAACCGTCGGCTTGGCCACAGGTATGGCCACATTCGGCGTGGTCGGGCTGGGTACCGCCTGGCTGTTTTACCGATACATACCTGAGTTCATAAAAAGCCCTAGATAATAGGCAAATGCCGAAACTGCGTAACGTCACCAAGATCTCAATCGCCGCTGCCACCGTGTTGGCATTCATCACACCAGGGATGGCCTGGTCTGCAAGCACCACAGTCGCCAGCACCACCCCACCGACAGCTGCCGAGGCGGCGACTCTGGCGAAGCCAGAGGTTCGAAACGGTTTGGCCAGCGACAGCATCTACTTTGTGATGACCGACAGATACGCGAATGGCGACACCTCGAATGACCATGCCGGCATTGTTGGCGGCAAGGCATCGGTTGATGGTTTCGACCCAACTTCAGATGGCTACTACCACGGTGGTGACCTCAAAGGATTGACCGGCGGTTGCACGACCGGTACCGGGCTAGCGCGCATCCACTCGATGGGTTTCACGACCCTGTGGGTGACGCCACCGTTCAAGCAGAAATATGTGCAGGGTGACTCGGCGGCCTACCACGGCTACTGGATCGAAGACTTTTTGAACATTGATCCACACTGGGGCACCAACGCAGATTTCAAGAACATGGTCGATTGCGCTCACTCGCTCGGCATGAAGGTGGTTCTCGACATCGTCATGAATCACACGGCCGATGTAATTCAATACAAAGGTTTCGGCACTCCATACATTCCAACCGCAGATGCGAGCGCTAAGAACCCTGCCTGGTTAAACAACATCACCAACTACCACAACCGCGGCGACGTTCAAGACTGGGGCAATAAGTTCTGGTACCAGAACGGTGATTTCTATGGCCTCGATGACATTAAGACAGAGAACGCAGCCGTGGTCGACGGCTTCGCTTCGGTCTATTCGCAATGGGTTAACAACTACGGCGTCGATGCTTTCCGTGTTGACACTGCAAAGCACGTTGACGACGCTTTCTTCGCAAAGTGGTGGCCAAAGATTGTTTCGGCAACTGCCGCAACCAAGCCAAACGTCACCGCCTTCGGTGAGTTCTACGAAGGTAGCTCCGATGTTCTAAGCAGCAATGTTCGCAATCGTGGATTGCCATCTGCCCTCGACTTCGCTTTTCAACTGGATGCAGTGCAATACGCGGGTGGCGATGGCGATGGCGGAAACCTCATGTACATCTTGAACAACGATGACAAGTTCACTACCGCTACCAAGAACGCTTACAACCTGGTCACCTTCATGGGTAACCACGACATGGGGCGCGTGGCTTACAACCTGATGCATGCCGGAGCGACCTCGGCAACCATTTTGAAAGCCGACCTTCTCGCACACGACCTGATGTTCTTGAACCGAGGCACCCCTACCGTTTACTACGGCGATGAGGTGGGCATGATTGGTTACGGTGGCGACCGGGCCGCCCGAGAAGACATGTTCCCTACTCAGGTGGCCGAATGGCGAAGTGAACTTCGAGTTGGTGCCCAGGCGATTGGCTTTGGTTCGTCGCTGACAATCACCGACAACCCGATCATGAAGCGCATCACCGACCTGAATGCACTTCGAGCGAAGTACCCGGCGCTTGCCGGTGGCGCCGAGATTTACCGCGCGGCCAATGGCGCAATCAGCGCAGTCAGTCGCATCGATGCAGCAGATCGTCGAGAATTCGTCGTCGGCTTCAACAACGCGACTACCGACAAGACTCTGACGTTGCCAACCTCGACTCCGAACACCCTATTCAAGAGCGTGTGGGGAACCGGCGCGGATGCCACGAGCGACGCATCGGGCAACCTGACCATCACAGTTCCTGCATATTCGAGCGTTGTGCTTCGGGCAGAGAACCAATTGCCTGCTGCGCCAACTGCCGTCAAGCCGGTTTTGCACTCTGAGATTGACCCGTCGACTAAGACCGTGAACTTGAGCGTGGACCTGCCTACAAGCGACCCTGCCACTGTGTCATTCGCACTAAAGATGCCAGGTGCGAAAACCTGGACCTACCTGGGTAGCGACGATGCCTCGGCTTTCCGACTCTTCTGGGATTACACCAAGGCACTGCACGGCAAGAAGATCGCATTCGTTGCAATCAGCAAAACCACTAGCGGAGCAATCGCGATCAGCAATGTGAAATTGGTTTCGATTCCATAACCAGTGCACTCAATTCAACGTGAGGATGCAACCACGCAAACCTGCTGAGCTGTCGGTGCGAAGACGAGTTTGAAATGTGCAACCCAGGTTGAGCAGAGTTTGACGTCTGCCTGACCGGCTTCGATTGAGATATTTTCTGAGTCGAATTTTTGTAATTCTGCCAACCCAGCTGCCCGCACAACAGTTGCGAAGTCTTTTTGCTGGGTACCAGCAGCAACCAGCGCAATCTGATCTGCATCGAACTGCAGAGTGTGCCTATAGGCGGCGAGGTCGGAAGCCTCGAAGGTAACAAGCGAAAAAACACAAATAAACATTGTTGCTGCCAACATCAGCGGCAACATTGAGCCTTGATCAGAACGCAATCGTGCGATCGGCCGCACATTCAATTGGCACAATTCGCTGCCGCAGTTGCACTCACGCCGCGCACAATTGCTGAGACTCTAATTTGATCAGGACAGGCGCCACCTATCTGAATTGAATAGTCGACTGCAGCTAGCCCAAAGGTGCGCAAAACGTTCGCCAGCTCACCGCTGGGCGCCTGGGCGTTTGAATTCAGTTGGGCGTCTCGAAGCGCCTGGCGAGCAATCACAGCCGCAGCCGATTGAGAATCAATGCGACTGCCAAGACCCGTTACCAATGCCACCATGGCAAGCTGCAGCCCCACTGCGACAACGATGAATTCGACCACCGCATTGCCCCCATCGAGCCAAACCGCCCGCCGCCAGTTCATTGGCCAACCCCGAGCTCTGCGGTTGCAATGCCGGCTACCTCAATGCTTCGACCCGCCAACCACCACTGATGGCTTGCGAAATAAACCCGAACGGCAACCTTATTCACCTTGGCTACCGAGCCGCTGGCCCCAGAAAAGGCCTTGAGCTTTTGTTCAAGCGATGCGGTGGCCTCGGTCTCTGTCACATCGGCCAAGGCGGCGTAGCGAGCGATATCGGTGGCGAGAACTCTAAGTTCTGACCGCTCGACCACGTCGCTCAACCACCCCAACTGTGCCCCACCGAGCAAGAGAAACGGAATGAGTACGAGAACGAATTCGACGACAGCCGAACCCGCCTCGTCGCTAAAACGTTGCAACCTTACTCAATGCCTGTTCGAAGATACCCTTCAGAGCCGGTGCAGCTATTGACCACATCAGAACGACTAGCCCCGCCGTCATGATGGTGATCAGCACCCAACCTGGCACGTCTCCGCGTTCATCTCGAAACGATTGGCTTTCTTTCTGTTTCATATTTTCCTTTCAACTTCGCTCTCAAAATCCAATTTGCAAAATCGCCGAACTTGGGTAGATCGCGAACACAACGGTCAGCGGCAGCACGATGGCAACGAGAGGGATTAGCATCTTCGTTTCGTTTGAGCCAGCCTGTCGAAGGAGTTGATTCGCAGCACGTCTTCGCAGAGTTGTGGCTAGATTGCTAAGCGAACCAGCTAGAGGTGTTCCGCGATTTATTGCGATGGCTAATTTGCTCGCGAACTCTTTTACACCAGCGGTCGGTAGCTCAACACACAGAATTTGCAACTCTTGATCGAGGCTCGAACCGAGTTGCAGGCGAACTTGAGATTGACGAAGCGCATCAGCAAATGGTCCGCGTGAGGTAGTCGCAATGAGTTCGAGTGCGGCCTGCAGCGACTCGCCGCTTTGCAATGCCACCGCCATCAACTCGACCTGATCAGGCAGATGCCGGTCGACGGTTTCGCTCGTTACCCTTGCCAAGTTTTTGGTTCGACGCCGCCTACTCTGAACCAAGCCCGCCACAGTGCCACCTGGTGCGAAAGCTTCAACGGCGGCGAATCGATTGCCTCGACGAGCACCAGTTGCAACCAAATAGGCCGAAAACCCGACCATCGTGATCACCAAGCCGATTGAAAGTGAGATCACGCGAAGACCCGTTCAGCAACATCGATGCGCCCAATCTTTGAGACAAGACGATATGCCAGGATGCTGGCCACTAGCCCGAAGGCTGTGATGGCCACGCCTGGCACCGAGGCGTACAGACGTGCATTCTCGGCCCGAAGCGAAACCAATGCGATAACCACCCATGGCGAAGCAACGGCAATCTTGGCGGTGCCAAGCACCCATCCTTGTTTGGCTTGCAACTGCTCAACGAGTAACTCTTGCTCGCGAACTAAGTTGGCTTGGGCATGCAGTGACTGGGTGAGCCCTAGTCCACCGGCCCGGTTTACCTGCCGCAGGGTTTGAATCGTGAGGTCGCAGGTGGGCATGGCGAGCCGGCCTGCTAGGTGTTGCAAGGCCTCGTCAACATTTATGCCCCGCTCGAGTTCTGCACACAGCACTTCAAAGTCGGCAGAAACGTGCATGCTGTGGGCCTCGGCTATGTCGCGAAATGCCTCTAGAAGACTCAGGCCCGAGCTAACCGCAGACTCTAGGGACTCGAGCACAACTGGCCATTCTTCGACAATTCGCTTGCTTCTCAGATTGGCACGTTTGCCAACGAAGTCTGCTGCAAGGGCAAGCGACCCTACGCTGGCGGCAACTGCCAAAACGATCAAGCCGGGCAACTCATACACGAGAGCAACAATGAGAACACCCCCGCCTGCGGCCAAGAAAGAAACCTGCTTGTAGTTCTGAAACCCCGCACGTTGCAGCAATTGGCGCGCCTTTGTCAGCATGGCAGTACCTCGACAGAAATCTGGCCGGCGGTTATCGCGACCTTGGCAATTTCGACAACTCGCCTTTCGCCAGACGGCAGCATCTCGCAATGCACCACCAGGTCGACGCAATCTGCAACAGTTTGTTTTACGAAATCTGCAGAGATGTTCGCACCTGCCAAAAGCGGAAGGGTGCAAAGTTTTGTAATTGCGGCCGCTGCTGAATTCGCGTGGATTGTGCACATGCCCGGAATGCCGCTATTCATCGCGATGAGCAAATCAAGACTTTCGGCCTCACGTACCTCACCAACTACCAGTAGCCCAGGCCGCATTCGAAGGCTTTCTTTAACCAATCGTCGAAGTGAGACCTCGCCATTGCCCTCAAGGTTTGCCTGTCGAGTTTGCAGCGCAACCCAATCGTGTTTGGCTGATCGAATTTCGAAGGTCTCTTCGACAGAAACGAGACGCGTATCGGGTGGCGTTTCTGCAATCAACGCGCAGAGCATTGTCGTTTTACCTGCCTGTGTCGCACCACTCACCAGGATGTTTGACCCACGAGCAATTTCTTCAACTAGGAACGCGCGTTGCGATGACGTCACAACGTTTCTAGCGGCAAGTTCTGCCAGGTTCCAAATCTGGTTCGGAAACTTGCGAATGTTTAGTGACCAGTGCTCGCGCGCGATGTCGGGAATGACGACATGCAGCCTAGACCCGTCAGGCAAAGCTGCATCTACAAACGGCGTCGAGCGATCTAGCCGTCTGCCGCTGACCCGTAACATGCGCTCGGTCAGGGTGGCAATGTCGCTTGCCGTTAGGGCAAGAAAGTGCCGTTCGACCACCCCGCGCCTCGCCAAGTAGACCTCGCTCGGCCGGTTGATCCAGATTTCTTCAATTTCGGGATCATCGATAAAGCTCTGAAGCGGGCCAAAGCCCAGGGCAACCATTCGAGCCTGCCGCCGCAATTCACGCTCGTCAGAAAGCGGCAGAGCGCCTTCTAAAGCGAAACGGTCGACGGCTGAATCGAGGGCCAACTCAGCCGAGAACCCGGTGGCCGTGAGAGCGTGAGCCGCCCTTGAAATCTCTGCAATCGACATTTTGCCTCCGCAAGGATGGTGGCAAATAAGAGATTTTCAGGCTGGAGTTTTCCACAGCCAAAAAATCGTTTACACTAGACAGGTTGCGGGCGTGGCGAAATTGGCAGACGCACTGGATTTAGGTTCCAGCGCCGCAAGGCATGGGGGTTCAAGTCCCTTCGCCCGCACAAACGAAAACGGCGAACCAGAAATGGTTCGCCGTTTTTCATTTAAGCCAAACTACATATGGGTTTTTAGGTAGGCAACGGCGTCGCCGGCATTGACGATTCCAACTCCACACATTCCCTTGAGCGAGCTGGCGCACTGCCCGCCCACCTTGAACGGAGTCACCGTTGCCGAAAGCACAGTCCAAACTTCATCGAAAGTAATAGTCGGCTTGATCGAATAGAGCAGAGCCACAACTCCAGCAACCACCGGAGCCGCCATCGAAGTGCCCTCCATGGTTCCGTAAGTTGGTTGATCCGGTTTGGTAGTTCCGGTGTTCCAGAGCGACATAATCATTCCGCTCGTGGTTGCTGCAACTCCTGCGGCATCCTTGTTGTCTCCGCCAGGG